>NZ_RAVZ01000231.1 GCF_003611635.1 Corallococcus terminator | reverse complement strand
CGGCCGGACTCATCGCGGGGGAGGGATTGGTCGGGGTTGGCATCGTCCTGGCGCGGGCGCTCTGATAGCCTTTCGGCACCCGCATGCGCTGTCCGGTCTGTCACCGCCGCCTCGCTCCTGGCGCGGCGTGTCCCGTGAATGGCGTCCCCGCCGAGCCCGGTCCCCCTCCGGAGCTGCTGGCGCTTCCGGACGTCCCCGGCTTGTCCGGCGTCGCCTTGTTGGGCGTGGGAGGCTTTGCCCAGGTCTTCGTCGCGGTGCGGGAATCGGACGGCCGCGAGGTGGCCCTCAAGGTGGGCCTGGGGCCGCACCACTCCCGCTTCGCGCATGAAGCGGAGGCGCTCCGACGCGTGGGGCCTCCCACGGTTCCGGCGGTGTTCGACGAGGGGCGCGTCGGTGGCAGGCCCTTTCTCGTGCAGGAGTTGTTGCGGGGGCAGACGCTCGCGGCGTGGATGGCGGCGCTGCCTGGCTCCGGCGCTGCTTCCCTGGCTCGGGTGCGCGAGCTGCTCGCGGGGCTGTGTCCGGCGGTGGCTCGCGTGCATGCGGTGGGGCTGGCCCACCGGGACCTCAAACCGGAGAACCTCTTTCTTCGCGAGGGTGGCGCGCTGAGTCTGCTGGACTTCGGGCTCGCGCGGCGACTGGACGCGGCGGCGGAGCAGTCCGAGGAGGCGGGGAACCGGGCGGGGACGACGGTCTACATGGCGCCGGAGCAGTGTCTGGATGCTCGCGAGGCGGGTGCCGCCGCGGACATCTACGCGCTGGGTGTCCTGATCTTCGAGCTGCTCACCGGCACGCCTCCCTTCCATGGCAGTCCCGACGAGGTTCGCGAAGGCCACGTGAGTCAGCGCCCTCCGCGCGTCTCCGAGCGCGCCCCGGTGCCCGTCGCGCTCGATGCTGTGGTGGCGCGGTGTCTGGCGAAGGTTCCCTCCGAACGCTTCGCGAGCGCCCTGGAGGTGCTGGCTGCTTTCGATGCCGCGTGTGCCCAGGCCTCGCTTCCCGAGGTCATCGGGATGCCGGAGGCCCGAGCTCCAGCGGGAGTGGCCCTGGCGACGTTCTCGGGGGCTCGACCGGTGGCGGTGCTGGGGTTGCGCACCTCCGCTTCGGTGGCGGGACTGGGCGCCACACTGGAGCCGTTCGGTGGGGTGCTGGCCCGGGTCGCGAACGGCGGCTACCTGCTCGTCTTCTGTGAGTCCTTGTCCGCGGAGGCGAACCTTCGCTCGGGCGCGCTCGCGGCCCGGCGTTTGGTGGAGTCTGGCGCGGCGATGGCCGTCCTGCACCTGGCCGTCTTGTATGTGCATCCTGGCACCACCCTGCCTCGCGTCGCAGGGGCCGCGCTGGAGCGGCCCGACTCCTGGTGGCCGGTGGCGGTCGCTCCGGGCGAGGTGTGGGTGACGCCTGAGGCCTTGGCGCGGCTTGAGCCTGGGTGGACCGACCCTTCGGAGGGAGAGGGGGCGCGTCTTCGCCTCCATGACGACGAAGGGGCTCGCGTCGAGGGGGAGCCTCCTCCGTTCGTGGGCCGCGACGCGCTGCTGGATGCGTTGGTGGCGGATGCGGACCGCAGCCTCGCGGACTCCGTCCCGGGGCTGGGCGTGCTCTCCGGCGAAGTGGGGCATGGCAAGTCGCGGCTGCTCAAGGCGCTCGCCTCGCGGTGGGACTTGGACGGTCGGGTGCGGGTGGTGCGGTTGCGCGCGCCTCCCCCGGATGCGTCGGTGGCGGATTCACTCCTGGATGCGCTCCGGGCCGTCGTGGGCCGTCCGTCGGCGGAGCCTCGTGTCCTGGCCGAGGCGCTTCTCGCGCAGGCCCGTGAGGCGCCCCTCGTGCTGTTGCTGGATGACGCGCACTTGGCGGATCCGCAGAGCCTGGATGCATTGGAGCGCGCCACGCTCGCCGGACCTCGCGCCCCCTTGTGGGTCTGCATGGCGGGACGGCCTTCGCTGCTGGGGTCGCGTCCCCACCTGGGAGAGCGCAGCGCCCGTGCTTCACAGCATGCGCTGCCGCCCTTGCCCCCCGAAGCGAGTCGCACGGTGCTCCTCCACCTGCTGCGCCCGGCGGAGCACATCCCCGAGCCCGTGCTGGCCCGCCTGGAGCAACTGGCTCAGGGCGTGCCCCTTTCGCTGGTGGAGCTGGCCCGGGCGCTCCGGGCCGCCGGGGCCCTGCGTTCGGCTCCGGGCGGTGGGTGGTACGTCGCACCGGATGCGCTGCTGGATGTGTCGGTGACGCCGCTCTTCGAACGGTTGGCGCCTCGCGTCCTGGCGGGCCTACCGGAGGTCCACCGCGTGCTGGCGCGGCTGTGCGCGGTGCTGGGCACGGAGGTGGACGTGGCTCGGGTGGACGCGGCCCTGCGCCAGTTGGCGGCCGGACCGGAGTTGTCGCGCGCCGCTGCTTTGGATGCGGGGGCGGGGTTGCAGCGGTTGGCTCGCGCGGGCCTGCTGCGCCCTTCGGGGCCCGGGCGCTTCGCCTTCCGTCACCCGTTGCTTCGCGAGGCGCTGGAGGCCCTGCTTCCTCCCGCACCCCGCCGCGCGCTGCACGCCGCCGCGCTGAAGGCCAGCGTGGGCGATGACGTGGTCGAACGCCGTCGCCGCGCCCATCATGCCGCGGCCTGTGGTGCCCACCTGGAGGCGGCTCGGGACTATCTGGCGCTGGCGGAGGAGGCCCGCGCCGGACACCTTCCGGTGGAGGCGGAGCAGCACTACACGCGCGCGCTGGCGCTGCTTCCGGAGGCCGATGACGCTCGTCGCGCGCAGGCCTTGGCGGGACGGGGACGCGTGCGCCACCGGCTCCAGCGCTTCCGCGAGAGCCTGGCGGACCTGTCGTCGGCGCGGGCCCTCGCTCGGGCTCGGGCGGATGCGGCGCTGGAGGTGGACCTGCTGCTGGAGGAGGCCACCGCTCGGGATTGGATGGAGGATTCGGACGGATCCGCGGCGTGCACTCGCGAGGCGCTGGAGGCCGTCGAGCCTTTGGATGCGCCGCGCTTGTCCCTTCGTTGTGGCCTGGCCCGGGGGCGACTGCACGTGCGTCAGGGCGAGTGGGCCGCCGCGGCCCGCGTGCTCGCCTCCACCGCGGAGGGCGCCGAGGGCGCGCGGGACCACGAGACGCTGGTGGTGTCGCTGGCGCTCCTGGGCGCCGCGCTCACCTTCCTGGACCGCGCACCGGAGGCCGCTGCCCGCTTCGACGAAGCGCTGGAGCGCTGCGAGGCCGCGAGCGATGGCCTGCACAAGGCCGCAGTGCTGAGCAACCGCGTCCTCTTGTGGCTGCGACAGGGCGACGTGGCGCGGATGGAAGAGGACCTGCGTCGCGCCATGGCGCTGGGGCGGGAGCTGGCCCACGCGCAGATGGAGCGCTGGTCCACCTTCAACCTGGCGGAGGTCCTCTACATGCAGGGCCGCCTGGACGAAGCGCTGCCCCTGGCCCAGCGCGCGCACGAACTGGGCGTGCGCTTCTTCCGCGAACATCCCGTGCCCGTGGATGCGCTGCTCATTGCCCGCATCCACGCCGCGGCGGGAGACGAAGCGGCGGCGGCCCGGCAGCTCGCCTGGATTGCACGGCGCTGTCCTCCGGAGTCGCTGCCTCCCACCGCCATCATGCGGCGGCTGGTGGAGCTCCAGGTCCATCAGCAGGCGGCGGGGGCCTTCCTCGCGCCGGAGTGGGAGGCCCTGCTCACCGAAGCGGACTCCCTGGCCTCTCCCGACGAGAAGGCCGAAATCCTCCTGCAGGCCACCGGCATCGCCCGACGCACGGGCGCGGTGCTGGAGGCCCGCACGTGGCTTGGGCGGGCCGGAAGCGCGGTGGCGGAGGCGCCCCTGTGGTCTACGCGTTTCCACGCACTGAAGGCGGAACTCGCCCGTGAAGCGCTGTAGCGCGAAACGCTACAGCAGCCTGTCGCCGTAACGTTTCGCGCTACAGGAAGACAAGAAGGGCACGCCTGGGGTTTCCTTCGGGGGTGGGGGCTGTGCTTGGTCCAGCCCGCCCCGTCCCCCGAATCCTGCCTAGGAGCGTTCGCGCGATGGCCTCCTCATTTCCCCGAGTCCCCTGGTGTTTCCTGCTGCTGGCCCTGGCGGGTTGCGAGCCCGCGCTCCCGGAAGGGGCAGAAGTTGGAGGCTCCGACATCGCGTCGGGTACGAGCGAGGCGGAGATCCGCATCGCCAACTCGCTGACGACGCGGGAGCTGGTGCTCAACGCCATCGCCGCGAACCACGCCGCGAACGAGGCCCTGGCGACGCACTCGCTGGAGTCGCTCTTCGACCCCGACGCGATGGTCGCCGGTCCGGAGAGCGCGCTCATCGCCAATCAACTGCGTGATCCGTACGCCCAGCGGTTCATGGAGTACCTGGTGGGCTGCGCGTTGAAAGCAAATGAGAGCCTGGCGTGGCTCAATCCCCTCCATCCCACGAACTCGCAGCTCAGCCACTGGCAGGGCGGCGCGGGCCTGTGCCCCCAGTGGCGCACGAGTGCTCCGTCCGAGGACTCCGCGTGCCTGAAGCGCGTGACGGCCTGCCTGCTGGCGCGCAACAACGCGCTGGGCTACCGCGTGGGCTTGTCGATGCGCGGGGAGATCCACGAGCCCCTTCTCTCCATCGCGGAGCCCTTCGCGCTGGATGCCTGGGCGGCGCCCCTGGACCACATCCAGGGCTCAGCGGCGTCGGTGAACAGCTCGGCGCCCTGTTCCGGTACGGCGGTGGGCGCGGGGCGCGACTGCGGTTGGACGATGCACTCGGTGGGGTGGTGCCCCGCGGGCCAGACGGTGTCGGTGGGCGCGGGTGGTCCGACGGGAGGCCCCTCCGCGTGTGGCGTGGGAGCGCCGCTGGGGGCCAGTGCGGATGCTCGCATGGTGATGCGCGTCTGCAGCGGCATCTCCGGGTGCGACAGCACTTCCGCGGAGCTGATGGAGGCGAGCGAGGGGTGCCTGCCGGGTTCGTCGTCGCCCTGGCCCACGGCGATAACGAATCCCTCGGTGAGCATCACGTGCCCCGCGCAGGGCGGGTACTTCACGGTGATGACCGCGCCCTGGAACAGCACCGCGAGCGGGCGGGTGACCGTGGCGGTGACGGGGACGGCGCAGCTTCCGCTCTCCGAGCGGGGCGTGTACCGGATCCGCGAAGGGGCCTTCTACGGCAGCATGTTCGGCCCCGGAGCGCTGCGGGACGACATCGACGTCCAGGTCGTGAACGTGACCCGGGACCGTTACGCCATCAAACGGCCCGAGCAGCGTCAGGTGAAGCCCATCTTCAACAACCTCTACTCCTGCTACGACCCGGGCTGGGTGCATGGCCTGGCCTACGCGACCTACCGCGTGTGCGCGCTGCCCGGCACGCACGAGGACTGCGCGGCCACGGTGACGGGCCCCTGCTGGGGCGCCGCGGACGAGAAGCAATGCGCGGCGCAGGACGGCTCGCTGTTCCTGGGCGATGGAGACTTCGTGGCGTGCCTGAATCCGGCCGGCGACGTCTGGACGGAGCCGGTCACCGTGTTCCTGAATGGTTCGTGCGACCTGGTGGATGAGCAGCACTCCGACCTGTGCGCGCGCTGGTCTGAGCCGCAGCCTCCCCGGAAGGAGTACACGGGCCGGGTGACGGTGCCCGTGCCGGCGCCAGTTCCGGTGCCGGGGCCGGGGACGGATCCAAAGGTGCCGACGCCGAAGGTGCCGGAGAAGCGCTGAGCCATGGCGGGCAACGGCGAGGAGGACCTCTACGGTGAGGAGCTGCGGCCCGGTGCGCTCGTGGGCGACTGGGTGGTGGAGCGCATCCAGGTCCTGGGCCCGGTGTCCGCGCTGTACCGTGCGAGGCATGCGCATTCCGGCGTGCCCGCGGCGCTGAAGGTGTTGCACTCGCAGGTGGCCACGGCGGCGGTGGCGCTGCGGCGCTTTCGTCGCGAGGCGGCCACGTTGCAGCGGCTGCGTCATCCGCACATCGTCACGGTGCTGGGGTACGGCGAGCTGTCAGACGGCCGGCCCTTCATCGCGATGGAGTGGCTGGAGGGGCAGGACCTGGCGGCGGAGCTGGCCGCGCGCGGGCCGCTGTCTCCCCGTGAGGTCCTGTTGGTGATGGAGCAGGTGGGCGCGGCGCTGCGGGTGGCGCACGCGGCGGGCGTGGTGCACCGCGACCTGAAGGCGCAGAACGTGGTGCGGCTCGCGCAGGGGCGCGGCGGGCCGGCGGTGAAGCTGGTGGACTTCGGTGTCGCGAAGGGACTGGTGCCGGGGGCTCCGGGCAGCTCATCGCTCACGCACACCGGCGTGGTGCTGGGCACGCCGCTGTCGATGGCACCCGAGCAGATCCGCGGTCAGGTGCCCGACGCGCGCACGGACCTGTACGCGGTGGGCGTGCTGTTGTTCCAACTGCTCACGGGCCTGCCGCCCTTCCGGGGCACCACGCGCCACGAGGTGGAGCAGCAGCACCTCCATGCCCCCGCGCCACGCCCGGGGGAGCACGCGCCGGTGTCCGCTGCGCTGGACGCGGTGGTGCTCAAGTGTCTGCGCAAGGAGCGCGAGGAGCGCTACCCGAACGTGGATGCGCTCCTGGACGAGCTGCGCGGCGCGGTGCTCGGGGGCGCGGCGCCGGTGGAGGCGCCGCGCGCGTTGGGCCTGTACGTGGAGGGGCGGACTCCCGGCGAACCGGACGCCTCGGCGATGGAGGAACTGGACGCGGGGCTGGAGCGCGCTCACGCACTGGCGCTGGAGGCAGGGCTGGAGGTGCGGGTGATGGGCGGCGCGTGCCTGCTGGCCCTGGCGAGCCTGCCGGATGACGTGCTTCGTGAGCGGGAACTGCGGGCGCGGGTGCTGGACGTGGGGCTCGCGCTGACGCGGGGCGATGCGCCTCCGGGTCTCTCCGTCACCGTGCACGTGGACCGGCTGGTGACCCGAGACGAAGCCCATGGATGGGGGGATGCCGCGGCTTCCGCGTGGGACGATGCCGGTGGAGAAGGGGGCCTGCTCCACCTGCCTTCGTGGATCCAGGACGGGGGCGACGGTGCACTCATCGTCACCGGCGCGGCGCTGCGTGGGCTGGAGGCGGACTTCGTCGCGAGCCCGGTGTCAGGCGCTCCGGACCGCTGGCGCCTCACGGCGAGGCGCTGAGCACGTCAGCGCCTCACGGCTTGATGCCGTGCCTGCGAAGCAGCCGGTAGAAGTGCACGCGGTCCATGCCGGCGGTGATGGCGGCCTGGGCCACCTTGCCCTGGTGCTTCTCCAGGAGCGCGCGCAGGTAGCGGCGCTCGAAGTCGTCCACCACGCGGCGGCGCTGCTCCGCGTACGGACGCGACAGGTCCACCTCCAGCGGGCTGCCTTCCGGACGTGAGTCCTCCTCCGCCAGCGGCAGCGCGTCCTCGAACACCAGGCAGCGCTCCAGGTGGTTGCGCAATTCGCGCACGTTGCCCGGCCACGCCGCGTGCCTCAGGCGCGACAGGAACTCCGGCGTGCGCAGCGCACCCGTGCGCTCCGGATCCGCGCCCAGCGACTTGAGGATGCCCGACACCAGCATCGACAGGTCCTCCGGCCGCTGACGCAGCGACGGCATCCCGATGCGCAGCACCGCGAGCCGGAAGAACAGGTCGGAGCGGAAGCGCCCCGCGTTCACCTCCGCGCGCAGGTCGCGGTGGGTGGCCGCCATCAACCGCACGTCCACCGGCAGGTACGTGTTGCTGCCCACCCGGCGGATCTCCCGGTTCTCCAGCACGCGCAAGAGCTTGGGCTGGAGCTCCGGCGGCAGCTCGCCAATCTCGTCCAGGAAGACGGTGCCGCCATCGGCCTCCTCGAAGACGCCCGCGCGCCGGCTCACCGCGCCGGTGAAGGAGCCCTTCTCGTGGCCGAACAGCTCGCTCTCCAGGATGTGCGCGGGGATGGCGCCGCAGTCCACCACCAGGAAGGCCGCGTCCTTGCGCCGGCTGGCCTGGTGGATGGCGAGCGCCGCCTGGCTCTTGCCGGTGCCCGTCTCGCCCTCCAGCAGCACGGTGACGTCGCGCGCGGCGGCGCGCTCCATCATCGCGAAGCAGCCGCGCATGGCCACCGACGTGCCCACGAGCGACCCGAAGTGCGTCATGTCCGACAGCGGCAGCCGGTTGCTCTCCGCGCTGAAGTCGAAGCGCAGCACCACGCGGCCCAGCCGCAGCAGGCTGCCACTGCGCAGGATGCCCTCCACCACCTGCACGCCGTCCACGATGACGCCGTTGAGGCTGTCCAGGTCCTTCACCTGCGGGCCCTTGGGGCCGATCTTCACCTCGCAGTGGAAGCGCGACACGGTGGAGTCCTCCACCGCGCAGTCGTTGAGCGGATGCGAGCCCACCGAGCAGGTGTCGGACGTGGACTCCCACACCATGCCCGCGCCCGGGCCCTCCACCACGGACAGCCGGAAGCGACGCACCACGGGCAGGTCCCCCGGACGGCGGGCCTGCTCGTAGGGCAGCGTCACATGGAGCGCGGCCTCCGCCTCCGCTTCGTCCGGGCGGGTGCCCTTGTCCTTGTGCTCTCCCGGGGCCCCGTCGACGCGGGTTCGATCCGACACAGACATGGAAATCAAACTACCACGTCCGGGCCACCCCGGGCGGAGCACCACGGGGTCGGGTGAACACTGGGCCAGCCGTGCGCCGGCCCGTCAACTGAGCGTGACGTCCAGGAACATCATCAGGACGAAGCCCACCATCAGCCCGGCCGTGGCCTCCTTCGCGTACTCCTGGCGGTGGCTCTCCGGGATCATCTCGTCGCTGACGACGTACAGCATGGAGCCGCCCGCGAACGCGAGCGCCCACGGCAGGATGCCGGACGCGAACGAGGTGGCGAAGAAGCCCACCAGCGCGGCGGCCCCCTCCACCAGCCCCGTGTACAGCGCCACCAGCACCGCCTGCCCCCGGCTGTACGCCACGCCCATCAGCGCCAGCGCGACGACGAAGCCCTCCGGGATGTCCTGCAACCCGATGCCCACGAGGATGGGCGCGGCGATCTCCATGGAGCGGCTGCCCACGCCGGTGCCCACCGCCAGGCCCTCCGGGAAGTTGTGCAGCGCGATGGCCAGCACGAACAGCCAGATGCGCTTCAGGTTCGCGGCCTGGGCGTTGCCCTCCTGGCCCTTGATGAAGTGCTCGTGGGGGATGTAGCGGTTGCACAGGTGCAGGAACAGGCCGCCCACCAGCATGCTGCCCCCCACCACCAGTGCGGAGGTGAAGCGCGACGCGTAGCGTTGTTCGCCCAGCTCGATGGCGGGCACCACCAGCGAGAAGGCCGTGGCCGCGAGCATCACGCCCGCGCTGAAGCCCATCAGCACGTCCTTCGAGCGCCGGGAGATGTCGCGCGCCGCCAGGGCCGGCAGCGCGCCCAGGCTGGTGGAGAGGATGGTGACCGCGCTGCCTGCGAGCGCCAGGGCGAGGGTGGACGTGCCGAAACCGCTGTCGGACATGGCCCTCCAACCTGTCCCACTCCTCCGCGCGCGGCCACCTTTTCCGCCGGGGCCCCGCGCGAAGCCGCCTGCCGCGGAACAGGGCGACCCCGGTGGTGCCGCCGCCACTGCCGGGAGTGCGCCTGGAGCAGCGCGCCCGCGTCGTCGCCGGGCACCGAGCCCCCCTGGGTGAGCGGGGTGGGCTGCCAGGTCGCCAGGTCCTCCACCAGGGGGCCGGGCACGTCGAAGGCGTGACCTGGCAGGCTGGTGCAGGACGGGGATGTCAGGGGCGAAGCCGCTGCTTCTCGCGCAGGAGCAGGTGCCACTCCTGGAGGTTCAGTTTGAGGGCGCCCAGCCACGCATCGATTTCGGGATCCATGCGCGGATCCACGCCGCGCAGGGATTCCAGCAGGGGCCGTGCGCCGGACTGGCCCAGGCGCGCCAGGCCCTCCAGCGCGGACTTGCGCACCGCGAGGTCGCTGTCGCTCCGGTACAGGGCGGTGAGCGAGCGGCGTGCACCGGCGGACTCGGTGCCGGGCACTCCGCCCAGGGCCTTCGCCGCCGCCGCGCGCAGGCCCGGGTCTTCCGAGCGCAACTGGGTGGTGAGCTGGCGCACCGCCTCCGGGCTCGCGGCCTCCATGGAGACCTCGCCCAGCAGGCGCGAGGCCACCGAGGCGTCGCCGGAGGCCGCGGCGACCTTCACCGCCGCTTCTGCCAGCTCCGGGTTGTGGCCGAAGTAGATGCCGGAGCTCTCCGTCACCAGGTTCTCCACCACCGCCTGCCGCACCTCCGGCGCGCTGTCGCGCACGAGCTGTTCGTAGGTGACGACGTCGCCGTTCTTCGCCATGAACTCCACCGACGGCGCGCCCTTGAGCGCACGCACCGCCGCCGCGCGCAGGCCTGGATCCACGTCCTGCTTCGCGCGGGAGAGCAGCGGCTGGAGCAGCTCCGGCTTCTGCGAGTTGCTCGCCTTGGTGGCCAGCGCCGCCCCCACGGCCTCCAGCACCGCGGGGTCGCGCTCCTGGCTCACCGCCCGGCCCAGCGCCTCCGGCGGCATGGCGATGGCGGCTTCCTTCAGGCGCAGGCGCGCGTAGCGCTGGTAGGCGGGGGAGCCTGTCCTCATCGCCACGCGCACCTCGTCGAGCATGCCCTCCACGGTGCAGGCCGCCGAGGTGGGGAGGGTGGCGGGCGCGCCTTGCGCCAGGGCGAGTCCCGGCAGCAGGGACAGCCAGAGCACGCACGTCTTCTTCATTCGCGGACCCATCAGTGCGGCGCTCCTTCCTCGACGACGCAGTCGTGGTGTTCCTTCTTGCCCAGCCAGATGCGCGCGAAGTCCGTCGTGCCGGTGGCGTACAGGGCCTTGAAGTCCAGATAGTCCTGCCGCAGGCGCGGATCCTTCCGGGCGAACTCCTCCACCAGGGGCAGGGCGTCCGCGCCGGCCGCGCGCACCGCGAAGCGCAAGAAGGCCCAGCGCACGCACAGGTCGTGCTCTCCATCGAAGGCGGCGCGGAACGCGGCCAGGGCCTTCTGGGGATCCTCGGTGACGGCGAGCCGGAACGCGGCCATCTCGCGCACGTCGCGCTCCTTGTCGGTGCGCATCACCTTCGCCAGCGTGTCGATGGAGCCTGAGTCGAGCAGCGGGTCGGAGTATGACGGCATCTCCAGTGCGAGCAGCCGCACGGCCATGTCCTCGGAGGTGGTGCCGATGTCCAGCAGGTCCTTCCAGTACGGCGCATACGTGCCGGTGCGCTGGTAGTCCTCCTTCATCACCCGGCCCAGCGTGCGCGTGGCCATCCACGCGGCGGCGTCCGCGGAGTCGTCCAGCGCGATGGCCCTGAGGCGGTTGCGCGTGTCGGGCGTGAAGCGGTGCTGCGTCTCCAGGGCGTCCAGCGCGGAGGCCCGGTCCGGGGCCGCGAGGCTCTTGTCCTCGGCCACCGACAATAACTTCTCGCTGACGCGCGGGTGGCGTACGGCGGGGGACGCCTTGAGGGCCTCCAGGTAGATGGCCGGCTCCGGCGGCGCGGCCTTCATCGCCCACGTCACCAGTTGAAGCGCGCGGTCCGGATCCTCGCCCACCAGCTCCGTCAGGCGCTCCTGGAGATAGGCCACCAGCGCCGTGTCGCGCGCCTGGATGGCGGCGGACACGGCCGCGTGCAGCGACTCCAGCGTCGCGGACCGATCCAACGCCGCCAGCCCATCCCAGCACCCGGGCATGGGAATCTGTTCGCGCGGTGCCTGGCTCGCACTTGCGGCGGCCACGGGAGCGCTGCTCGCGGGTGCGGCCGTCGGGAGGGAAGGGCCCGTGAGGCCCGGCGTTGGAGGGCCCGCGCCATCGGAGCGGGCCGCGCCCCGCCACCACACGACGCCCACGGCGACGAGGAGCACGAGGCCGGCGAGCGCGACCTTGAAGAAGGGACGAGAGGTCATGTCGGAAGAAGGCTCACGCGCAAGAAGGGGCGCACCCCCGCGCGCACCGCGCATCACGGGGGAGCGATGGGGACGGACCTCCGGGCAGGGGACGCGGGCCAGAGCTCCGGCCCCTCCCGGAAGGTTCGCGTACGTGCGCTACAGCGTGGGGACGCCCAGGCGGTTGTTGCAGTACGCGTTGGTGCCGCACGTCGTTCCGACGCTGGTGTACCAGGCCGACTTGCGCGTGCCGTACTGACGGTTGTCCGCGTGCACGTGCGGACCGGTGGCGCTGCCCGTGCCGCCCACGAGCCCCAGCGCGCAGCGGTCACACGTCTTCGTGCCGGAGCTGACGTTCGCGTAGAAGTGCAGTTGCCGGAAGTCCCAACCGCTGCCGCCCGACACCACGTAGTAGTTGCCCGCCCCGCCGTTGCAGGTGGAGCCGTAGCAGGCCGCCGCGCAGCCGCCGAAGTAGGCGTAGTGGTAGTTGCCGACCAGCATGCCCCGGTGGTTCCACTCGCCGCAGGAGCCGTTGCCGATGTCCAGCGCCGTGTGACTGCTGCCGGTACAGTTGTAGTACGTAGTCGAGTTCACGTACGCCGCCGTGTCGCAGATGGGACCGTTCGCGGTGGCCGCCGTTGCCGGACCGGCCCCCACCGCAGCGGCCAGCGTCGCCACGGTGGACATCAACGTCTTCAGCTTCATGGGTGCCTCCTCCCGTCGTCGCACTGCCTCGCCGGAGGCCCGGCCCAACGGTGGACCCGCCCCCGTGCCCGACCCACCTATCCCCGTGAATGGGGGGTGGACCTGGAAGCCGTAATACATGGAAAAGCCGCTTGTGTCCCAGGAATTGAAAGTTGAGAAACGCAACGATTCCGAGGGTTTCCGTGCCGCGCTGTGTCGTTTTCGCCCGGAGCACGCAACCCGGGCGAAACGTTCACGAGAATCTGGAATGTCGGCCTTCGCCCGACGCCTGGCGCCCCGTCGCCTGGACCTGCATCGGGTGTCCTCGCGTCACCTGGGAGAAACGTCATGGCCCCGATTGGAAAGACCGGTTCGCGTCCCTCGCCCGTGGTGAAGCCGGAGACGACGGCGACGCCCGTGGTGCGCCCCAACGTGGTGAAGGCCGCCGTGACCCAGCGGATGAAGGACGGCTTCGACGCGGGGCCTCGCACGGCTCCGTCGCGGTCCCCGGGGGCGAAGGAGATCGGGACGGCGCTTCCGGCGCTTCCGGGCAGTGAGGGCAAGAAGGCCGGCGGCTTCTTTGCCGGCCTGGGGTCGGCCATCAGCGATGCCGCGAAGAACGTGGCCAAGGCGGTCGTGGCCGCCACGACGCCGCAGGTGAGCACCAACGCCGCCGGCAACACGGTGGTGGACCTGGGCGTGGGCAACAACACCGCCACGGTGTCGCAGAACAAGGACGGCGGGCTGACCATCACGTCCGGCAAGGACACGGTGACGCTCACGGCCGAGCAGGCAAAGGGCGCCATCATCAATGGTGGCGCTGGCGACGACTCCATCACGCTGGACGCGAGCGTCACGCAGGACCTCACGCTGGACGGCGGCGTGGGCAACGACAAGCTGGTGGGCGGCAAGGGCAACGACACGCTGGTGGGCGGCGCGGGCAACGACACCGTCATCGGTGGCGCGGGCAACGACACGGTGAGCGGCCTGGACGGCGACGACTACCTGGAGGGCGGCGCGGGCGATGACAGCATCGAGGGCGGCGCGGGCCGGGACGTGCTCTATGGCCTGGACGGCAACGATTCGATGTCGGGCGGCGGGGAGCGCGACTACATCGACGCGGGCGCGGGCGACGACAAGGTCGACGGCGGCGAGGGCGATGACCAGGTCATCGGTGGGCGCGGCAACGACACGCTGAGCGGCGGCGCGGGCAACGACGCGGTGGCGGGCGGCGCGGGCGCGGACACCGTCGAGGGCGGCGAGGGCACCGACAAGCTGTACGTGGAAGAGAACGAGACGACCGCCGACGCGGCCAAGGGCGAGCGGGAGATCGTCGACATGACGGACGCGGATCAGCGCGGCTCTTCCGTCTCCGTCACGGGCAGCGCGGAGTTCCAGGCGCGCACCCAGTCGGACCTGGACGCGATGCGCTCGCTGCCGTCGGGCCAGGACCTGCTGCGCACGCTGGATGACAGCGGCAAGAAGACGACCATCCGCGAGACGTCCGCCGGCAACAGCGCGGGCGGCACGAACTTCAACGACGGCTTCATGAACAAGGACGGCACGGCGGGCAAGGGCACGGACGCGCAGGTGAACTACAACACCACGCGCATCTCCCTGGGCACCGAGGAGTGGATGAACCGTCCGCCCGTCGTCGGCCTGTTCCACGAGCTGGTGCACGCCTCGGACATGGTCAACGGCACGCTGGCGCTGGGCGAGAAGAACGGCACGCGCAACCTGGAGACCTCCGCGGTGGGCCTGCCCATCGACCTGGATCAGAACGCGGCCACGCCGGACGTCGTCCAGGGCGGCCGTCCCGGGGAGAACGTCCTGCGCGACGACCTGAACCTGCCCACCCGGCCGCGCTACTAGTCGCATGCGAGCGCTCCTCCGGACTGGCGCCTGGGTGGTGCTGGCTGTCATCGTCGGTTGCGCGCGGGCGCCGGAGCGGCCCGCGAACCCCGGAGGACATCGCGTGGCCCAGGCGGACGTGGAGCTGAAGGTGGAGTCGGTGACGCGCGAGGCGGACACGCTCGCGGTCACCTACGCGGTGCACAACCGGACGTCCCGCGCCGTGCTGCTCGTGGACGGGCTGTGGGACGTGGGCTTCAGCGGTCACCTCACGCTGGCGCCGGAGCGGGCCTACGTGGACCTGTCCGGTGGCCGGGTGGTGCTGTCGCGGATGCTGCTGCCGGTGCCGGAAGACCTGATGGTGGAAGCGCCGGAGGTGCCCGCGGTCAGCCGCGTGGAAGCCGGCGCCACGGCGAACCGCCGCGCGGTGGTGCCCCTGCCCCTGCGCACCGCGCTGCCGTACCCCACGGGCCCCGAGGAGACGCGCGAGCTGCCGGAGGTGCGCGAGGTGTTCCTGCGCGTGGGCTACCTGCCGGACGCGGACGCGATGACGCTGCACGCGGGCAAGGATTCACAGGGCACGGCCGTCCAGACGCCGGAGTACGGGCCCGTGGTGAAGGCGCAGCGGGTGCTGGACAGTGGCCCGCTGCCGGTGTCGGACGCGAAGTAGGGAGCGCGCGTCCTGGCATCGCCGGAAGAATCACCCGAAGACCCGTCCGAAGACCTGCCGGAAGACGGGCGCACCGCGGAGGTGGGCCCCGTCCTCGTCACCGAGGATGAGACGGGGCGTCGCTCGCTGCGCTTCGGGGACGGAGGGGCGCGCCAGAGCGTGGTGTGGCCCGGGGACCCGCTGCGGCTGGAGCTGCCCTACACGCGCATGGCGATGGTGGCGCTGGCGTTCGTGCCCCAGCCGGAGAACATCCTCGCGGTGGGGCTGGGCGGCGGGGCCATCCCGATGTTCCTGCGCAGGGTGCTGCCCGACACGCACATCGACGTGGTGGAGGTGGACGCGGCGGTGGTGGAGGCCGCGAAGGAGTACTGCGGCTTCCAGGAGGACGGGCTGCTCAAGGCGCACGTGGCGGATGGGCGGGCCTTCATCGAAGCCGACGGGCCGCCGTATGACGTCATCATCCTGGACGCGTATGGGGCGGACCACATCCCCCTGCACCTGGCGACGCGCGAGTTCCTGGGCGCTGCGCGCGCGCGGTTGACGCGGGGCGGGGTGGTGGTGGGCAACGTGTGGGAGTCGGCGGCGAACCCGCTCTTCGACGCGATGGTGCGCACCTACCAGGTGAGCTTCCACGGCCTGTCCCTCTTCGAGGTGCCCTCCAGCACCAACCGCATCCTGGTGGGCCTGGAAGGGCCCCTGAGGCTGACGCGCGAAGCGTTGGTCGCCCAGGCCCGGCGCGTGGAGCGGGAGCGGGGCCTTCCCTTCCGGCTGGGCAACATGGTGGCGCAGCGCTACCGCCCCCTGACGCGGAGGCTCAAGCGGGGGCGGGTGCTGACGGACGCAGGGCTGGGGCAGCCCGACCTCTTCCTGGATGAATGAAGGACAGAGTGGCGGTCGCTCTGCTGGCCAGTGAGCACGGCCCTGGCTGGCCGCGCCTGATTCAAGGGGCGGCGCTGCTAATCTTGAATGCTTGGTACGTCAGCACCTGCGGGAGACGCGATGAACGGCGCGAACGACGGACGACCTGGCCAGCCCTCTTCTTCCGGTGGGGACGAGGAGCCGCTGACGGACGGGACCTCCGACGGTGAGGGCGAGCCCCATGCCCCGCGCCCGCCGCCCATCTGCGTGCTGGAGGGCAACACGCTCCAGACGCGGCTGACGCGCGCCCTGGGCATCCACTACCCCTTCGTGGGCGCGGGAATGGCGTTCGTGTCCCTGCCGCCGCTGGTCATCGCGGTGTCGGAGGCGGGGGGGCTGGGG
>NZ_RAVZ01000230.1 GCF_003611635.1 Corallococcus terminator | reverse complement strand
CCCCCGCCCTGGACAAGGCCAACGAGGTGCCGGACAGCGAGAAGGTGGCTCGCAGCACCCAGGCGCTGGGCGGCATGCGCGAAGCGCTGCGCCAGGTGCTGGAGAAGGTGGAGGAGGCGCGGGGCACCAAGGACGTGGTGAAGCTCAACTGCGCCAACGAGAAGCTCACGCAGATCAAGGGCCTCCTGCGCATCTCCGAACAGGCGGACGTGGCGCTCCAGGAGGCCGTCAGCAAGCAGGAGGCGGCGCCCGGTGAGCACGAATTCACCAAGGTGATGATCGCCCAGCAGAAGGTGGGGCAGTTGCGCTCGGCGGCCGAGGAGTGCATCGGCCAGCTCGCCTTCCGCACCGACGAGAACCTCTTCGTGGAAGTGGAGGAGCCCGACAACCTGCCCGGTGGCGACCCCACGCGCCCCGCGCCGCCGCCGGATCTCGTGGTGCGGCCCCCGCCCGCGAGCCCCATCGACTGAGTGTCCGGCCCGTTCTCACGCAGCGCATCACCGACCGTGGAGCGTTTGTTCCCGGTGGGGAAAACCGCGTGCTATGCCGGCCGCACCCTCTTCCGGAACGCCTCTGACCTCATGACGCAGCCTGGGACATTCCGTCTGGCCCTCACGGCCCTGGTGCTCGCGGCGCTGCTGCCGCTGAGCGCTCCGGCCCAGGTCATGGGCGGACGTGCCCCGGGTGGCAATGGCATCAAGGTGGGCAACGGGCGGCTGCACCCGACGCTGGACCTGGAGACGCGGCTGGACAGCGGCGTGGGCTACTTCCGCGACCAGGGCACGGGCCCGCTGTCGCCGGACCTGTCCGGGGAGCTGGCGCTGCACATCCGCCCCGGGCTGATGCTGGACGTGCCGTCGCAGAAGCTGGCGCTCTCGCTGCGCGGCAACCTGGACTACGTCGCCTACACGGGCTTGCTGACGTCGGGCTCCAGCGCGGCGTCCTACCTGGGAGGCCTGGCGGACCTGGCGCTGCGCTTCGACCCGGAGGGCACGCTGTCCGTGGAGATTGGCGACCAGCTCACCCGTTCGGACCGCACGCGGCAGGTGGCGCTGGGCGCGGGCATCCTGTCGCTCTACAACGAGACGCGCGTCCGGGCGCAGTGGAAGCCCGGCGGGGGCGCGCTGGAGCTGACGCCCGCGCTCGTGTACGCGATGGAGTTCTTCGAGCCGCTGGGCGGCCTGCCCGCGGTGGGCTGCACGGAGGCGGAGTGTGATCCGCTCGCCGCCAGCCAGTTCAACTACGGCAACCTGCTGGTGGGCGTGGAGGGCCGCTGGCGCTTCCTGCCCAAGACGGCGCTGGTGGCGGACACCGGCCTGACGTACCGGGGCTACTTCAACGACACCACCACCCCCAGCGCGGCCCTGCTGCACGCGATGGCGGGCGTCGCGGGGCTCGTGTCGCCGCGCATCACGCTGACGGCGAAGGCCGGCTGGAGCCAGAACCTGGGCGCGGGCGGCGGCGGCACCGTGGTGGCGATGGCGGAGGGCACGTACCTCTGGGGCCCGACGCTCACCCTGAAGGGCGGCTACCTGCGCGCCTTCGAACCCGTGGCCGCCTACGGCACCTTCCGCGACGACCGCATCTACGCGGAGGCCCGGTCGCTGATGGGCTCGCGGCTGGCGCTGCACGCGGCGGGCGCGGTGGACTTCCTCTCCTTCGCGGGCGACCGGAGCGACACGGTGGTGTCGCTGGACCTGGGCCCGGAGTACCAGTTCCGCCCGTGGCTGATGGGCGCCCTGGGCTACACGCTGACCAGCCGCTCCTCCTCCCTGGACGCCAGCGGCCTCAACTACGCCCGCAACGAAGTCTATGCGCGGCTGTCCGCCACGTACTGAGGCCGCGCGCATGCGCTCCCCGCGGACCGGCTCGCCCCTCGCCTCACGCCTGCTCGTGCCGGGACTGCTGGCCCTGCTCGTGGCCTGCCACGCGGAGACGCGCCCGCCACCGCCCGCCCCCACGCCGGCCTCCGCGGCGGAGCGCGCGAAGACGGCCGGCGGAAGCCTGGGCCCCGGCGACGTCGTGGAGGTGCGCGTCTTCCAGGAGCCTGAACACTCCGGCACCTGGCGCGTGTCCCCGGAAGGCACCATCGACTATCCGCTGTGCGGCAAGGTGCCGTTGTCGGGGCGCACCGCCAGCTCCGCGGCGGACGTGCTGCGCGACTGCCTGACGCGCTACCTGCGCCGGCCCCAGGTGGCGGTGCTGGTGCGCGAGTACAACTCGCAGAAGATCTTCGTCTTCGGGGAGGTGCAGAAGCCCGGCACGTTCCCGGTGGATGGCGAAATGTCCATCATCCAGGCGATTACGCTGGCGGGCGGCTTCACCAAGCTGGCGGCGAAGAACAACACGCTCGTCACGCGCGTGGTGGACGGGCAGGAGCGCAAGATTCGCGTGCCCGTGGAGGACATTGGCGTGGGCCGCGAGCGCAACTTCCTGCTCCAGGCCGGCGACATCGTCTTCGTGCCGGAGAGCTTCTTCTAGTCGCGCGACTTCCAGTGCAGCTCCGCCAGGAAGCGCTTCGCCTGGGCCAGCAGCAGCGGGTGCAGCGCCGCGCCGCTAGCGAGCACGTCGCCCTTGAGCACGTCGAAGGGCCCCCCGTCGATGTGCACGATGACGCCGCCGGCCTCCGCCACCAGCAGTCCGCCCGCGGCGATGTCCCACGGCTTCAACCCGAACTCGAAGTAGCCGTCGAAGCGGCCGGCCGCGACGTACGCCAGGTCCAACGCGGCGCTGCCGGTGCGGCGCATGCCCTGCGCCAGGAGGATGAGCTGGGTGAAGAGGCCCACGGGCAGGTCCGGGCGCTCGCGCACGTCGTAGGGGAAGCCCGTGCACAGCAGGGCCCGCTCCAGGTGCTCCGCGGGGCTGGCCTGGATGGGGCGACCGTTGAGGGTGGCGCCCTCCCCCTTCGCGGCGGAGAAGAGCTCGTCCAGCATCGGGTCATAGACGGCGCCGGCAATCACCCCTTCGGGCCCCTCCACCGCGACGCTGACGCAGAAGTGCGGCACCTGGTGGGCGTAGTTGGTGGTGCCGTCCAACGGATCCACCAGCCAGCGGAAGGTGTCGGTGCCCTGCCAGGCGCCGCTCTCCTCCGCGAGGATGGCGTGGTGCGGGTGGCGCTCGCGGAGGAAGTCCAGGAGCGCGGCCTCGGAGGCGCGGTCCGCGTCCGTGACCAGGTCGATGCCGCCCTTGAACTCGATGGTGCGGTGCTGGGGGAAGCGCTCCCGGAGGATGCGGCCGGCCATCCGGGCGCCCTCCTCCGCGGTGCGGCGCAGGGCGGCGGGCGTGTCGGAGTCCTGGGCCATGTGGAGGCATCCCCTTCGGGGTGTGGAGGTCAGCGGCCCTTCAAGGGCCCTCAGGGCATGGGTTCGGCGAGCAGCGCTTCGATTTCCGTCTGGAACCGCTGGAGGAATTCTTCGGCGAATCCTTCGTGCACGTGCCGCACGACGCCCTTGCGGTCAATCAGGAAGGTGGTGGGCATCAGCCGGACCTTCAGCAGGCGCTCGGACACCAGCGCATTGGCGTCCAGGAGGATGGGCACCTCCACCTTCGCCTCCTCCAGGAAGGGCGGAATGGCGCGCATGTCCTCGTCCACGTTGAGGGCGTAGGCCTTGAAGCCGCGCGGGCCGTATTCCTTCTGGAGCGCCGCGTACATGGGCAGCGCGTCCTTGCAGGGCTCGCACCACGTGGCCCACACGTCCAGGAGGACCACCTGGCCCCGGTCGCTCTTCAAGTCGTAGGGGCTGTTGTCCGGGTAGCGCTTCACCTGGAAGTCGAGCGGCGCGTTCGGACGGCGCTCCGACTCCAGGGCCGAGGCGCTGGTGCGAGGCCCACCGGCCCCCTGCGAGTCGGTGAGCGACGGCAGCGGCTTGGGCGCGGCGGAGCAGCCGGCGACGAGCGTCAGCAGCCCCAGCGAGGTGATGAACGGAAGGCGCATGGGTTCAGGTCCCCTTCCCGGCCCGGGCCTTCAGGGCGGTGAGCAGCTTGTCGATGAAACCACCAAAGGCGCCGTTGCTCATGACGAGCAGTACGTCGCCGGCCTTCGCCTCGGAGGCCACGCGCTCCACCAACGTGGGCACGTCGGTGGCGCCATCCGCGGCGATGCCCTGGGCCTTGAGCGCCTCGATGAGCTTCGGGACGTTGAGTTCCTCGCCCTCGGGCACCTTGTCGTGGCGCTCGGGCACCTTGAGGCTGGCGCGCGTGGCGCCGGGGAAGGCGTGCGCGTAGTCCTCCTGGTGGATGTTGCGGCGGCTGGTGTTGGAGCGGGGCTCGAAGATGGCCCACAGGCGCCGGTCCGGGTAGCGGTGGCGGATGGCGGAGATGGTCTCCCGCACGGCGGTGGGGTGGTGCGCGAAGTCGTCCACCACGAGCACGCCGTCCACATCCCCGCGCACCTCCTGCCGGCGCTTCACGCCCTGGAAGGTGGACAGGCCCTGCTGGATTTCAGCGAAGGTGAGGCCCAGGCCGCGCGCGGCGGCGATGACGCCCAGCGCGTTCTCCACGTTGTGCGCGCCGGACATCGGCAGCGTCACGGTGCCCAGCGATTGGCCGCGCTCCACCACGTCGAAGCGGGCGCCATCCGGGCCGAAGGAGAGGTTCTTCGGAGTGAAGTCCGCGTCCGCGCCCTCCTTCGCCACGTAGGTGATGACGGGCGCGGTGCCGCCAGCGCGGGCGATGCGCACGGCGTTGGGGTACGCGGCGCAGACGACGAGCTGGCCGTCCTTGGGGACCAGGCGCACGAACTTCTCGAACGTGGCCTCGTAGTGGGGCAGGTCGCGGAAGATGTCCGCGTGGTCGAACTCCACGCTGGTGAGGATGGCGGTCCGCGGGCGGTAGTGGAGGAACTTGGAGCCCTTGTCCCAGTAGGCGGTGTCGTACTCGTCGCCTTCGACGACGAAGTGCGGACCCTTCCCGACGCGGTAGTTGCCCGCGTAGTTCTGGGTGACGCCGCCCACGAGGAAGGACGGGTCCTTGCCGGCGGCCACCAGCACGTGGGCCATGAGCGAGGACGTGGTCGTCTTGCCGTGGGTGCCGGCGACGACGACGGAGTGCGAGCGGTCCAGGAAGAGCGTGCCCAGGGCTGCGGGGAAGCTCATCTGCTTGAGGCCGCGCTCGCGCACGGAGGTGGCTTCCGGATTCACGCGGCGGATGACGTTGCCGATGATGACGAGGTCCGGGTTCGCCGCGTCCAGGTTGGCGGGCGCGTACGGGGTGCGCACGGGGATGCCCCACGCCTGGAGCATGTCGCTCATGGGCGGGTAGACGTTCTCGTCGCTGCCGGTGACGTCGTAGCCGGCGGCCTTGAGCATGCCGGCGAAGGAGCCCATGCCGGTGCCGGCCACGCCCACCAGGTGGATGCGGCGCACGGACTTCGGGTCGAGGGTGTCGAGGACGTTGCCGTTGTCGTCAGCCATGCTGTCCCTTAAGGGAGTGCGGTGAGGTCGAGCGCCTCCACGACCAGTTCGTGGAAGGCGGGGCGGAAGTCGCGGATGCGCAGGTCCTGACGACCCTGGGCCACGCGGTTGGTGATGAGGGCGACGACGAGCGAGCGTCGCAGGTCCACCCAGAGGCTGGTGCCGGTGAAGCCCAGGTGGCCCACCGCGCCCGGGGGCGTGTCGCCGATGAAGCGGCCCGCGCTGGAGTGTCCGCGCGAAGGCGAGTCGAAGCCCATGGAGCGGGTGCTGCCTTCGATGAGCGGATCCGTGGCGAGCAGCCGGTGCCATAGGGGCGCGGGCGCCAGCGCTGCATGGGTGCCCGCGCAGCCCTCCAGCACGGCCTGACCGAAGCGGGCCACGTCCACGGCGGTGCCGAAGAGGCCCGCGTGGCCCGCGACGCCGTCCAATACCCAGGCGTTGTCATCGTCCACCTCGCCGGGGCGTGAAGGCCGCGAGGGCACGTCCTTCCACAGCGACTCCTGGCCGGGAGCGGGCTCGCGGGGGCGCATCGCACCGGTGTGCGCGGTGGCGCCGTCCACGGGGAAGTCGGTGAGGCGGTGGAAGCGGGCGTGGAGGCCCAGGGGTTCCGCGACGTGGCGGGAGTACAGCGTATCCAGCGGGGCGTTCGCGGCGCGAGAGAGGATGTCGCCCAGGAGGATGAAGCCCACGTCGCTGTACGCGGTGCGCGTGCGCACGGGCGCATCCAGTGGCGTGGAGGCGGCGGCGCGCAGCACGTCCTCACGGGCCTGGGTGCGCACGCTCGCGGAGCAGCCTGCGTCGAGCAGCTCCGGCCGGGCCTTGAGGGCCTCGGAGAAGAACGGGACGAAGGGCGGCAGGCCAGAGCGGTGGTAGAGCAGGTCCGCGACGGTGACGCCCGCGTCGCCGGCAGGGGTGCCAGGGTGGTAGCGGGACACGAGCGTGTTCGGGCCCACCTTGCCTTCGGTCCACAGGCGCAGGAAGAGCGCGGTGGTGGAGAGGACCTTGGTGAGGGAGGCGAGGTCGAAGCGCGTGTCGCCCGTGGCGTTGCCCGCGACGCCGCCGAAGACCTGCATCCCCTTGTGGAGCACCACCGCCTGGGCGGCGGGAAAGATGCCCAACTCCACACCGTCATCGAGCACGGCCTGGAGGTTGGCGATGGGATGCGGGTTCATCCGGGGCTCACCGCGCCTTCGAGGAAGGTGAGGCGGGCGGCGTCGGCATCCAGGCGCACGTGCGTGCCGAACGCGACGGGGTAGTTGATGGCCCCGTGGCCGATGGGGAAGCCCGCGGCGCAGGGCAGCTTCGCGTCCCGGGCCAGCTCGCGCAGCACGTCGGCGCTGGAGTACCCGGCGTCCTTCTCCTCGCAGGCAGTGAAGTCGCCCAGGACGATGCCGCGCACGCGGGCGAAGACGCCGGCGAGGCGCAGGTGGGTCCACATGCGGTCGATGCGGTAGGGGCGCTCGGTGACGTCCTCCAGCAGGAGCACGGCGCCGTCGAGCGGCGGCATGTAGGGCGTGCCCAGGAGCCGGGAGAAGACGGACAGGTTGCCGCCCACGAGGACGCCCTCGGCGGTGCCGGGGACATAGGTGGCATTGCCGTGGAGGGGCGGCGGGGCCTCCGAGGATTCGAGGAGGCGGAAGAGGTAGTCGTGGACCTGGGACGACTGCCGGCCGAGCTGCGTGAGGACGGGCGCGTGGAAGGAGACGCGGCCCAGGGCCTGGAGGGCGCAGTGGATGGACGTGAGGTCAGAGAAGCCGGTGAAGGCGACGGGCCCGGCCTTGTCGAGCGGCAGTTCGGGAAGCAGCCGCGAGCTGCCGTAGCCGCCCCGGGCGCAGAAGATGGCGCGGGAGGCGCGGTCGAGGAACGCGTGGGACAGCTCCTCCTGGCGGCGGGCGTCGTCACCGGCGAGGTAGCGGTGCGAGGCGCCCAGGTCGGGCCGGAGCACGGGGGCGTAGCGCTCGGAGAGGATCCGGAGGCCGGCCTCGAAGGGGGCCTGTTCGAAGGGCCCTGCGGGAGCGACGACATGGACCGTGTCGCGGGGACGAAGTGGAAGGGGCTTGAGCCAACGCACGCTGCGCTTCATAGCACCGGGGGCGGAGGCGACACGGTGATTCAGGGAGGGCCCGGCCCGAAGCGTTGAGTACCGCTGCCAGGCGGAACGAGGCCCCGTGGAGCGCTCGGTCGGCTGCTTCCCATGAATCAAGCGGAGGGTGCCCTACCCCACCGGATCCGCGCGTTCGAGCACGGCGGCGAAGAAGCCATCCGTGCCGTGCCGGTGCGGCGTGACGAAGAGGAACCCGTCCTGGACACACGCCTCCGGAAGCCACCCGGCGCCGGGAGGGGCTCGGCGGAAGTCGGGATGGGAGTCGAGGAAGTCCGCGACGACGTCCTGGTTCTCCGCGCGGTTGACGGTGCAGGTCGCGTAGACGACCCGGCCGCCAGGGCGCACGACGTCGGCGGCACGGGCCAGGATGTCGCGCTGGGTGGCGATGAACCGGGAGAGCACGTCCGGGGTGAGGCGGAAGCGAAGGTCCGGGCCGCGGCGGAGCACCCCCAGTTCGGAACAGGGCACGTCCGCGAGGACGCGGTCCGCCCCAAGGCCTAGCGCGGGAGGCATCCGGAGCACCTGGACCCGGGTGAGTCCGGCGCGGGACGTGCGTTGCTGGAGCCGGTCCAACCGTTCCGCGTCCGGGTCGTAGGCCATCAGGCGGCCCGAATCCGCCATCGCGGCGCCCAACTGGAGCGTCTTGCCCCCTGCCCCCGCGCACAGGTCCACCACGGTCTCCCCGGGACGGGCCTCCACGAGGAGTCCCAGGAGCTGGCTGCCCTCGTCCTGGACCTCGAACAGGCCCTCGCGCAGGGAATCCAGTCCGTAGAGATTCGGCCGGGAACCCTCCACCTGGAGCGCCAGGGGGCTCCAGGAGCCAGGACGGGTGGCGACGCCCTCCGAGGCAAGGCGTGCGGCCAGGGCCTCACGGGACAGGCGGGCGGGATTCACCCGGAGGGTGATGGGGCCCGGGACGTTGAGGTGGGCGCAGAAGTCCTCGGCGTCGGGGCCCAGTTCCCGGGTGAAGTGGTCCGCGAGCCAGTCCGGCAGCGAGGCTCGGAGCGCCAGCGAAGGGGGCTCCCCGGTGCGAAGCGGCACCGGAGCTTCCAGGCCGGCCCAGGCTGCGGCCTCCGGGGCGGGAACACCGCCGAGGCCGTGGAGGAGCGCGAACAGGAGCGCGGGAGGCGACGCCTCCTCCGAATCCAGGAGGAACGCGAGGCGGCGGCGCCAGAGGCCCACGTTGAAGACGGCCTCCTTCAGGGCCTGACGTCCGTCGCGGGACAGCGTCCGGTGGGCGCGCAGGGTCCGGTCGAGGACGCGCTCGGCGGGGTCGCCCAAGAGGATCCGGGCGAGCGCCTCGGAGGCAACCGGGCCCCAGCCGTCGAGGGCGGACCAGGGCTGCGAGGAGAGTCGGGAGAGCGGATTGAACGTGACAGTTGACAGAGCAGGCTCGGTTCTCTAGAAATCGCGTCCGTCACGGCAGTGCACCGCCGCGACGGGACATATTCCCCGATAGCTCAGCTGGTAGAGCGGGTGACTGTTAATCACCATGTCCGTGGTTCGAGTCCACGTCGGGGAGCTGAACGAAGGGCCCTACCAACCGGTAGGGCCCTTTTGTTTTACACGGGCCTCGCGATGAACATCGCGGGCCTTTGTGCTGAAGCCCCTGAATCCCAAGGGATTTTGCCTCGCGGTGCTGAAGAGGACGCTCTCGGTCCTCTACCCCGCAGAGCGAGACGCCCCCTCTTCTTCGCAGCCGATTGGGCTCTCTGGAGCGCTCTTTCGCCCGTTTTGGGGAGAGAGAGGCCGAGAGTGGTTAACAGGTGCTGTTAACTTTTAGGGCGGCGGTTAACAACATTCTCCCTGATACCCGCTCCTTGAGCTTGCCCCGGCAGACTCAGTTTACCACCGTCCGCGATCACCCAGCAGAACGCTTGAACCCTTCTGGTAGGGCAATAGACGCGACGAGCGCCTCAGCTAGTTGCTGCGCGCCTTTGGCACGGAGCTGGATCTTTTCCTCAAGGACGTCACAGACCCGCATCATCTCTATGAGCCGCTGCACTATCCGTCGCTGCTCGTCTAGCGGCGGCACTGGAATCGGCGCACCAGCGACCACGCCCTGATTGATCTTGGGCATAGAACCCGCAGTCCCGGAAGCCCGTGCCCGGAAATACGCCCGCGTGGTTTCTGCCGACAAGACCATGTGAACCCAGTCAAGGTCGATGGCAGGGCTAAGACGTAGCTTCATCATCAAATCAGGATAAATGAAGGTGCGAGGAGGACCGCGATAGATCGCTGACGCGCCAACGTACTCAATGGTGTTGGATCTCTGCACTAAGAGATCCCCATCCTCAAGCCAGAGGGATGAATCTGCCGGGATAGCTTCGTCGATATATTTGAAGTGCTGCCCGTTAAACTGCCCCGAAGTGGTTGCCGTGAGCGTCAACGATTTCGTTTGGGTCTCGAACTCGACAGCCTTTGGGGAGTAACCATTTCTGGGACCAAAGAGTGCGGTGTTCTCCAATCGGACCCACGCCCATGATCGAGGGATAGATATGCCAGCATCTGATGCAGCCTTGATTGGGTCTACGTCCGCCCAATCGATCCTGTGGGCACCGAGGTCGGCTTGTAATTTCCGCACGACCCCGGTGCCGTCACCTTCGTCAGCGACCTGCGGAGCTAGCCAACCCCTCACCGCCAGAACACGTAACGCGCGACGGAACTCTGCAACCGCCTCCAATGCGTCGAAAAGCTCGTCGAAGTTGTCGTTAATGCGCCGCAATGCTACCGCGCGGTCGTCCGATGATTCAGCCTTGGTCAGGGCGCTTAGCGCCGCACTCGTCGAAGCCTTGCTGAGTTCAGACTTCCTGACTTGCTTCGCCTCTAGCTGATCGCAGAGGGCAAACAACTGCTCCACCCTGCTGACGATGCGAGCCTGCTCTCCCACCGGAGGAAGAGGTAGCGGAAACTCCCGCAGGCGCTTCATGCTGAGCCCTTCGCGGGAGACACCGACCTGAACGTCCATCACACGCTTCTGAAAATACGGCGAGATGATGCAGAGATGCACAAAGCGTCGCAGCGCCTTGTCCTTCAAGCGAATTATGGCGACATGCTGGCTTACGTTCGCCGCGTCGAAGCCGTCCGGGACAACGGCTGAACGACCAATCGATGCGCCAGTGATGTTGAGAAGAACGTCTCCTGGCTCAACCCACGTTCCGCGCATGTCCTTGTGCGTCTTCAAATCGATGAGGGCTACGTCCGTCAAGCGCAGGCCGTCGTTCCACACGTTCTGCGAGCGGAGAAAGGTGATTCCGGCGCTCTTGTAGACCTTCTTTCCTCCAAGAGGCGTACTGCCTGCTCCGAGCTTGGTCGTTAGGCTCTCCATCGTCGCGGAGCCCCATGAAGGCGGCAGGGGAAATGGAACGGCTGCGGTGCGTGGAAGTTGTGGCTCTGCACTTTTGGAGTCCACGTTTCGTTCCAGCAGGCGGCCCTTAACTGCCAAGTCGAGGATCAGCGAGCGCGCAGCCTCTATCCCGTCTGGTGTACCGAGCACCACTTCGAGCTGCGCGAGGATGCCTCGGGGAAGGGCATCAACCACTTCGACCTTTGCAGCAGATAGTGTGCCCACGTCACGCTCCAAGTGCCTTCTGAAGGTGATTTTTCAGAGATGCTCGTATGGCCGAAACCTCGCGGCTCGTCTCGATGTATTCCCCGAGGAGTTGGTCGGGATCGCCGAGACCGTCGTCCGCAGCACGTGGGTTCTTGATGTCCAGGTTGTAGCTGCGAGCTTTGATGTCGTCGATTGAGACCTTCCACGCCTGATCGGTTTCCTTCCTCTTGTTCCACCACTTCTTTTCCGGGGCGAACTCCTCGACACGCATCGGCTTTGTCTTTGAGTAGCTCTTCACCCCATCGGGATACGGATGTTCGTAAAACCAAATCTCCTTGGTCGGCTCTCCCTTAGTAAAGAAGAGAAGGTTTGTTTTGATTCCCGTATAAGGGCTGAAGACGCCCTTCGGTAGGCGGACGATGGTGTGGAGGTTAGCCTCGGCCAGCAGCTTCTCCTTGATGCGCGTTTTCACGCCTTCGCCGAACAGCGTGCCATCAGGTAGGACGATTCCAGCGCGGCCCTCGGGCTTCAGGAGAGCGAGAAAGAGCACCAGGAAGAGGTCGGCTGTCTCGCGAGTCTGAAACGCCGTTGGGAAGTTTTTCTCGATGCCGTCCTCCTCCATTCCTCCGAAAGGCGGGTTGCTTCCGATGACGCTCACGCGGTCCCGTGGGCCGTAGTCGCGTAGCGGACGCGCGAGAGTGTTGTCGCGACGGATGTTGGAGGGAACCTCAACGCCGTGAAACAACATGTTCGTGACGCACAGAAGATGCGGGAGCTGCTTCTTCTCGACGCCGAGAATCTGCTGTTGGAGTGCCTGCTCGTCTTTGGCGGACTTCACGTACTTGGAACGAACATGCTCGATGGCAGAGGTCAGGAAGCCGCCTGTTCCGCAGGCCGGATCGAAGAACGTTTCGCCGAGCTTCGGATCGAGCTGGTCCACGATGAACTGCGTGACGGCACGTGGGGTGTAGTACTCACCGGCGTTCCCCGCACTTTGCAGATCCGCGAGAATTGTCTCGTAGATGTCCCCAAATTGGTGCCGGTCGGCGGCCTTGTTGAAGTTGATCTCGTTGAGCTTGTTGATGACCTGGCGAACCAGCGTGCCGGACTTCATGTAATTGAAGGCATCCTCGAACACGCTGCGTACTACAGCGGAGATCGCGCCGCTTTTGCCCGTAGCGGGTAACTCCTTCAGCGTCTTGAAGAGGTCGTTGTTGATGAAGTCGAGAAGCGGCTCGCCGGTGATCCCCTCGGGGTTGCTTGCCCAAGTGCGCCAACGCAGACGGATAGGAATGGGCGACTTGTAGTGGTCGTCCAGGAGTTCGTTGGCTGCCTCGGCGTCGTCGAAGACCTTCAGGAAGATCATCCAGACTAGCTGGCTGATGCGCTGGGCATCCCCGTCCACCCCAGCGTCCTTCCGCATGATGTCCTGAATGCTCTTGATCGTGGCGCTGATGCTCATCCTGGGTTCCTCTTCGGCGGGTCTCCACCGTTGTACAGCTCGGACTCTAGTTCCTGAACCGCTTTCTTGTAAGGAGCCTTTCCGCCAAAGCGGCCCACAAGCTCCACAGGCGTGCCGAGCTGCGCGAGAGGCTGAACCTTCAGCACGTTGATGTCCTCGATGTCGTCCACGCCTTCGTCCTGGAACTTGTCGAGCAGCGCCTCCAGCACCGTGCGGCAGGGCTCGCCGAACTTCGCGAAGTAGTTCCGCTTCCGCACGTTGCTCGCGCGGTCTTTGCGCGAGAGCGGCGGTTGATCGAACGCGACGTGACAGATCAGATCAAAGGGGCTGAAGTCTTTTCCGACTTCCTCAGCCAGTGGCTCAAGGAAGACTCCTGCCCGCTCAAGCTCTTCGACGATCACTCTCTTCTGGTCGGCCTTGCTCCACGTCCTCAAAAACGAGTCGAGCGAAGCGTACTTTTCGCGAATCGCCTTGCGGGTGTAGTCCCGAAGCGACTCGGTGACGAGTTGCCCGTCCTTCCCGTAGTACTGCACGCGGGTCGCCATAACTTCGACAGGCACGTCGGCGACGTAGTACTTGCGGCGCGCCCCCTCCTCTTCAGGTTCGTCAGTGTCCGGTGGACCGTCGTCCTCCCCTCCAGAAGACTCCTCTGACTCTTCGTCGTCCCCGCCTGGCGGCGGATCCATCGGGTCGTCGGGGGTCGGCTGGTACACCTGCTCTGGGAAGCCATCGAACTCGGGGTCGGCGAACAACTCCGTGGCCTTCTTGAAGTCGATAATCGTGAAGAAGAGTTTTCCGTAATCCTCTTCAATCCGGGTTCCTCGTCCGATGATCTGCTTGAACTCGGTCATCGACTTGATGCTCTGGTCCAGAACGATGACCTTGCAGGTTCGGGCGTCCACTCCGGTAGACAGGAGCTTGGATGTTGTGACGATGACCGGGTAACGCTCCTCGGGCGATATGAAGTTATCTAGCTCTGCCTTCCCTTCGGGGTTGTCGCCGGTGATCCGCATTACGTACTTCCGGTTCTCTGCGCACAGATCGGCGTTCTCGTTGACCAACGCCTGGCGCATACGCTCGGCGTGGTCGATGTCCTCACAGAAGACGATAGTTTTGTCGTAGCGGCTTGTACTGTTCAGGAACTCGGTGACCTTGTACGCAACAACGCGTGTTCTCTGCTCCAGCACAATATTCCTGTCCATGTCGCGTTGGTTGAAGATGCGGTCTTCGATTTCCTCGCCATGCCTGTCGCGCTGTCCCCTTCTTGGCCGCCAACCGAGCACGTCTTTGTCGAGGTCAATGCGTACAACCTTGTACGGCGCGAGGAATCCGTCCTCGATGCCCTGCTTGAGTGAGTAGGTGAAGACTGGCTCGCCGAAATAGTGGCTCGTCGAAACGTCGGCGGTCTCCTTGGGCGTCGCCGTGAGCCCGAGCTGCGTAGCTGAAGAGAAATAGTCGAGGACGCCCCGCCATGCTGAATTCTCTGAGGCGCTTCCGCGATGGCACTCGTCTACGACGATCAGGTCAAAGAACCCTGGCGAGAACTGCCGGAAGATGTCTTTCCCGGGTTCGGCTCCCGAGATTGCTTGGTAGAGCGCGAGGTAGATCTCGTATGACTGATCGACTTTGCGGTTAGTAATCTTGGTCATCGCTCCTGCGAACGGCTTGAAGTCGTTCGTTTTCGTTTGATCAACGAGGATGTTGCGGTCGGCGAGGAAGAGGATTCGCTTCTTCACTCCTGCTTTCCAAAGCCTCCAGATGATTTGAAACGCGGTGAAGGTTTTCCCGGTGCCGGTTGCCATCACGAGAAGGATGCGATCCTGCTTCTTGGCGACTGCATCGATGGTCCGGTTGATGGCAGTGACTTGGTAGTAGCGAGGAGATTTGCCACTGCCGTCGGAGTAGTAGTCCTGTTGAACGACGGGCTGCTCGCCGGGGTCGATGTTCTTCCAGCGGCAGTAACGCGCCCATAGGTCAGCGGGACTTGGAAACTCGTTAAGTCCAAGTTCCTGCTCTACGGGGTTGGCGTAGCCTGTTCGGTCGTGGAATAGAAAGCCATCGCCGTTTGAGGAGAAGGCGAAGGGAACATCGAGCATCTCCGCATAGTTCAGCGCCTGCTGCATTCCCGCGCCGATGCTCTGAGTGTTGTCCTTGGCCTCGACAATTGCGAGCGGCAGGTTCGGCTTCCAGTAGAGAACGTAGTCCGCGAACTTCTGCTCGCCGCGAGCGACGAGCTTGCCGCGCACGATTACCCGTCCCCGCGTGAGGTGGACCTGCTCGCGGACTTGGAGCTGCACGTCCCACCGGCCACGCTCGATGGCTGGCATGATGTACTTCGTGCAGATGTCCCGTTCTGAGAGCCCCCGCTTGTTCATGAACCCCAAATCATAGGAGCTTTCCACCGAGATTGGATCTTCCGGTCTGTCCTCTGCTACTTCTGTCACGAAGTTCTGTCCTGCCGTCTGTAGGTTTGAGGAGTACCATGTGGCGAACGTCAGGTGGGTACGCCGGAGACGATGTGGGACGGTCTTGCCCACGCCCCGCCTAGCTGTAGCTGGAGCGCCGACGCGACGGCTGCACCACCGAGACGAGCGAGCCGCTGTCGCTTACAGGAGGGCTAGGGGCTGTCCCTGATTAACGCAGCCATAGAAGCATGGAGGCGACGTGCAGGACGGCGAGATAGCTGGTCGCCGTCTTGTCGTAGCGGGTGGCGGCAGCTCGAAAGCGCTTGAGGTCGTGGAAGAAGCACTCCACCCGGTAGCGCAGCCTGTACAGGGTCCGGTCCAATGGAAGCGCTCGCTTGCGGCTCGGGTTCGAATGGATGACAGGCTTCATCCCAAGTTTCCGGACGTTGGCGCGGATGCGGTCGGCGTCATAGCCCGTATCCGCGATGAAGGCGTCGCCTTCGGCATGCACCAGGAGTTGCTCGGCCATCGTGGACTCGTGCTGCTGGCCAGGCGTCAGCGCGAGGTGGAGCGGCTTACCGCCCGTCGTTGTGACGGCGTGAACTTTCGTTGAAAAACCTCCTCGAGAACGCCCCAGAGCATTGCTTCGGCCCCCCCTTTTCCACCCGAGGCGTCCTGGTGCGCCCGGACCACCGAGGCGTCCGCGAGGAAGCCGATTTCATCCACCTCGAGCCGCAGCGCTTTGAAGATGGCTTCCCAGCGCCCTGCTTGGGCCCAGCGGTGGAAGCGGTTGTAGACCGTCTTCCAGTTCCCGAAGCGCTCAGGCAGGTCGCGCCACTGCACGCCCGTCTTCACGCGCCAGATGACGGCGTTGATGAAGTCACGGTCCCCACGCTTCGAGGGCGGGCCGCTGCGCGAGCCCAGCAGGGGCTCAATGCGGCTCCACTCGGCATCGCTCAGCTCATGTCGGCGCACAGCCAGCGTTGATCATGCCTGACGCTGGCTCGCAACCTCCTGATGCCTCTGAAGCCGGGTCCAACCCCGATGTTCGATCCGGCAGGTTGAATTTTCGGACCGAAGATCAGGGACAGCCCCTAGTACTACTTGATCAGATGCGTGACGGCCCGAGAGGAGGAGCGCGGGGATTGAGGTGACGCAGGCAGAGGGGACAGTGGCCGATGCGGCTGAGCAGCAAGTGCTGAAGGCGACGCCGCACCATGGGCAGCGTCCATTGCACTCGCTTCCGGGGGAAAAAGCGCTCGACGCAGCGCGAGGAAGCCGTGGGCCACCATGCAGAGGGTGGCGTG
>NZ_RAVZ01000022.1 GCF_003611635.1 Corallococcus terminator | reverse complement strand
GTGGGGGCGTTGGCGGTGGACGCGGGGGGCTGGGTGGAGCCTGCCGGGTTGGACGACCCGCCCGAGCTGCCGCCACAAGCGCTCATACTCAAGAGCAGGGTGCAGGCAGCCAGGGAGGTCGCCAGGGGGTTTCGCTTCGTCAAGCCGTTGCCTCCGTGAATTCGCATGAACAGGGGCAACGCATGGCGTCGGGCGTTCTATTCACTGCCGGTCATCCAGGGTGAGACGCGCCGCAGTGGAAGGGAGGACCGTGACGCCTGACCGCGCGGCGGCTACGGTGCCGCCCGCCGTGTCCAAAGCCGTCCTCCTTCTGACCGCCCTGCTGCTCGCCTCCTGCGCCACGTCGGCGCCCGCCCCCGCTCCCGCGACACAAGGGCTGGGCGCACCGGAGGTCTCCTCGAACACGAAGCCCACCGCGCCCTCGACCACCGCCGACGCGGGCGTGTCGCTGGCGACGGGGGGCTCCCTGCCGGATCCGCTCACCTCCGGGCTGCCCGGGCCGCAGGACCTGAAGCGCCTGGACTTCCGCAACGGCGAACCCCACCTGCCCATCAAGCTGATGGAGGGCCGCGACGCGGTGACGTTCTCACCGCGCGGCCGGATGCGCCTGCGCTTCGGCGGACCGGACGACAAGATGCTGGATGCGCCCGCGGGCTCCCGGTGGACGGTGCGGGTGACGCAGGGCGAACCCGCGCAGTGGAGCGCGCGGCTGCAACTGGGCGAGTTCCGGTTCGCGGACAAGGCGGGCCTGACCGAGGCGCAGGAGACGTGGCGCGCCCGGGGGCTCGCGGTGCGCACGCACACGCTGGGCTCGGTGTACGGCATCGCGGGGAAGGTCATCGACAACCGGCGCTACCTGCTCCTGAGCGACGAGGCCCTCACGCCCCAGGCCGCCCAGGAGAAGCAGGCGGAGCTGCTGCGCCGCTACGGCCTGCGCACCACCCTCTTCGAGGAGGTCCGCAAGCCGTCGAGCGCCATCCTCGAGGTGAAGGATGAGAACGACGCGGTGGTGGGCCTCGCGCAGGACCGGCTGGACGCGGAGACGCCGGACGGCAGCGGCTTCGACGTGCGGCAGGTGGAGTACGGCGTGGGCTACGACTTCCACGCTTTCGAGGACCGCAGCTTCCGGGGCGCGATCCAGTTCGCCGTGGACCGCGCTGGCAAGCTCGCGGTGGTGAACGTGGTGCCGCTGGAGGATCTGCTCAAGGGTCTGGTGCCGTCGGAAATCTTCGCGCGCGCGCACCCGGAGGCGCTCAAGGCCCAGGCCGTCACCGCGCGGGGCGAGGTGCTGGCGAAGGTGGGCATCAAGCACCTGGCGGATCCGTACCTGCTGTGCTCGGAGCAGCACTGCGCGGTGTACCGGGGCCGCACCGGAGAAGCGGCCAGCACCACCGCCGCGGTGGAGGCCACCCGGGGCGAGGCGCTCTTCAGCAAGGACGGGCGGCTGGTGGACTCCGTCTACAGCGCCGTGTGCGGCGGCCACTCCGAGGACAACGACGTCGTCTGGGGAGGCCCGCCGGACCCCAGCCTGCGCGGCCGGCCCGACCTGCTGGAAGCCGCGCCGGACGTGCCCAGGCCGTCCTCCCTCAAGGCGTGGCTGGCCGCTCCGGACGTGCCCGCCGCATGCCGGCTGTCCAGCTTCGCCCAGCCGACGAAGTTCCGGTGGGAGAAGCGCTTCACGCAAGCGCAGGTGGACGCGCTCACGGAGAAGCTGGGCGTGGGGCCCATCCAGGCCTTGAGCCTGTCCGAGCGCGGGGTCTCCGGCCGGGCGAAGCTGCTCACCCTCGCCGGGCTGAAGGGCGCCACGCAGGTCCGGGGAGAGCTGAACATCCGGCGGCTCTTCGGGATGCTCAACAGCACCATGGCCACGGTGGAAGCCGAGCGGGACGCCGAGGGCCGCCTCACCGGGTGGCTGTTCCGGGGCGGCGGCTGGGGCCACGGCGTGGGCATGTGTCAGACAGGCGCCATTGGCCGGGCGGAAGCCGGGCAGCGCTATCCGGAGATCCTGCGCTACTACTTCAACGGCGCGGAGGTCGCCCCCATCTACTGAGGCGAAGAGGACAATTCGTGCGCATCCAATGCCGGGAACGCGAATCTCTTCGAGGCTTCTGGTGTTGTGGGCCGCACGTTCGGGACTGAAGAGGCGGTCCGGAGGTTTATCATCAGGCCGTGGGCAAGGGTTCCTCGACAGACTGGCGGGAGCGGCGCAAGCAGCGCGCGCCGTGGCGCTATCTGGTGGCGGCCGTCCTGGCGCTGCTGGGGCAGGCCGCCATCGTGGGGTTCGTGCTCCTGGCGTCCCTCCTCCAGACGAACCTGGCCGGTGAGAAGCGCCCCACGCCCCGGCCCACGTCGGTGGCGGTGCGCCCCCTCACGTCGGACCAGTGGGCGAAGAACCGGGGCCCCACGTCCCCCCAGGTGAAGCCCCGCCCCACCGAGAAGCGCGAGCCCAGGGAAGAGAAGAAGCCGGAGGAGACGAAGCCCCAGGGCCAGGTGGTGGACGTGGCGCCGGGAAATGATCAGGTGTCCCCGGACGCGAAGTACCTGGCGGAGAGCAACAACACCGTCCAGAAGGAGACGCGCGCCAAGGACCAGACGGCCAACTACCGCAACGCCATGCCCCAGCGGACGGCGCCCCAGAAGCAGGAGGGCGCACAGCAGGATCAGGTGCAGCCGCCGCGCGTGTCGGGCAACAACGGCCAGGGCGCGGACGACAAGCCGCAGACGCAGGGCGGCCAGAAGCCCTCCTTCGAGATGCCGGAGACGCGCCGCAAGCAGGAGATCGCCATGAAGACGGATCCGCGCGAGCAGGGCCCGGGCATGGCGGTGAAGAACCAGTCGGAGAGCCACTCCACCCCGGGCAACGCGAAGCGCCTGCGCATCCAGCCCGGCCAGGGCGACACCAACGAAGAGGACGGCTCCACCGGCCGCACCGGTTCGCCGGGGCTGGCCACGCTGATGCCGTCGCAGGCCGCGATGGACCGGGTGGTGGGCGCGGCGCCCAACGACATGCTCCGCGACCAGGAGGAAGGCGACGGCACCTTCCTCAACACGCGCGAGTGGAAGTACGCGAGCTTCTTCAACCGCGTGAAGCAGAGCGTGGGGATGCACTGGAACCCCAACGAGCAGCTTCGCGTGCGCGACCCGACGGGCAACATCTACTCCGGGCGCGACCGGCAGACGCTGCTCAGCATCACCCTGGACGAGCGCGGCGCGGTGAAGGACATCCAGGTGGAGAAGAGCAGCGGCCTGGACTTCCTGGACATGGAGGCGGTGGCGTCCTTCAAGCGCGCCCAGCCCTTCCCCAACCCGCCCTCCGGCCTGTTGACCCAGGACGCGACGGTGCGCTTCCAGTTCGGCTTCTTCCTGGAAATGGGCGGCGGCCCGCGGATGCGGCTCTTCCGGCAGTAGCCGCAGCGTCCGACGTCGGGCACCCGGACCCACCAGGGCCTCGCACCCGGCAAGCGGGGGCACTACCCTGCCCCGCCGTGGAAGCCACCCTCGTCGACCGAACCGCCGCGCTCCAGGACCGCAACCGCAAGGTCCGCTTCGTCCTGCTGGCCATCCTCGTGGCCAACTGGGTGGTGGCCGTCGCCAAGCTCGTCTTCGGGTTGATGGCCCACTCCGCGTCGGTGACGGCGGACGGGTTGCACTCGTTCATCGACGGCGGCTCCAACGTGCTGGGGCTGGTGGCGATGGGCGTGGCCTCCCAGCCGGCGGACGCGGACCACCCCTACGGCCACGGCAAGTTCGAAGCGCTCGCGTCGCTGGGCATCGGCGCGATGATTGGCGTGGGCATGCTGGAGCTGGGGCGCATGGCGTTCGATTCGCTCCTGCACGACAAGCACCCGACGGTGACGGCGACGATGGCGGGGGTGATGGTCTTCACGCTCATCATCAACCTCGTCGTCACGCGCGTGGAGCGGCACTACGGAGAGAAGTACAAGAGCGCGCTCCTGCTCGCGGACGCGAAGCACACGCTGTCGGACGTGTTCGTAAGCATCGCGGTGCTCGTCTCCATTGGCCTCGTGGCGCTGGGCTTTCCGCGCGCGGACGGCCTCATCGCGCTGGGCGTGATGGTCTTCGTCGCGTGGGTGGCCTACGGCATCGTCCGGCAGGCGGTGGGCATCCTCTCCGACACGGCGCGCCTGGACCCCGCGCAGGTGTCCCAGCACACGCTGGCGGTGTCCGGCGTGCGCTCGTGCCGCAACGTGCGCAGCCGGGGCATGGAGGAGAGCGTCTACGTGGACCTGAAGATTGAAGTGGACCCCCAGCTCACCACCGCGCAGGCCCATGAGGTCGCGGACCAGGTGGAGCAGACACTGCACGGCGCCTACCCGCAGGTGGTGGACGTCGTCGTGCACGTGGAGCCCGCCGGGCACCGCTGAAAACACGAGGGCCGCCTTCCCATGGATTCAGGAAGACGGCCCGGTGCTGACAGCGTGACAGACGCCCTGAGCGCCTAGGCGACCTTCTGCTCTGGCGACGCGTAGTCCTCAATGGGCGGGCACGAGCACACGAGCTTCCGGTCCCCGAGCACGTTGTTGAGGCGCCCCACGGACGGCCAGAACTTGTTGTCGCGAACCCACGGCGTGGGGAACACGGCCTGCTCGCGGGTGTAGGGGCGGTTCCACTCCGGCGCGGTGAGCGTGCGCGCGGTGTGCGGCGCGTTCTTGAGGACGTTGTTGTCCTTGGGCGAACGGCCCTCCTCCACGTCGCGGATCTCCTGGCGGATGGCGATCATCGCGTCGCAGAAGCGGTCCAGCTCCGCCTTGGACTCGCTCTCCGTGGGTTCAATCATCAGCGTGCCCGCCACCGGGAACGACACGGTGGGCGCGTGGAAGCCGTAGTCCATGAGGCGCTTGGCGACATCCTCCACCTCCACGCCCGCGGTCTTCTTGAGCGGACGCAGGTCCAGGATGCACTCGTGGGCCACCCGGCCGCGCTTGCCGCGGTAGAGCACCGGGTAGTGCGGCTGGAGGCGCTCGGCGATGTAGTTGGCGTTGAGGATGGCCAGCTTCGTCGCCTCCGTGAGGCCCTCGCCGCCCATCATCTGCACGTACATCCAGGAGATGAGCAGGATGCTGGCGCTGCCCCACGGCGCCGCGGAGATGGCGCCGATGGCGTCCGCCCCGCCCGTCGGGATGACCGGGTGTCCGGGCAGGAACTTCACCAGGTGGCTGGCCACGCAGATGGGGCCCATGCCCGGTCCGCCGCCGCCGTGCGGGATGCAGAACGTCTTGTGCAGGTTGATGTGGCACACGTCCGCGCCAATGTGGCCCGGCGCGGTGAGGCCCACCTGCGCGTTGAGGTTGGCGCCGTCCATGTACACCTGACCGCCGCGCTCGTGGATGATCGCGCAGATCTCGCGGATCTCCTCCTCGAACACGCCGTGCGTGGACGGGTACGTCACCATCAGCGCGGCCAGCCGGTCCTTGTACTCGTCCGCGCGGAGCTTCAGGTCCACAAGGTCGATGTTGCCGTTCTCGTCGCACTTGGTGACGACGACCTGGTAGCCGGCCATCACCGCGGAGGCCGGGTTGGTGCCGTGCGCGGAGGACGGGATGAGGCACACGTCGCGGTGCCCCTGCCCACGCGCCTGGTGGTACGCGCGGATGACGAGCAGACCCGCGTACTCACCCTGGCTGCCCGCGTTGGGCTGGAGCGAGCATCCGGCGAAGCCCGTCACCTGCGACAGCGCGTGCTCCAACTGCTCGAAGATGACCTTGTAGCCGGCCGCCTGCGAGGTGGGCGCGAACGGGTGCAGCTTGCTGAACTGGGGCCACGTCACCGGGATCATCTCCGCGGTGGCGTTGAGCTTCATGGTGCAGCTTCCCAGCGGAATCATGGAGTGCGTGAGCGACAGGTCCTTCGCCTCCAGCCGCCGCACGTACCGCAGCATCTCCGTCTCGGAGTGGTAGCGGTTGAAGATGGGGTGCGTGAGGAACGCGCTCGTGCGGCGCACCTCGGGGACGAGCGGGCTCTCCAGGTTGGCGGCCACGTCCTCCAGCACCACCGGCTGCGCGGACTTGTTCGCGCCCTGGATGAAGGCCGTGAGGATGTCCTCCACGTCCTTGGCGCGCGTCGTCTCGTCCAGCGCCAGGCCCAGCGTCTTGTCGTCGATGCGGCGGAAGTTCATCTTCGCGCCCTCGGCGGCGGCCAGCACGCCGCGCACCTGCGCCGTGGTCAGCTCCACGCGCAGCGTGTCGAAGAACTGCTCGTGGCGCGGCTTGAAGCCCAGCTTCGCAAGGCCCCGCGCGAGCACCGTCGTGAGCCCGTGCACGCGCTCCGCGATGGCCTTGAGGCCGTCCGGCCCGTGGTAGACGGCGTACATGCCGGCCATCACCGCCAGCAGCACCTGCGCGGTGCAGATGTTGCTCGTCGCCTTCTCACGGCGGATGTGCTGCTCGCGCGTCTGCAGCGCCATGCGCAGCGCGGGCAGGCCCTGCGAATCCTCGGACACGCCGATGAGGCGGCCCGGCATCACGCGGGTGTAGGCGTTCTTCGTGGCGAAGAAGGCGGCGTGCGGGCCGCCGTAGCCCAGCGGCACGCCGAAGCGCTGCGCGGTGCCCACCGCCACGTCCGCGCCGAACTCGCCCGGCGGCGTGAGCAGCGTGAGGCTCAACAGGTCCGCCGCGACGATGAGCAGGCCGCCCACCCCGTGCACCTTCTCGGCGAAGGCGCGGTAGTCATGCACCACGCCGTCGGTGGCCGGGTACTGCACCAGCGCGCCGAAGAACTTCTTCGCGGACAGGTCCACCGTGCGGTGGTCGCCCACGACGACCTCCACGCCCAGCGGCAGCGCGCGCGTGCGCACCACGTCCAGCGTCTGGGGATGGCAGGCGTCGGACACGAAGAACGCCGCGCCCTGGATGTCGCCCTTCACCGAGTGCAGCGCGAGGCCCATGGCCTCCGCCGCGGCGGTGCCTTCATCGAGCAGCGAGGCGTTGGCCACCTCCATGCCGGTGAGGTCCGTCACCATCGTCTGGAAGTTGAGCAGCGCCTCCAGCCGGCCCTGGGCGATCTCCGCCTGGTAGGGCGTGTACTGGGTGTACCAGCCCGGGTTCTGGAAGATGTTGCGCAGGATGACGTTGGGGACGTGGGTGTCGTGGTAGCCCATGCCGATGAAGGACCGGAACACCTGGTTCTTCGCGGCGAGGGTCTCAAGCTGCGCCAGGACCTCCATCTCCCCCCGGCCCGCGGGCAGCCGCAGCGGCTCCTGGGAGCGGATGGCCGGCGGCACGGTGCGCTCGATGAACGCATCGAGCGAGTCCACACCCAGCGTGGACAGCATCTGCTTCACTTCGGGGGCCTCCGGACCGATGTGCCGGCCGGCGAAGGACTCCTGGTACTTCCAGTTCAAGGACATGTCGGAAGGGCTCGCTGGAGGTGCGGAAGGGGTCGGCGTCCGAGCGGGTCGGAGCCTCGTGGAGCGTCTCTAACAACCGGGACGCGCCAGTTCTTGCGCGGAGGACTACTTCAGGAGCGCGCCGTACGCGGCGGCGTCCAGGAGCTTGCCTACCTGCTCGGCATCCGAGGGCTCGATCTCCGCGATCCACCCCGCGCCGTACGGGTCGGTGTTGATGATGGACGGGTTGCCGGTGAGCTCGTCGTTCACCTTCACCACGGTGCCGCTCAGGGGCGCGTACAGGTCCGACACGGCCTTGGTGGATTCGATGACGCCAAACTGCTTGCCCTCCACCAGTTGGGTGCCGAGCTTCGGCAGTTCCACGTAGACCACGTCGCCCAGCGCTTCCTGCGCGTGCGCGGTGACGCCCACGACCACGGTCTTGCCCTCGATGCGGGCCCACTCGTGTTCCTTCGTGTACTTCAGGTTCTGCGGGATGGAATCGGACATGGAGGTTGCTCCTCGCGAAGGTGCGGAGGGATGGAAGGGAATCAGGACTTCTTCAGGAAGGGGGTCTTCACGACGACCGCGGGCACGGCCCGGCCGCGGATCTCCACGTCGAAGGTGGAGCCCTCGGTGGCCAGCACGGCGGGCACGTAGCCCATGCCGATGGGCTTCTTCACCGTGGGGCCCTGCGTGCCGCTGGTGACTTCGCCCACGCGGGCGCCGTCCTTGAGGATGGGGTAGCCGTGGCGGGGGATGCCCGCGCCCGTGAGTTCGAAGCCCACGAGCTTGCGCTGCACGCCGGCGGCCTTCTGCGCGACGAGCGCGTCCTTGCCGATGAAGCCGCCCGGCTTGTCCAGCTTGACGATCCACCCCAGGCCCGCTTCCAGGGCGGTGTGGGCATCGTCGATGTCGTTGCCGTACAGCGCGTACTTCATCTCCGTGCGCAGCGAGTCGCGCGCGCCCAGGCCGCAGGCCTTCACCCCGTCCGGCTGGCCGGCCTCCAGGAGCGCGTCCCAGAGCCTCACCGCGTCGTCGGTGGCGCAGTACAGCTCGAAGCCGTCCTCGCCGGTGTAGCCCGTGCGGGAGATGATGGACTTCACGCCCGCGACCTCCCCTTCGGTGAAGCGGTAGGTGCCGACCTTGGACAGGTCCGCCTTCGTCAGCCGCTGCACGAGCCCGAAGGCCTTGGGGCCCTGGATGGCGATCTGCGCGAAGTCATCCCCCCGGTCCACCGGCGTCACGCCCTCCGCTCTCGCCTTCATCCAGGCGAAGTCCTTCTCGCGGTTGCTGGAGTTGACGCAGATGAGGATGTGCTCCGGGCTGAAGCGGTAGGCGACGACGTCGTCCACGAAACCGCCCAGGTCGTTGAGCAGGCCCGCGTAGACGGCCTGACCGTCCTGGATGCGCGAGAGGTCGTTGGAGATGAGCCGGTTCACCGTCTCCAGCGCGCCGGGGCCCCGGAACTCCACCTCGCCCATGTGGGACACGTCGAAGAGGCCGACGGCGGTGCGCACGGCCTCGTGCTCGGCGATGACGGAGCTGTACTGCACCGGCATGTCCCAACCGACGAAGTCGACCATCCGGGCCCCCAGCTTTCGATGGGCCTCGTTGAGGGGCGTGCGCCGGGTCATTGACTTCTCCATGGCAGGGGTGGCGAAACGGCGCGGACTATAGCGACGCACCTTCTCCGATCAAGGCCGACGCGGAAGGGTCTAAACTGCTCCGGACATGAAGATCCGCAACTGCCTCAATCCCTCCCAGCCGTGCTTCTCGTTCGAGTTTTTTCCTCCCAAGACGGACGCGGGCGTGGCCTCGCTCCTGCGCACGGTGGAGGAGCTGGCGCCGTTGAATCCGGGGTTCGTGTCGGTGACGTACGGGGCGGGCGGCAGCACCCGGGACAGGACGGTGGACCTGGTGACGCACATCAAGAAGCACACCGGCATCGAGGCCATGGCGCACCTGACGTGCGTGGGCCACGACCGGGACGAGCTTCGTGACGTGCTGCGCCGGCTCGACGCGGCGCGCATCGAGAACCTGCTCCTGTTGCGCGGGGATCCGCCGCAGGGGCAGCAGACCTATGAACCGGTGCCGGGCGGCTTCCGCTACGCGGAGGAGCTGGTGCGATTCGTCCGAGAAGAGGATTTCAACTTCTGCCTGGGGGGTGCGTGCTATCCGGAGGGCCACGTGGAGACGGCTTCACGCGAGGACGACCTCAAGCACCTGAAGGCGAAGGTGGATGCGGGGATGGACTTCGTGGTGACGCAGCTCTTCTTCGACAACGCCTTCTATTTCGACTTCGTGGAGCGGGCGCGACGGGCGGGCATCAACGTCCCCATCGTCCCCGGCATCATGCCCATCACCAACTATGAGCAGGTCCAGCGCTTCACGCGCATGTGCGGCGCCACGGTGCCCATGCGACTGGCGTTGCAGATGGAGCGCGTGAAGGATCAGCCGGACGCGGTGGTGCAGTTGGGCGTCGCGCACGCCACGGTGCAGTGCATGGAGCTGCTGGCGCGCGGCGTGCCGGGCATCCACTTCTACACGCTCAACAAGTCCCCCGCGACGCGGATGATCGTCAGCGCGCTGAGGGCCCGCTCATGAGCGGCCCGGGACCACAGTTGGCACCGGGGGATCCGCGCCAGAGGGTGTTCCTGATGGTGCGCTTCCCGGCGTTCTTCCAGCTCATCGTGGGCGTGCTGCACGTCACCTTCAGCCTGCTGGCGGCGGTGCTCGCGGCGCTCAAGGTGGCCTCCCCCTTCTCCGAGCCGGGCCAGCCGCCCGCAGTGCTGGAGTTCACGCTGGGCTTCACGCTGGCCATCGTGGTCGGCGTGGTCTGCGGGGCGCTGGCCATCTGGGGTGCCTGGAGCGCGATGAACCTCAAGGGGTATGGGCTCGCCATGGTGGGCGCCATCTGCGCCATGTACGCGCTGACGCCCGGGTGTTTCGTGGGGGTGCCGGTGGCGGCGTGGATGCTCTTCACGCTGCGCCGGGACGGAGTGCGCGAGGCCTTCGAGCCATGAACCCCCGCGCCGTGCGCACGGTGCGCTTCCTTCTGACGGGCGTGGGACACGTGGGCGTGCCCCTGCTGGAGATCCTCCAGTCGCGCGCGTCGCTGCTGATGGAGCGCTACCGGCTGGAGCTGGTCCCGGTGGGGATGGCGGACTCCGGCGGGGCCGCGGTGTCGCCGCACGGGTTGGACGTGGCGGCGGTGCTGGCGGCGAAGCGGGCGAAGTGTTCGGTGGCGTCACTGCCGGTGGTGGGCCGTCCGGGGATGACCGGGCAGGCGCTGGTGCGCGAGGTGAAGGCGGACCTGCTCCTGGAGGCCACGCCCACGAGCTTGAAGGACGGGCAGCCCGGGCTGGACATCACGCGGGACGCGCTGATGCGGGGCATTCCAGCGGTGCTCGCGAGCAAGGGGCCGCTGGTGCTGGGCTACCAGGAGCTGGCGGCGCTGAGCGACCTGGAGTCACCGGGCCGGCCTCCCTTGCGGTTCAGTGGCGCGGCGGGTGCGGCGATGCCGCTGGTGACGATGGGCATGAGGGACCTGGCCCTGGGGAAGCTGGGCCGGTTCGAAGGCGTGCTCAACTGCACCAGCCAGTTGCTCCTGAGCCGGATGGCGGAGGGCCGGACGTACGAGGCGGCGCTGGAGGAAGCGCAGGCGCTGGGCATCGCGGAGCCGGATCCGTCGCTGGACGTGGACGGCTGGGACACGGCGAGCAAGCTGGTCATCCTGGCCAACGCGGTGATGCGCGTGCCCACGACGCTGAAGGACGTGTCGGTGACGGGGATGCGTGGCGTGACGCGCGCGGAACAGGACGCGGCGCGGGCGAAGGGCGGCCAGGTGCTGCTGCTGGCGCGCGCGGAGCCGCTGGGTGCTGGCCGGTGGGAGTGGAGCGTGCGCCCCACCGTCGTGGACGCGGCCCATCCCCTGTCCCGGCTGGGCGCGATGGAGATGGGCGCGGTGTTCCGCAGCGACCTCCACGGAGTGAACACGATCATCAACGCGGAGCAGGGCGCCCGGGGCACGGGCGCCGCGATGCTGAAGGACGTGTTGGAGATCTTCCCGGACTGAGGTTCGCCGTCAGGGAGCGGACTTCAGCAGCCGGGCGAGGAGCGGCTCCACCAGCTCCTCGCCGCGCAGCATCGAACGCCAGCGGTGCGGAATCCCCTTCAGGCCGTACTGGAGGCCCGCGATGCCACCCGCCACCGCCGCCGTGGTGTCCGTGTCGTGGCCCAGCCGGATGGCGGCCTTGACGACCTCCTCGAAGGTGCGGCCCTGCGCCACGCAGTCCCGGGCGGAGCGCAGGCAGTCCACCACGTAGCCACTCCCCTTCCCCGGCGTCAGGTCCTCCGGGCGGACGTGCGCGTCCAGCTCCGCCCGCGCGGGGAACTCCTCCGTGTACAGCGCGCGAAAGGTGGCCACGGCCTCCGTCCACGGGTCCGCCGCGCCTTCCAAGATCCGCCGCGCCCAGAGGCAGTACACCGCGCAGCACACCTGCGAGCGCAGGTGCCCATGCGTGACGCGCGACTGCGCCATCGCATCCGAGGCCAGCGCCGCATCCGTGCCCCGGTGCCACAGCGCCAGGGGCAGCACGCGCATCAGTGAGCCATTGCCGTTGTCCCGCTCTCCATCCGGCCCGGAGAGCAGCGCGGGGGAGCCACCCCGGAGCCTTCCCAGCGCGTTGCGGGTCTGGATGCCCACGTCGAACACATGCCCGTCCACGGCGAGGTAGCCGCAGTCGTACCAGTTCACCAGACGCCGACCCAGGTCCTCGCAGTCGAGCCGCTTCTGGTGCGTCAGCGAATCCAGCAGGCACAGTGCATGGGCGCCATCATCCGACCAGGTGCCGGGCGGTACGCCATCGTGCGCACGGTCGAACCCCGGGGGCGGTGTGTACTCAATGGTCTCCGGCGGTGGAATCCTTTCAGGACCGTGAAACTCATACGGGACGCCCAGGGCATCACCAATGAGCAGGCCATACAGCCCTCCCGACAGGTGTTCTTCGCGGCTCGTCATTCCAACCTCTTTAATCCAGGGGACGCCCCTCGCAAACCGCTCCTGACCGCGAATTTTCCAATCTCACGCTCGCCCGAGACGGCCTGCCCGCATGCCTCGCGGCGGAATGGAAATACAGGCTACACTTCGTTTGCAGTTTCCTTTCTCCAGGAAGGCCCCCTCATGAGAAGGCAGACGCGGATGCAGTGGATGGGAATGGTGTCTGGCGCGGGAATGCTGTTGCTGGCTTGCGGCCCCGAAGCGGCGCAGCCAGCGCCGGCCGAAGCCGCGACTTCCGATCAGGAGGTTCGCGCCATGGCGCCGCCCACCAGTTGTGACCCGAGCGTCGATCTGGACTGGTGCCTCGTGCGCAGCAACCGGGTGCAGTGCGCGGATGGGTTCCAGATGTATGCCTACTCCACGCCGGACGGCTGGTGCATCGAGCGCGATATCTGCAAGAACCACCGGGGCCCCATCATCTGCCCCAACTGGTAGTCGGGTGGGATTGTTGGACATTCCTTGAACTCATACGGAGGCAGGCCCATGCGAAGGCAGACACTGATGAAGTCCGTGGGAATGATGTTTGGCGCGGGAATGCTTTTCCTTGCATGCGGACCCGGCGCGGCGGAGACACCGCAGGCTGAATCTTCAACATCAGACGGACGAATCCAAGCCATGGCCCCGCCCGATAGCTGTGACGAAAGCGTCGACATCGGATGGTGTCGCGTCTCCAGCGACAGGGTCCGGTGCAACAGCGGCATCCAGATGTATGCCTACTCCACGCCGGATGGCTGGTGCATCCCTCGCGATGTCTGCAAGAACCACCGGGGCCCCATCATCTGCCCGGAATAGCCTCTCGTGTTCCAGCATCCCTGCCCACACCGGGCAGGGAGGTCCACGGCGCGCCCTACTTCCCGGCGCGCTGCGCCGCTTCCAGCGTGTTCTTCATCAGCATGGCGATGGTCATCGGGCCCACGCCGCCGGGCACCGGGGTGATGAACGACGCGCGCTCGGCCGCCGCGGCGAACTCCACGTCGCCCACCAGCTTGCCGTCCGCCTTGCGGTTCATGCCCACGTCGATGACGACCGCGCCGGGCTTGATCCACGCGCCCTTCACCAGCTCCGGCACGCCCACGGCCACCACCAGGATGTCCGCCTGGGCCACCTCCGCCGGCAGGTCGCTCTTGCGGTGACACACCGTCACCGTCGCGTCCTTCTGGAGCAGCATCAGCGCCTGGGGCTTGCCCACGATGTTGCTGCGGCCCACCACCACCGCCCGCTTGCCCGCCGGGTTGCACCCGACCTCCTCCAACAGCCGCATCACGCCCCAGGGCGTACACGCGCGCGTCGCCGGCCGCCCCAGGAGCAGGTTGCCCGCGTTCAGCGGGTGGAAGCCGTCCGCGTCCTTCTCCGGCTTCACCGCGGAGATGATGGCGTCCGCGTCCAGGTGCTTGGGCAGGGGCAGTTGCACCAGGATGCCGTGCACCGCCGGGTCCTCGTTGAGCCGGTGCACCAGCGCCAGGAGCTCCTCCTGGGTGATGGTCTCGTCCGGGTGGTGCTCCCAGGAGTTGAAGCCCACCTCCTCGGCGGCCTTCTTCTTTCCCGTCACGTAGACTTTCGAGGCGGGATCCTCACCTACACGCACCACCGCGAGCCCGGGGGTGATGCCGCGCTCCGCCTTCAGGCGCGTCACCTCCTCCTTGATTTCCGCCCGCACGCGCGCCGCCACTGCCTTGCCGTCGATCAACTGGGCCGTCATGCGACGCACCTTATGCAAAACTGGGTGGATTCAAGGGAGCGAAGCGAAGCCATGGGCGCAGGAAAAGTTCTCGGGGCGATGGTTGGACTCGTGGTCGGCCTCCTCATTGGCGGGCCCCTGGCCATCGTGCTCGCCCTCATCGCGGGCTTCGCCGTCGGCCATTATTTCGACGAGCAGAACGCCCCTCCGCCGTCCAACCCGGAGCTGTTCTCCGACTTCTCCGACTTCCCGGCCGCCTCCAAGCGCCCCGCCCCCCGGGGGGACGGCCCCATGCCCGGGGAGCACCGCGCCGTCGAAGCCCCACCGGAGGATCCGCTCGACCGTGAAATCGTCGCCCTCTTCATGGACGTGGCCCGCGCGGACGGCGAGCTGCGCCGCGAGGAGGTCCGGGAGATCCGCCGCTACTTCGAGGAGGTCCTCCACGCCGACCCCCACACCATCCAGGCGGTGGGCCGGTACCTGAAGGCGTTCATCGCCAAGCCCGCCTCGCTCAAGGCGCCCGCCGCGCTCAAGGCCTGCCAGGAAGCCCTCCCGGCGGACGAGCGGCTGCGTCTCCTGGACGCGCTCTACGAGATGGCGCTCGCGGACGGTCACATGCAGCGCTCGGAGACGGAGGTCCTGCGCCGCACGGCGGACGGCCTGGGCATCCCCGACGAGCAGATCCAGGCCCTGGCCCGCCAGCACCTGGGCGATGACACCCCCCACTTCGTCGCCCTGGGCCTCAAGCCGGACGCCACCAACGCGGAGGTGAAGGCCGCCTTCCGCAAGCTCGCCGCCGCCCACCACCCCGACAAGTTCACCCAACTGGGCCCCAAGGCCGCCGAAAAGGCCGCCCGCCGGTTCCAGGAAGTCCGCGACGCCTACGAGACGATCCGGAAGCTGCGCGACCTGTAGCCGGGTTAGAAACAGGGAATCCCATGAGCAAGCAGCCCCCGAAGAAGAAGGAAGCGGCCTTCCAGAACAACCCCTTCAAGTCCGCCATCAAGACGCTCCAGGACCAGGAGAAGCAGGAACAGCAGAAGGCCGCCGCCGAAGCCGCCGCGAAGAAGAAGGTCGTCGCGAAGCCGGTGAAGGCCGCCAAGGCCCGGCCGGAGGACGACGATGTCGGCCTCTTCTTCTCCGCCATGGACGGCGTGCACCAGATCACCAACCGGGGAGAAGCCCCCAAGACGAACCCGCGCCTGCCGGAGCTCATCGACGACAACGCGGAGGCCCTGGCCCAACTGTCGGAGCTCGTCGCCGGCGAAGGCGGCTTCGACGTCGCGGACTCGAACGAGTTCATCGAGGGCGCGGCTCCCGGCGTCGACCGCAACCTGCTGCGCTCGCTGCGCCGGGGCGACTTCTCCGTGCAGGACACCCTGGACCTGCACGGCAAGACGGCCGCCGAGGCCCGGAGCGCCGTGGAGCGCTTCCTGTCCGACAGCCAGCGCTCCAAGAAGCGCTGCGTCCTCATCGTCCACGGGCGCGGTTTGAACTCCAAGGACCAGGTGCCCGTGTTGAAGGAGGGCATGAAGGTGTGGCTGTCGCAGAAGCGGATGGAGCGGATGGTGCTGGCGTACGCCAGCGCACGCCCGCAGGACGGCGGGACGGGCGCGGTGTACGTGCTGCTGCGCCGATAGCTTTACGCGTGGCCGTGGCTGTGCATACATGCCGCCATGGTTCGCGACCTCATCGACCTTCATATCCACGTGGGTGGCGCGGTAGCCCCGCACATCCTGTGGTCCATTGCCCACCAGCAGGGCTTCAAGCTCCCGGTCAAAAACTACTTCGACTTCGTGGAGCTCATCACCTCCCGTCCGGGCAAGGTGGGCAGCCTCGACGACTACCTGAAGATCCTCCACACCTGGACGGAGAAGATCCAATCCTCTCCCAGCGCCATCGAGCGCTCCGTCTACGAGGTGATTGGCAAGGAGTACCGGGGCAGCCGCGTCACGCAGATTGAACTGCGCTTCAACCCGATGAAGCGCAACCTGTCCTCCGAACTGGACCTGGACCACATCATCCACGCGGCGCTGCGGGGCATGGACCGCGCGGTGCTGGAGTACGGCGTGAAGGTGGGCTTCATCTTCTGCCTGGCCCGCGAGTTCGACCACAAGCTCAACAGCATCATCGTGGAGAAGGCCATCAAGTACCGCTCGCGCGGCGTGTACGGCATCGACCTGGCCGGCACGGAGCGCGACGCCATGGAGCACAAGCCCGCGCTCGCGGAGTACGAGGACCTGTACGCCCGCGCGCGCAAGGGCGGCCTCAAGTGCACCGTGCACACCGGCGAGACGGCCGGCACGGGCTCCGAGGGCCTGATGGCGGCGGTGGAGAAGCTCAAGCCGAACCGCATCGGCCATGGCATCCGCGCCGCCTACGACGAGTCCGCCATGAAGGTCCTGCGTGAGAACAACATCACGCTGGAGCTGTGCCCCACGTCCAACATCCACACCAAGGCGGTGGCGGACCTGGCCGAGCTCAAGCACATCATGCAGACGTTCTGGGACCGCAAGGTGAAGTTCACCATCAACACGGACGGCCCCTACCTGCTGGAGACGGACATGCGGCGGGAGATTGAGATCGTCGAGTCCAACAACCTGCTCACCACCGAGCAGGTGGACCAGGCACTCGCGTGGGCACGCGAGGCGTCCTTCATTCCGGCCTGACGCATGTACGGCTTCACGCGCTCGCTGCTCTTCACGCTGCCCCCGGAGCCCGCCCACCGGCTGGGGATGTCGGGGCTCGCGGCCCTGGGGCGCATGCCGTCCCTCTGCCAGTCGATGCGCGAGCGCACCCTGCGCCAGGCGCCCATGGACCTGTCCGTGGAGCTGGCCGGGCTGCGCTTCGCCCATCCGGTGGCGCTCGCCGCCGGGCTGGACAAGGACGCGGAGGCCGTGGACGGGCTCTTCGCCTGCGGCTTCTCCGCCGTGGAGATTGGCACCGTCACGCCGAAGCCCCAGCCCGGCAACCCGAAGCCGCGCCTGTTCCGCCTGCCGGAGCACCGCGCGGTCATCAACCGCATGGGCTTCAACAACCACGGCGCGGCCACCGCCGCGTCGCACCTGACGGGCCGCGCGTGGAAGCCCGGCCCGCTGGGCGTGAACATCGGCAAGAACAAGGACACGCCGCTGGAGCGCGCGGTGGATGACTACGTGGCGTGCGTGGACGCGCTCGCGCCGCTGGGGGACTACGTCGTCGTCAACGCGTCCTCGCCCAACACGCCGGGCCTGCGCACGCTCCAGGAGCCGGAGCAGTTGTCCGCGCTCCTGCGCGCGGTGCAGGAGCGGATGGGACAGGTGGCGCCGGGCACGCCGCTGTTCCTGAAGATCGCCCCGGACCTCACCCCGGAGGCCGTGGACGAGGTGGTGGACGTGGCGCTGGAGCGGGGGCTGTCGGGCCTCATCGCAACCAACACCACCATCACCCGCCCCTTCGAACACAAGCACTCGAAGGAGGCCGGAGGGCTCTCCGGCGCCCCCGTGCGCGAGCTGTCCAACGCCGTCATCCGCCGCGCGTACCAGCGCAGCCGGGGCACCCTGCCCCTCATCGGCGTGGGCGGCGTGTTCACCGCCCAGGACGTCTACGAGAAGCTGCGCGCGGGCGCCACCGTGGTGCAGGTGTACACGGGTTTCATCTACGAAGGCCCGGGCATGGTGGGCCGCATCCTGGGGGACCTGGGTGCGCTGCTGTCCCGCGACGGCTTCGCCACCGTGCGCGATGTGATTGGCGTGGACGCCCATCCGGGCGCGCCTGTCGCGGCTACCCCCTAGCCGCGCCGCGCCGGGAAACGCTGTCCTGCGACCTCTGCCACCGGACTGTAGGTGCACTCCGGTGGCGGGCTTCAATGTCGCGCAGGCATCACCCACATGCCCTTGAGGACGGGTGTCCGTCCACCCCCAGGCTCCCCAACGTCCGTCGGCTTTCGCGAAGAGCCAAGGAGCGGACATGCGCATGAAGGCGTGGTGGGCCGTGGTCGGAGTGGGGCTGGTGGGCTGTGGCGGAGTGGAACCCGACGCGGAGGCGGAGGCGGCCCCTCGGGATTCTACAGTCCAGGCCCAGGCGTGCGCCCCCGGGGTGGCGGTGAAGGTGAAGGACGTCATCGCGCCGGGCACCCCGCCTCCGCCGCCCTGGCGTCCCAGTCCCTACGGCCTGTCGAACTTCCAGGGCACGCTCTACTTCGCGACGGATGTCGTCGGCGGACAGGCCACGTTGTGGAAGAGCGACGGGACGACCGCGGGCACCGTCCCGGTGAAGGAGTTCCCCGCCCAGGGCACCACCGGCTACCGGGAGCTGAGCGGCTTCACCGCCGTGGGCTCGCAGCTCTTCTTCATCGTCGGCGATGCGGTGCTGGGGCGGGAGCCGTGGGTCACCGACGGCACGGAGGCGGGCACGCGGCTCGTCGTGGACCTCACCCCGGGGAGTGAGGGTTCGCAACTGTCGAGCTTCGCCGCGCTGGGCGGCGCGCTGGGCTTCTTCCGCACCGTGCCGGTGACGACGCCCGCGGGCGGGCGACGGTTGGAGTCGTGGAGGTCGGATGGCACGGCCGCCGGGACGGTCCGCGTGGTGGACTTCGGGACGCAGACCACGCTCCAGGCAAGCACCGTGATTGCGGGAGGCGTGCAGTTGTTCTTCCTCCAGGACGCGGTGAATGGCACGCGGCTGTGGCGGACCGACGGCACGGCGACGGGCACCTACGTCATCAAGGCACTGGACGCGGGCGAGCCCCTGGTGAGCGACGTCCGGGGCACGACTGGCGGCATCGTGTTCGCGCTGCGGGATGCGGGCAACACGGAGATCTGGAAGTCGGACGGCACGGCGGCGGGCACCGTGCGGCTGGAGACGTTCGGCCACGTCGCGAGCCTGCTCGGCGTCCTCGGCTCCCACGCCTACGTCTCCTACGGCACGGCGGATGACCGGTTGAGGTTGGCGCGCGTGTCCTTGTCGGGCGGAGGCAAGGCGACAGTGACGACCCTGCCCAACCCCTTCGGGGGAGAGTCCGGTGCGCAGCCGTACCTTCAGATCGCGACGACGGCGGGCAGCAAGCTCTACCTGTCGGTCGCCATCGGCTCGACGGGGCCTGCGCCTCGCAAGGTGGACCTCTGGGTGACGGATGGCACGGCGGCGGGGACGCTGTGGCTGAGCGACGGACTGAGCACGTCGGATGAGAACTGGTCGCCCCTCTTCAATACCGGCAGCGGCACCCTCCTCTTCGGCAAGGCAGGCCCCAACGACGGCCAGGAGCCCTGGGTGACGGACGGAACGGTCGCCAACACGGGCCGCGTCGCGGACATCCATCCGGATGGAGGCTCCAGTCCCCAGTCATTCCGCCGCATCGGGGATCGGATCTTCTTCGTCGCCAACGGTGGGCCCCCGGGCAACGCGCTGTGGGCCATGCCCGCCAACGTCACCTGCCCTGCGCTGGCCCCCGAAGCCCGGTAGGCCCGAGCGGATCCGCGCGCGACCGTCTTGGGGGAAACCCTGATCCGGATCCGCGCGCCCCACCTCCCCGGCGGGCCCTGACGCAGGCCGCCGTGGGAGGTAGGACGCGGAAGTTTGATTTCCTGGGAGACAGGGGAAACTCTGAACACTCCCCCGACGATGATGGGGGAGGGAAATCCGCCGTCCGAGGTGCTCCGTGAAGATCCTCCGCCCGCTGTCGAGTGCCACGCCGTCCGTGCAGTCCCCTCCGCGGTTGGATCCTCCGGTGGCCCCGCCCGCGCAGGGGCGGCTGGAGCCGGTGAAGCCGGACCTCTTCGACCGTCCCAACGCCGCCTCCGACCGCGCCCTGGGGGCCTCGGGCCAGAGCATCTCCGTCGGCGGGCGTGGCAGCTCGAACGCGACCCTGTCCGCGTTCAAGCCCGACAGCGCCTCGCAGGTGATGCCGGACCACTTCGAAGGCGGTCCGCGCCCCGAGCACACGGGGGCCCAGCCGTTGGCGTCGGGCTCCAGCGTGAGGGGCGGCGGCGGCGGACACTCCGGAGCCGTTTGCGTGAGCTGCGAGATGCCCCCCGAGAAGACGGAAGAGGCAGCACCGAAGCCGATGGGTTCGGAGTGGGGTTCCAAGATCGCCCGGGCCGTGGCGGAGCTGATGAAGACGATGCAGGCCGAGCCGCCCACGGAGGTGCCCGCGGATGCGGCGCGCGGCGGTCGGATCTCCACGGGTGAGAGCAGCCGGAAGTCGGGCTCGACGCACTCGAAGGGCGCCCAGGCGCGCGAAGGCGCCGAGGAAGACGCGGTCCCGCCCCAGGACAGCTCCCGGGTGGCGTCCAACGGCTGACGCGAGCAACAGCGGTCTTCCCCCAGCGGCCCTGGCGTCAGTGGCGGTAGGCTTGCCCCGGAATGAATGACGTCCAGCGGCTGGGGCCGTACCGCATCCTGCGGGAGATTGGCGAAGGCGGCATGGGGCGCGTCTCGCTCGCGGAGCGCGAGGGCTGGGACGCCCCGGTCGTCCTCAAACGCATCCACTCCGAGCACGCGGCCGACATCCGCTTCCGCCGCCGTCTGTTGCGGGAGGCGGAGGTGGCCGCGGGCCTGCATCACCTCAACGTGGTGCGGGTGTTGGAGACGGGCGTCATCGACGACCAGGTCTACCTGTCCATGGAGTACGTGGCGGGCTCCAGCCTGGCGCACATCCACGCGGCGAGCCGGCCGGAGCTGTTGCCACTGGCGCCAGTGCTGGATGCCATCGCACAGGCGTGTGATGGGCTTGCGTACGTGCACCGCTTCGTCAATCCGGAGTCGGGCAAGTGGATGGAGCTCATCCACCGCGACGTGTCGCCAGACAACCTGCTGCTGTCCTTCACCGGCACGGTGAAGATCGCGGACTTCGGCATCGTGAAGACGTCCGAGGGCACGCAGACAACGTCGGGCGTGGTGATGGGGAAGCTGGCGTACATGTCCCCGGAGCAGATCCGCGACGAGCCGCTGGATGCGCGGGCGGACCTGTATTCGCTGGGTGTTTGTCTTTACGAGCTGCTGGCGGGGCGGCGGCCATTTCCCATCCAGCGGGGTCGGGCGGTGATGGAGTCGGTCCTGTACGACGCGCCCCCACCGCTCACGCCGATGCGTCCCGGTATTCCTGCGTCACTGGTGTCGCTGGTGGAGACGCTGCTCGCGAAGGACCGCCGGGCGAGGCCCACGGAAGCAACCGAAGTGGCCAAGGCGCTGCGCGCGGAGCTGGCCACGTTGGGCGAGCCCCCGCACTTCCCTTCCCGGCTGATGGAGCCGCCCGTCCCCATGCCGCCCAAGCCACGGCGGGCCCCACCCGGGCCCGTGCCGGAGGCGCCCGCTCCACCTCCGGCCACGGAGGTGATGCGCACGGAAGCCCTGCCCACGCGGCCCGTGGAGCGCGCGGCCCCCCCGCTGAGATCGGAATCACCGACCCAGTTCGTGGGGCCCCGGGTCTTCCCGGTGCGGCCGCCGGAACAGCCCTCGCGCAAGTGGATGGCCCTTGGCGTGACGGGCAGCCTGCTCGCGGCAGCGGTGGCGGCCTGGTGGCTGAGCTGACTCAGGGACGGGCGTGTGGCCCATCGCCGCATCCTTCAGCGAGTTCCTGGCCAGCGGGGACGACTTCTCCTGGCTGAGCAGTGCCCCCGAAGCGTTGAGCCCCCTGGCACTCAGAAGAGCGCGGTGCCCGTGAGGTCCGCGAGTCTGTCAATGAGCTGATCCTGGAAGCCAGGATCGAGTGCCTCCGCGGCCGGCGTCTGCTGTTTCCGGTGATGCCAATACCCGCCGCTGACTGTCGCCGCCGGAGCACCGCTGACGGCGAGCCAGGTCTGGGTGAGGTGCCCCATTTCGAGGTCATCGGGAGCCCCGGCGCCCCCCATCCTGGTGGGGACCCAGCCGGGGTCAACAGCGTTGCTCTTCACATCCGGCCAGTGGCGCGCGACCGCGAGGGCGAGCGCGGTGACGTGGAGCTTGCTTTCGGAATAGGCCTGGATGGCATTCCAGCTCCGCTCCGTCCAGTCGAGGTCGCGGAGCGAGCCGCTGCCTCCGTGGTGCATCCCACTGCTGAGATAGATCAGGCGATCCGGACGTTCCATCAAGGCGGTGAGCAGATAGGGCGCAAGAACGTTCACAGCCAGGATCCGTGCGTGCCCTTCGGGTGTCATTCCCCGTACCGGCTCAAGATAGACGCCAGCATTGTGGATGACGGCGTCCATGCGACCGAGTCCGTTGACCTGGACAGCGAGGGCACGTGTCTCGACCGCGCTGCTGAGATCCCCGATGACGACGCCCGCGGCATTCGAAGCCAGGTCCGAGAGGGAGGATGCGCGCTCCTGGCTGCGTGCATGCAACACGACCTGGTGGCCTTCGTTCATGAGCGTGCGGGCGGCGGCACGGCCAAGGCCGTCAGTCGATCCGGTGATGAAGATACGTGCCATGGCGGGATGCCTCCTTCCTGGGTTCGGGAGGGTGCTCGTGTTCTCGCGGGTCCGCACGCGAGAACACGAGGGGATCGTTGATGGCAATCAGTCGGGGAACTGAAACACGCAATTGTCGACGTTGAGCGAGTCAGGGTCGGAGTCAATCCTCCGGAGGGGCGGTGGGGCCGTTCAGTGGCTTCAAGAAGGCCATGGGCCCGGCGGGCAAGACGCTCGGGACATGGCACGGCCGAGGGTGCTCCCGAAAGAGACGCCGATTTTTTCCCACGCGCCGCCATGGGGACGCCGACGGCCCGTCTTTAGCCTTCCTGCATGGAACAGCGAGAGACAGAAGCAGTCGACGTGCTGATAGCGGGCGGCGGGCCCGCGGGCCTGAGCGCGGCGCTCGTGCTGGGGCGAGCGTGCAAGCGGGTGTGGCTGTGCGACGCGGGGGCCCGGCGGAATGCAGCGGCCACGCACATCCACGGCTTCGTCACCCGTGACGGCACGCCGCCCGAGGAGTTCCGTCGCATCGGGCGTGAGCAGCTCGCCCCCTACGACATCACCTTCCGCGAGGAGCAGGTGGTGACCGTGACGCCCCTGGGCGGCGAGAACGGCTTCCACGTGCGGCTCGAAGGCGGCACGCAGGTGCGCGCGCGGCGCGTCCTGCTCGCCCTGGGCGCCGTGGATGAGCCCCCCGCGCTGCCCGGCATGCGCGAAGCCTGGGGCCACAGCGCCTTCCAGTGCCCCCACTGCCATGGCTGGGAGATCCGTGGGAAGGCCTGGGGCGTGCTGCTCGACTCCGTCCCCCTCGTCGATTTCGCCATCATGCTCACCGGCTGGACCCGGAACGTCACCGCCTTCACCCGTGGCACCTTCGCGCTCCCTCCCGAAGCGAGGGAGCGACTGACCATGGCGGGCGTGCGGCTGGAGACGGGGCCGCTGGAGCGCCTCCTCGTGGAAGCGGACGGCGTCCTGCGAGGTGCCCAGCGCATGGACGGGACGGTGGTGCCGCTCGACGCGCTCTTCCTCAAGCCGAAGCAGCACCTGCCACCGCTCGTGCGGACGCTCGGCCTCGCGCTCGATGACGCGGGTTATGTTCGCGTCAGTCCTCAATGCGAGACGTCCATCCCGGGCCTCTTCGCCGCGGGGGACGTGACGACGCCCGTGCAGACCGCCATGGGGGCGGCGTATCAGGGCGCGCTGACGGGGTGGACCATGGTGCACGGCCTCAACATCCACGCGGAGCCCCCACACCCGTGATGAGCCAGACGCCCGGGCCCCCGGCCCTCGTGGCCTTCCAGCAGGGCCGCGCTCCCCTCTTCGTCTCCCGCATCGAGCGCCACGCGCACCAGGGGCTCCACGGCAGGGCGCGTCCGGGCGGCAAGCGCGTCCACCCCTATGCCGTGGTCGTCCTGCTCACCGGGGGTCGTTCGCGGGTGCGGCACGCGGGCGCGCTGGAGTTGCGGCCGGGGGACGTGCACCTCATCCCACCGGGAGATTCACACGCGGAGGCGCACTTCGAGCAGGCCACGGGCTGGGCCCTGACCTTCTGGCCCGAGCAGGCGGACCCCTCCACGCGCCTCTTCTCCCAGGTGCGCGGCGGGTGCCACCCGGTGCTGCGGCCCACTCCGGCGCAGCACCGCCGCCTCGAACAGTGGATGCAGGTGCTCGAGGAGGAATGCGAGGGGAGCGAAGAGGGACGGGAGGAGGCGCTCGCGTCGCTCCTGCGTCTGGTGCTCGTGGAGCTCGTGCGTGCCAGCGCCTCCACCCTCCGCTCGGGCACCGAAGGCTCCAGCCTCGCGCGCCAGGCACTCGCCTTCGTGGAGAAGAGCGCGCTCAAGCCCCTGTCGCTGTCCGACGTCGCGCGAGCCGTGGCACGCACGCCGGCGCACGTGGCCACCACGGTGCGCGGTGAGACGGGGCGCACCGTGGGCGAGTGGATCCTCGCGCAGCGGATGGCCGAAGCCCGCCGCCGCCTCCGTGGCACCGACGCCCCCATGGACACCATCGCGCGGCAGGTGGGCTACGCGGACGTCACGCACTTCATCCGCCAGTTCCGCCGCGTGCATGGACAGACACCCGCGCGGTGGCGGCGCGCGGGCGAAGCAGCCTGAAGAGCCATGTCGCGGCGGGCGTCACCTGGACGCCGCCACGACACCGGAAGCGCCGCCGATTCGACGTGAAGGGCCGCCCTGGCGGCGAAGAAACCGAAGCGTATCTTCCCATCAACGCGCCGCACCTCCTCCCCCGGCCCGACGGAGTTCCCATGCACTCACACGCGCCTCATCATGAGCATCATTTCGGCCCGGAGCACGCGGCCCGCTACGACGCGGGCACGGCGACCTCGCTGCCCGGATACCACGCCATGCAGGAGCTCATCGCGGCGACGATGACCTCCGTGTTGGGGGGGAACGAGTCCGCCTCGATCCTCTGCGTGGGAGTGGGCACCGCGCAGGAGCTGCTGCCCTATGCCCGGTATGGAAGGCCCACGTGGCGCTTCACCGGGACGGACACGTCACCGCACATGCTCGCCGTGGCCCGTGAGCGATTGAGCAGCACGGGAATGGGCGAGCGGATGCGATTGCACGAAGGGGCGCTTCGCGACCTGCCCACCGGCGCCCCTTTCGACGGGGCCCAGATGGTGGGAGTCCTCCATCACGTGGCGGGAGCGGAAACCCGCCTGGAACTCCTGCGTGAAGTGGTGCGTCGGCTCAAGCCCGGGGCGCCCTTCATCATCGGAGAGTCCGTTGGGAACGACCCGGTCCTCCTGGCCGCGGAGGAAGAGCAGTTGCGCGTGTCTGGAGTCTCTCCCGAAAAGCTCGCGCGACGGCGCAAGGAGATGGCGAGTCTTGAGATTCCCGCGTCCGATGAAGAGTTCTTCGCATTGCTGCGCGGGGCCGGACTGACAGAGCCGCGCCAGCTCTTCGCCTCGCTCCAGTTCAAGGCCTTCCTGGTGCGCGCAGCGCCTTGATTACTTGACGGTTGAAATAATCACGCACCATGCGAACCCATCATGAGCAAGCGAACAGGACACGTTGAGGCAGTCCAAGGCAACTCCAGGCATCGAATTGCAATCACATCCTGACTTCCGATATTCAGTCAGGCGCAGTTCTCACCGATAGGAGTTCCCCATGCTGCCGCGTGTCGTGAAGAGTGCTTTCGCTGTGATGGGTCTGGCCCTGGCCATGGCCTGTGGTGGAGCGGAGACGACGGACGTCGAGCAGACGGAAGGCGTCTCGACCGGGGCCCAGGGGTCCGCGGCGGAAGCCGTGTCCGCTGACACCTCCGCCGAGATTCTCCCGGGCTGTGGTGGCTTCAAGCAGCCGTGCTGCGAACTCCTGTACTGCAACACCGGTTACGAGTGCGATCCCTCGACCCGGAAGTGCCTGCACTGAAGACGTCTGGGTGAAGCCGTCCCGAGGCACCTCGTGGCCCTGCCCGAGGTGCCTCACTGTTTCGCGCAAGCCCCTCCCCTACCGGCTCGCGAGCCACTGCTTCACCTGCGCCAGCTCGCGCCGGGTCATGGCTCCGCCCTGCGTGAAGCCTCCGACCGCCTTCCGCGCCAACGTCAGCGCCCGCGCCTGTTCCGCCGGCTGACTCCAGAGCGCCTGCGCGAGCGCGAAGTGCGTCATCGCCGCGTCCGTTGGATTCCAGCCCAGCGGGGCCAGCACCCGCTCCGACATCTCCAGCAGCTCGCGCGCGGCCTCGCCCTGCCCCAGTTGGAGGTACGCCAGCCCCAGCGCCGTGCGGCTGTGAATCGTCCGCGCGTGCTCCGCTCCCAGCGACCGCGCCTTCGACTCCAGCGCCTCGCGCAACAGGGGCACCGCCTCCTTCGGCCGGCCCTGCGCCACGAGCAGCCGCCCCACGTCCTCGCCCAGCGTGTCCACCGCGAACTCCTCCGGCGGCAGCACCTTGCGCTGGAGCACCAGTCCCTCCTGGAAGTGCGCGAGCGCATCCGCGTCCCGCTCCAGCCGCTCCTCCGCGCCCGCCAGGGCCTTGAGCGAATCGATGGCCTCCCGGCTCTCCGCGCCGAACCCCTGCCGCATGCCCTCCAGTGCCTCCCGATGCAGCGCGAGCGCCCGGTCCGGCGCGCCCAACGACTCCTGTACGAGCGCAAGGTCGTGGAGCAACAGCAGTGTCTGTGAATTGAGCGGCCCCAGCGTCTGCTGACGCAGCGTGTACGCGCGCTGCAACCACTGGAGCGCCTGCGGCAGGTGTCCCGCCTCCTGTTCCGCGAAGCCCAGGTTGGTGAGCGTGCCCGCGAGCAGCGGGTGCGTGGGGCCCAGCCGCTCCTCGTAGATGGCGAGCGCCTTCTGGTACAGGGCCGTGGCCTCCGCCTGCTTTGCCTGCCGCAGCAGCACCATGCCCAGGTTGTTGTAGACCTTCGCGGTGTCCACGTGACGCGTGCCCAGCGTCCGCTCCCGCAGCGCCAGGGCCCGCGCGTAGTGCTCCGCCGCCGCGTCGAGCGAGCCCTCGCTCAGCGCGAGGATGCCCTCGTGGTTGGCCAGACGCCCTTCCAGGTCGGGCGCGGACCCCAGCCGTTCAATCAGCGCGTGCGCCTGCGCGCTCCACAGGTGCGCCTCCGGGAACCACTCGGGGGCCTCGCTCAACCCGAGCACCAGCTCCGTGGCCACCTGGAGCGCCACCTCGTCGTGGCGGCCTGCGGTGGCGGCGGCCATGGCGTCATGCCACGTGGCCATCGCCTCACGCGACTGGCTCATGCGGTGGTGGGCCCAGCCCAGCACGTGCAGCGCTTCGGCCTCCAGCGGGCGGTAGTGCGTGGCGCGCGCCGCGTCGACCGCCGCCCTGGCCACGGGCAGCGCCTGCGCGTACCGGCCCGCGTCGAGCAGCGCCTGCGCGTGCGTCACCTCCTTGCGCACCGCCTCCACGCGAGCCCGCGCCGCCGCGTCCTCCGGCGGGGGTACCGCCGCGGAGAGCGCCTCCACGTTCGCGCACCCGGACACGCCCCGGAGCGCGTCCACCGCCTCCGCGCTGCGCTGCACCAGCGCCGCGTCCGCGTGCGCCAGCTCCGTGCCCAGCGCATCCACCGACCGCAGACGCCGGTCCAGGCACGCCATGCGCAGCGCCAGATGCGCCTCCGGCTGTTCCCCCGTCACGCGCGTGGCCTCGCACGCCTGCCGGTGCATCCGGCTCCACTGCGTCGCGTACGCATCCATGGCCCCCGACACCCGGTCGAAGGCGCCCTCCGCGTCCGTCGCGCCGCTGCGCTCGAAGGCCTCCGCCACCGCCGCCTTCTGCGAGGGGCCCCACACCTGGGCGAACAGCGCGGGCGCCCCACTGCACGGCGTGGGACGCACCCACGCCACCCCCACCCCCAGCATCAGCCCGGCCGCCACCGCCAGCGACCGGCCCGCGAGCTTCCGTCGCCCGGCCTCCGGGTCGCGCTCCAGCGCCTCCAGCAGGGCCTCCATCGTCGCGAAGCGCTGCTCGGGCGCCACCGCCAGCCCCTGCGCGAGCACGCGGTGCACCCAGCCCGGAAGGGACGGATGCGCGGGCGGCTCCAGTTCCACCCGGGGCGTCACGGCGCCCTGGGGCGCGCGCTGCGAATCCAGCAGCGTCACCGCCATGCGCCGCAGCGTCCCCTCCTCGAAGGGGCGCTGGCCGGTGAGGGCCTCGTAGACGGACACGCAATAGCTGAACTGATCCGCGCGCGCGTCCGGCCCCCGCCCCGCGTACTGCTCCGGGGCCATGTACGCGGGCGTCCCCACCAGCGCGCCGGTCGCCGTGAGCCGCGCATCGGTGGGACCTTCGAGCAGCGCCGTCACCGGCACGCCGGGCCCGGCCTCCGCGTTCGCATCCGACGCGATGCCGAAGTCCGTCACCCAGACGCCACCCTCGCGCCCGAGCAGCACGTTGTCCGGCTTGAAGTCGCGGTGGACCAGCCCCGCCGCGTGCGCCGCCGCGAGCCCCCGACCCATGGCCCGGCACACGGACAACACCTGGTGTCGCGAGTGCGGCCCTTCCCGCAACCACTGCCGCAACGTGCCGCCTTCCACGCGGGCCATCGCGATGAACACCCGGCCGTCGTGCGTCCCCACGTCGTGCACGGTGAGCACGTTCGGATGCGACAGGCGCGCCATGGCCTGCGCCTCGCGCACCAGCCGCAGCGCGCGGGCGTCCTCTTCCTCATCGGGGAGGCGGCGCTCGTGCAGCAGCTTGATGGCGACGGTGCGCCGAAGCTCTGGATCGAACGCTTCGAACACCTCGCCCATGCCGCCGCGCCCCAGCCGCGCGAGCAGCACGTAGCGCCCCACCCGCGTCGCATGCAGCGGTCGCTCCGACAGGCCTCCGCCATCGCCCGTGGGGCGGCCGGTGTTCGGTGGGGAGGACGGCCCGGTGTTCGGGAGGTGCCGTGAGGTGGTCATCGGCCGGGCATCCTAGTGCCATCCGGTCTTTTCCCGCTTTCCCCGCCAGGACGGTCAGCGTCCGGGCAGGCGTCCAAGAGAACCCCAATGACATAGGGGCTTCGCGAGCAGTGATTGCGAAGCAGGCCAATCGCAGCCATCCGCGCCCCAGGTGGCATCGCCCCGTCCCCACGTCGCGAAGTGTCGGCCCGTCGGGGGCGGTCGACGTCGCGCGTGCGCGGGCGCTCGCGGTTGGGTATAGCGGCGCCATGCCCACCCTCCTCCTCAGTGCGAAAGAGCTGCGCGGCCTCTACACCGTCGAACTCGGACTGGAAGCCGTGGAGCGCGCCTTCCTGGCCCATGGCCGTGGCGACGCGCTCATGCCCCCCAAGGTGTACCTGTCCCTGCCGAAGTACGACGGCGACTTCCGCGCCATGCCGGCGTTCCTGGACGGAGCCGCGGGCGTGAAGTGGGTCAACGCCCATCCCCGCAATCCCCAGAAGCACGGCCTGCCAACCGTGCGCGCCGTCTACATCCTCAGCGACCCGGACACCGCGTCACCGCTGGCCATCCTGGACGGCACCCTGCTCACCGCGTGGCGCACCGGCGCCGCGGGCGGCATCGCGTCCAAGTACCTGGCGAAGAAGCAGCCCCGCACGCTGGGCCTCGTGGGCTGTGGCGTGCAGGCGCGGGTCCTCATCGACGCGCACCGCGCCCTCTTCGGGAACCTGGAGCTGCTCATGGCGGACGTGTCCGACGCCGCCGCCCAGGCCCTCCAGAAGGAGAAGGGCGGCCGGGTCGTGAGCCTCCAGGAGGCCTCCGGCGCGGACATCGTCTGCTCCGCCACGCCCGCCCGCGCCCCCGTGGTCCGCCGCGAATGGGTCCAGCCTGGAGCCCACATCAACGCCATGGGCGCGGATGCCCCCGGCAAGCAGGAGCTGGATCCGCGCCTGCTCGTCGAAGGGCGCGTCTTCATCGACGACGCGGAGCAGGCGCTCCACTCCGGTGAGGTCAACGTGCCCCTGCATGACGGCCTCCTCAAGGAGGAGCAGCTCGCCGGCACCCTGGGTGAGGTCGTCGCGGGCCGCAAGCCGGGGCGGACGGGGAACGAAGTCACCGTCTTCGACTCCACCGGCCTCGCCGTCCAGGACGTGGCCCTGGCCCGCGCGCTCTACGACGTGGCCCGGGCCAGGGGCGTCGGGCAGCTTTTCGACCTCGTCGGGGACGCCTGACCCACACCTGATTTTTCGGGAGGGGGGCAACTCCCGCCGGATTTCGCGATAATCTCCTACACGCGCTTCTCCGCCCGGCGGTGTCCCCTGCCGGGCGGCCCAGAACAGGTGGTTTGCATGAGCTTGAAGATTCCAGCCTCGGCGACGATAGACGCGTTGAAGACCCACCAGAGCCTGAGCCCGGTGGAGCAGCGAATGCTCCAGGGCCTCACCGGCGACGACCTCAAACGCGCCAAAGCCCAGCTCATGCTCCAGAAGCAGCAGGAGACCGTCAGCTTCGTCTCCAATCTGTTCAAGGGCGACACCACCCTGCAGGTGATTGGAAACCTGAAGTAGCCGTCGCGAAGCACGCGACGGCGGACGTGCACGGAAGGCGGGTCCCCTGCCTTCCCGAGTCACGGCCGTCAGGCGGAGCGCCCGCTGGCACCTCGGCAGAGGTCCTCGCGGGCCGCGGAGCCGGGCCACTGACACATCCCACCTGATGGATCCGACCGCTGCGTGCGACCTGTCAGGGCGCCGGGCGTGTTTTCACGGGGACAAAAAAGAGAGCGCTCGCCGGCACCTTGGAGTTTTACCGGCGAGCGCCCCGGGCCGCGTGCCGACAGGCAGGGCCTCGTAAAGTCGCGGCGGATACGGATGAGGGCCTTGGGCCCACCCCGCGCCACCTTCATGTTCCGCGTCCGCCCCGCGTCCCGTGCTTCCGGGCCCCGCGCTCGACGTCCGCTTCCTTCAAAACCCCTTCACGTCAGCGGCGATTCCTGCCCCGCCTGATCCGACGCCCACCAGGGTGGTCACGCCGCTTGCTGCTGGCAACGTCTGTGGCGCCATTACCACAGACTTTCCATCAATCTCCACGAAAAACGAGCTATTCCCATCTATAACCAAAACACACAAGGTGCGACCCCCGTCGGGAGCACCCTTCCTCCATACGAACGCGCCCGCCCCCAATTGCTTGAGGACGGGCTCGGATTATCCGGATCGGTCTGACATTTCCCGGCCCTGGAGGGCCGGTTCCAGGCTCAGGGCATGTGTGCGACCTGGCGGTACAGGGCGTCGTGCTGGCGCACCATCTTCTCCAGGGACAGTTCGCGGGCGACGAAGCCCCGGGCGGCCTTGCCCATCTTCCGGGCCTCCTGGGGGTTGGCCAAGAGCCGCCGGAAGGCCTGGGCGAGCTGGGCGGGCCGCTCCGGGTCCACCAGGAGCCCCCGCTCGCCGTCCACGATGAGGTCCGGATTGCCGCCCACCTTCGTGACGACCATGGGCAGGCCGGCGGCCATGCCCTCCATCACCGCGTTGGACATGCCCTCCGCCGTGGAGCACAGGACGCCGAAGGTGGCCTGGCCATAGAGGGCCGGAACGTCCGTGCGGTGCCTGAGGAAGTGCACCCCGTCCGCCACCCCCAATTCCTGCGCCATCTTCTCCAGTCCAGGCCGACGCGGGCCGTCTCCCACGAACCAGGCGTTCAGCCGCGTGCCCTCATGACGCAGCATGGCAAGCGCGAGGAGCACGTCCTCCTGCCGCTTCACCGGGTGGCTCATGTTGGCCACGTGGATGACGGTGGGGATGCCGTGCGTTTCGGGCAGCGGGTCCTTGATGCCTTCCTTGGCACGCGCGTCGAAGCGGACCAGGTCCAGGCCGTTGTGGATGACGGAGACGCGGCTTCGGGGCAGCCCCTCTTCTTCCACGAGCAGCGTGCGGATGGCCTCCGCGTTGGCGATGACGTGGTCCGCCATGCGCGTCACCTGCGCGTGCAGCAGGCGGCGGGCCTTGCCCTGCCAGTGGGACAGATCCAGCCGGCCGACGATGACCTTCGCGCCCGCCAGCTTCGCCGCCGGCACCGCGATGATGCTGGAGTAGAAGTCGTGCACGTGCACCAGGTGCACGCGGTGCTTCTTCAGCCAGCGTGACAGCCGGTAGATTTGAACGAGCGTGTTGGGCTGCGCGAGCGTCCCCTTGAGGGAGAACACCTCGGGCGCATGTCCCAGCTTCCACACCGAACCGATGAGCGGCCCGGCGTCCTCCAACACCGACACCTGCAACCGGTAGCTGGACGGCAAGCCGCGCAGCAACTCCAGCACCTGCACTTCGGTGCCACCAATGTGGAACGACCGGGTGAACTGCACCAGTCGGAGGGGCTCCCGCCCCATCCGTGCTTCCTCACGCCGCATGCCCAGACCCCTCCCACGTGGCCGCCGGCGTCTGATTCAGGGCCGGCTGCCTCCCCACCGCCAAAGCTCGCTCCCGTGCCTGCGCGATGCGGTGCGCGCTCGCGGCCAGGCCGAAGAGCACGTAGCAATGCGCGGACAGGATGTAGCCCGAGAACAAGTCACAGATGAGGTAGCCCACCACCGACGCGAACAGCGCTCGCGCGAGCCACCCCATCTCCGAATCCGAGGACGCCGCCGCCGCGCCGCCCACCGAGCCTCCCGCGAACACCAGGAAGAAGAGCAGGCCAATCCAGCCCAGTTCCCCGATGACGTCGAGGAAGATGTTGTGCGCCACATAGGCGCGGTGCGCCTCCGGCGGCGCGTATTCGAACCACGCGTAGCGGAAGCCGCCCGCGCCCACGCCCAAGAGGGGCTTGTCCAGGCTCATGCGGCTGGCCACCTGCCACGCGTACACACGGCCCATGGCGGATGCGTCCTCGTGGAACGTCGCCACCGTCTCGTTGCGCTGCCAGAAGCTCTTGGGCGCGAACACCACCAGGCCCAGCACGAAGATGGAGCCCAGCACGATGGCCTGCATGCGGCGCTTCTCACGGATGGCCCACAGCGCCATCGCCACCGACAGGCCGATGAAACCACCGCGCGAGTGCGACAGCACGATGGCCACCACCGACAGCACCGCGGCCAGGCCGCAGAGGGCGCGGAAGAACCACGGGGTGCTCTTGCGCGCGAGGAACGCCACCGCGAGCGGCACCACGACGACCATGTTCATGGCCATGTGGTTGGGGTCCGCGTACACGCCGACCCAGCGCGAACGGAAGCCCTCCACCATGTTCTCACCGACGATGTACCAGTTGATGACGCCAATGGACGTCACGATGGCGCCCACCACCATGGCCGCGCACATGGCAGCCAGCCGCTTGGGCGTGGTGATGACGTTCACGAGCGTCAGGTAGATGGCCGTGAGCTTCAAGAGCTCCACGCCCTGGAAGCGCGTCACGTCCGGATTGACGGACCACGCCACCGAACAGAACGCCAGCGACGAGAACGCCAGCAGCGCGATGCCCCGCGCGCCATCGAAATAGACGGGCTCCGCCTTGCCCAGCCGCCGCATCACCATCAGTCCGGCCGCGAGGCCCGACGTCAGCAGCGCCAACCGCAGCGGCGCCAGCGCGGGGATCCACTCACCCGGCACCGCGTACATCACCGCCGCGAACCCCACGAGCAGGAAGAAAGCCAGCACGTCGCGACGCTGTCCCTGTGCGCCCGGTCCCATGAACTCCACCCCTTCGCTGTCGGTCGCTCGTCCCGTCACACGCGTGCCCCTGGCCCTCTTGGAAAGCCGTTGGCTAGCGGTCCACGCGCACGCGGCCAGCAAGGTGCTGGCCGCGTGCTAGCCGTGCGCTAGCGGGCAATGGGCAAAGCAGCAGGCGTGCCAGGGACCGGGGGCGGCAGAAGCCCGTATCTACGGGCGGTTGCGAGATCGCCCCGGACAGATGGGCCGGGCAAGGCTGAAAAAGCTACGGGACCGGCGCGCTCTCCATCGGAAGCACCGCGGAGGCGATCAGGTCCAGCCGCCCCTCGCGAAGCCAGGGCGTCCCCAGCTCCGACAGCAGGCGCGTCAGCGTGACGTTCACCACCCGACGCAATTCCTCCCGGGCACCCTCCGGCACCACCGGGCCCAGCGCGGCCAGCGCGCGCTCCACCGCGCTCGGGCGCAGGCGAGGCGCTTCCGGGGTGCCTTCGAACAGGCGCTGCCCCAGCTCCACCGTGCGCCCCAGCGGCACGGGCCGCACGTCCACGCGCTCCTCCAGGACGGCCATGGCGACGCCCGCCGCCCAGAGCCGCTCCACGCCCAGCACGTCCAGCGACACGCCGAAGCGCGCCAGCACGGTGTGCGCCGGGGCCTCCGCGCCGCCCAGGAGCGCGCCCAGCGCGGCCACCTGGCCTTCGGCGCGCGCCAGCAGCACCTCCGAACCGGCCACCTCCCGCAGCGACCGGAACGGCACGGCTTCCGCACCCGGCACGCGAAGCGCGCGGCGGGGACGCTTGCGGCGCAGGGCCTCCAGGGCCGCGGCCTCTTCCGGCAGCACCAGCGGCACGTCGTCCAGCTTCATGAACTCCTGCTTGAAGAGCCGATCCGCGCGGTACTTGAGCTGGAGCGTCAGCGTGAAGCCCACCTGGAAGACACGGCGCAGGGGCGTGTCGCGCAGCGCGTCCGGCGACCGGGCCGGGTCCCCGCCCGTCAGGTGCTCCAGGCCCAGCGACAGGTAGTCGCGAACCCATTCACCCACGCGGCGCACGGCGTCCAGGTCCCCGGGGTCGCCCAGCTCCGCGACGAGCACCGCGTTGGCCACTTCACGCAGCTCATCCTCCGCGTTCATCCGCTCCACGTCGGACAGGTCGCGGAAGGCCGCGTCCACGTAGTCCAGGTGCCCGCCAGTGGCGGTGAGCGCGGGGGCCGCATTTCCCGTGGGGCGCGGCGGCACGTCCACGCGGCTGAAGAGCGCCAGGGCGTCCTCCAGCGAGGGGAAGCCCAGGTCGGCCAGGCGCGCGCGGCGGAACTGGAAGGCCGTCTCCTCCAGCTCGGAGGGAATCTCCCAGCGCACCGCTTCGAAGAGGCGCACGGATTCGAAGGGGTTCTCCGCGATGAGGTCGTTGACGATGGCGCGCATCGCGGACATCTCCACGCCCTCGAGCTTGATTTCGACGAGGTAGCGGCCCTCGGGCGTCTCCACCGCCATGCCCTGGGGGTTGGCGTCCGGGTCCTCCTCCAGGTCGTACACGGTGGTGAATTCCTTGAGGAGGGTCTCCACCACCTCCAGATCCACCGCGTGCAGCTTGCGCATGAAGTCTTCGGGTTCATCTCCGCGCGCGGCGCGCAGCCACGTCAGCACCGCGTGGGGATCCACCGAGTCCTTCACCCACCCGCCCAGGTCCACGAAGGTGCGGAACTGCGCCGGGGACGCCAGTTGCACCAGCTCCGTGGCGTCCGCGAGGCCGACTTCCTGGATGGTGACGTACAGGTCTTCCGCGGGCAGCGAGCGCACCAGCGCGGCCGTGTCCTCCGCGTCGAAGAGGGCCTCCACGCGCTTGCGGGGGGAGAGCTGCATCAACCGCTGACGCACCTCGCGGGGAGCGAGGGGCGAAGCACCACCGTTCGTCTTGTTCTGGGACACGCCGGGGGTGCTACCACAGCGTGCCCGGACCCGGGAGACTCAGACGCGGGTGGCCTTGCCGAAGGTGTCCAGCAGCGTGCCCCACACCTCTTCCACGCCCAGCTTTTCGGTGGAGGAGAACGGAATCAACGCCTCGCGGGGCAGCTCCAGTTGCGTGCACAGGGCGCTGAGCCGGGGCTTGCGCTGGGCCTTCGTCAGCCGGTCGATCTTCGTGGCCACCACGAGGATGCGGCGGTTGTGCTCCTGGAGGTAGTCGAGCGTGCGCAGGTCCTCCGGAGACGGCCCCACCTCCGCGTCGATGATGCTCACCACCACCTCCAGCCGGTGACGGTGCTTCAGGTAGGAGGTGATCATCTCCTGCCACTGGGCCTTGTCCGTCTTGCTCGCCTTGGCGAAGCCGTAGCCGGGCAGGTCCGCCAGCCGCACCGTGTGGCGCTGGCCGTCGCGGTCCAGGTCCACGTCGAAGAAGTTGAGCGTGCGGGTGCGCCCGGGCGTGTTGGACACGCGCACCAGCTTGCGCCGGTTCGTCAGGGCGTTGATCATGGACGACTTGCCCACGTTGGAGCGGCCGACGAAGGCGACCTCCGCGGCATGGTCCGTGGGCAGGCCCTTCAATTCCACGGCGGTGGTGACGAAGCGGGAGTCGAGGATCTTGATCAAGAAGAAGTCACTTCTTCGCCGTGGCGGGTGCCGGCGTGGAGGGGGCCGCGTCCGCGCGGGTCTGCTGCTTGCGGGCACGTTCGGCGGACCAGTGGTCGATGGCCTTCAGCGCTTCCTTGAAATCAAACGGGCGCAGGGAGGGAGACGAAGCGTCATGGCAGGTGCGGCACTGCTTCTCGGAGGGGTCCACCAACCCCACCAGCCGCGCCAGCTCCGGGTCCTTCATCACGTAGGACGGAGAGTAGTACTGCCCTCCCCCGTGACACGTCTCGCAGGTGACGGCCGTCAGCGTCTGCGTCGCCTGGTCCGGCGCATGGCAGGACAGGCAGCGGGCGTCCTTCTTCTGCGCGTCCGCCAACGTGTCCGTGGCCCGGGCGTGCTTGGACTTCATCCACGCGTCGTAGGCCTCCGGGTGACACCCCTTGCAGCTATCGGGACCCGTGAAGTCCGCAGCCCCGGCAAGACCGCCTGAAGCGGCGAGCAGGAGGGCGGAAAAGACCCGGATGGCACGAGAACGCATGGCCTGAGCACGTAGCAGAGCCCTCCGGAGGGGGCAAGGCGTCTCATTCGTGATTGAATGCCGGGTGGACACGCGCGTTGCTTCTAGGGAACGGACCTTGAGGCGCGCCTGCCTGATCCGCTAGGGAGGAGTCGAGATGCGGACCCCCGTCAGTTTCGTCCTTGTCGTTGTCGCAGCCATCGCCGTCTCCCTGCCTGCTTCCGCCAAGCCGTGGCAGGGCATCGAACCCGGGTCCTCCAAGAAGGAGGACATCGTGAAGAAGTTCGGTGAACCGTCCCGGACCATGTCCCAGGACGGGAAGGAGATCCTGGCCTACTTCGCCAAGGAGGCCATCAAGGGCACCACCCAGGCCCAGTTCAAGGTGGACCCGGCCACCCAGATGGTGGAGCGCATCGACGTGTTCCCCGCGCCCGTCATCGAGAAGGACACCATCGAGAACAGCTACGGCCCCGCCTGCCCCGGAGGGTCGGCGCCCGCCACGCCCTGCTACCTGCGCAAGCTCACCGACGACTTCCGCACCTACTTCCTCTACGTGAAGCTGGGCGTGGCCATCTTCTTCAACGAGGACGGCAAGACGGTGCAGTCCTTCGTCTTCACCACGCCCAAGGCCGCGAAGTAACCCGTGCACGTCTTCGGCCTGACGGGCGGCATCGCCTCCGGCAAGAGCACCGTGAGCCGGATGCTGCGCGAATTGGGCGCGCGCGTGCTGGACGCGGACGTCATCGCCCGGGAGGTGGTGGAGCCCGGCACGCCCGGCCTCCAGCGCATCTCCGAGCGCTTCCCCGGCGTGCTGGGCCCGGACGGCCGCCTGGACCGGGTGAAGCTTGCGACCCACATCTTCGCGGACCCCGCTGAACGCGCCGCCCTCAACGCCATCGTGCACCCCCAGGTGCGCGCCGCGTTCCTCACGAAGCTCCAGGCGCTGGAGGCGGAGGGCATCACCCACGCCGTGTATGACGTCCCGCTCCTCATCGAGACGGGGCTGCACACCGCGATGGAGGGCGTGGCCGTGGTGTGGGTGCCCCGGGACGTGCAGAAGGCGCGGCTGATGGCGCGCGACGGGCTGGACGCGCAGGCGGCGGAGGCGCGGCTGTCCGCGCAGCTTTCCCTGGACGACAAGCGCGCGCACGCCACGTGGGTCATCGACAACAGTGGTGCCCCGGAGTCCACCCGTCCCCAGGTGGAAGCGGTGTGGCGGGCGATGCTCGCCCACGACTGACACCGGGCGGGTATGCTGCGCCGCGAATGAGCGCCACGCCCAGGAAGAGTCCCGCAGGCACCTACTTCATCACCGGCTACCCGGGCTTCATCGGCAAGCGGCTGGTGGAGCACATCGCGCGCGAGGACCCGAAGGGCCACATCTACGCGCTGGTGCAGCCCAAGGCCTTCAAGGAGGCCCAGGCGACCGCGGCGAAGGTGCAGGGCGCGAAGGTGGAGCTGCTCACCGGCGACGCGGTGGACATGCACCTGGGCCTGTCTGGTGAGGAATACCAGCGCCTGTGCGAACGGGTGACGGACATCTTCCACCTGGCGGCGGTGTCCCAACTGGGCGTGCCCAAGGAGACCGCGTGGCGGGTGAACGTGGATGGCACCCGCAACCTGCTGGAGCTGGCGCGCGACTGCGAGAACCTGTCGCGCTTCAGCCACTTCTCCACCTGCTACGTGTCCGGCGACCGGGTGGGCGTCATCGCCGAGGACGAGCTGGATCGCGGCCAGTCCTTCCGCAACGCCTATGAGGAGACGAAGTTCCAGGCGGAGCGGCTGGTGCAGCGCGCGGCCGCCACCCTCCCCGTCACCATCTTCCGGCCCTCCAGCGTGGTGGGCGACTCGCGCACGGGAGAGATTGATCGCTTCGAGGGCCCCTACTACCTGGGCATCCTGCTCGTCACGTCGCCGCTGGTGGTGCCGCTGCCCCTGCCGGGCAACGGCGTCGCCCCCCTCAACGTGGTGCCGGTGGACTTCGTGGTGGAGGCGGTGTGGCGGCTGGCGCGGGATGAGCGCGCCAAGGGCCGCACGTTCCACCTGGTGGACCCCAACCCGATGAGCGCGCGGCGCGTGTACGAGCTCATCGCGGAGAAGTCCCACAAGAAGCTGCCGCGCTTCAACCTGTCCGCGCGCGCCGCGGACGTGATGCTGCGGCTGCCCTTGTTGGAGAAGCTGGCCCGGCCCCAGCGCGCGGCCATCAGCTACGTGAACCACCTGGCCATCTACAACTGCCACAACACGCTGGAGCTGCTCGACGGCACCGGCGTGCGCTGCCCGCCGCTCTCCACCTATCTGGATCAACTCGTCGCCTACGTGCGTGACCAATACAAGCAGCGGCGCGAGGGCGCGGAGGTGGATGATCCGCTCGACAACGCGCCCCTGCCCTCCGTCGAGGACAGCAGCCCCGCGCCCCGCACGCGCCGATGAGCAGGGATTCGCGCCGGAAGCAAGGGACGGCGCGGCGTTGCTCCCGGTACCGCGCCCGCCCGGCCGCTGGGGGATTTCTCCCTCGGGCGCGGCTTATTCCAGACTGACAATTGTTACTGGGTTGCTAACGCAAAGTTGAGGGGCCCCCCCTCTTTTCAACGATCCAGTGTCCTGGTTAGCATGCGCTCCCACTTGAATCCGATCCGGTGAACAGCACCGCGTTCGGAACAGTGAGTTGGAGAGCAGCTTTTGCCAGGAATCGTTGACACGGAATCCGCATCAGCCACCCCAGACGCGGGTGTGGCGTTCCGCCTGTCCGGCCCCGAGGAGCGCATCGCGCCCTCCGCGCTCTTGCTCTCCGCCCTGACTTCCCGCATCGCGTCCCGCTGTCGCCTCCGTGCGACCCCGGACGTTGGGATGCGTTCTCTATTGGGCTGTCCACCCACGGTCCATCAGCCGTAGGGGGCCCGCCGTCCCCGGCGCGCTCCACTCCACCGTCGTCGTCTCTCGCAGTCCCCTCGTCCGGCAGTTCATCACCCCCAAGAAGGAAGGCGCATGCGTCTCAGGGAAAAGCTTTTGACCAGCCTGCTGCTGGTGCCCATCGCGGGTACCAGCGCGTGGGCCAAGGAGCGGTCGAACTTCGACGCGTTCCTGGAGCAGAAGGAGTCGCGCCAGCTCGCCGTGGACCCCGACACGGCGGTATCGCGCGGGCTTCGCGTCGAGCAGACCGAGCAGCGGCTCGGCGTTCCCACGTTCGCGTGGGCGGCGCAGGATGGCGCGCAGTCCAAGTCCGTCATCCGCAATGGCATGACGGCGGAGAGCGCGGCGCGCGCGCACCTGCAGACGGTGGCGGACAACTACCGCCTGTCGCGGGATGACGTCTCCGGCGCCACGCTGCGCGCGGTGCACAACACGGGCACCGGCCCGATCATCGCCACCTTCAACCAGACGGTGGGCGGCATCCCGGTCTTCCGCAACGAGATCAAGGTCATCATGGCGCAGGACATGCGCCTGGTGGCCGTCAGCGGCTACCTGGCCCCGTCCGACCTGACGCTCAACGCGCGCCTGAAGGCCCGCAGCGCTTCGTCGTTCCGCCTGGGCGCCGCGGACGCCATCTCCGGTGCGTTCAAGGACCTGACGGGCTCCGGCACGCAGGCCACCTCGTTCGTCAACACCGGCTCGCAGGGCGAGTACATCTTCTTCGAACTGGCCCCGTCCGCGAAGGCGTCGCTGGCGCAGGACCTGACCATCCCGGCCCGTGCCCGTCAGGTGTTCTACACGCTGGCCGACACGCTCGAGCCCGCCTGGTACGTGGAGGTCAACGCCGGCCCGAAGGCGGCGCGCTCCAGCCAGTACTTCGCCTACGTCGTGTCGGCGACCACCGGCAAGGTGCTCTTCCGCAACGACCTGACCGCGGACGTCGCGGGCACGCCCTTCACCTACAAGGTCTGGGCGGACGTCACCTCGCCGTACATCCCGGAGGACGGTCCCCAGGGCAACGACGCGACCCCGCACCCCACGGGCCTGCGCGACGGTTTCCAGATCCCCCTGAACCGCCCGCAGCACGACATCACCATCGCCAACTCGCCGTTCACCAAGAACGACCCGTGGCTGCCGGCCAATGCGTCGCAGACGCTCGGCAACAACGTGGACGCGTACGCGGACCTCGTGGGGCCGGACGGCTTCACGCCCGGCAGCGCGGACCTGCGCGCGGAGACGACGGCGGCCAACACCTTCGGCCACGTCTTCGACCAGACCAAGGCGCCCAACTCCAGCCCGACGCAGATCAAGGCGGCGGTGGTGAACCTGTTCTACGTGAACAACTTCCTTCACGACTGGTTCTACGACGCCGGCTTCGACGAGGCCGCTGGCAACGCCCAGTCGTTCAACTTCGGCCGTGGCGGCGTTGAAGGCGACCCCATCCAGGCCCAGGGCCAGGACTACGGCGGCCGCAACAACGCGAACATGAGCACGCCGGCCGACGGTGCGTCGCCGCGCATGCAGATGTACGTGTTCAACGGCGTGCCCGAGCTGAGCGTGACGGCCCCGGCGGCGCTCGCAGGCATCTACGACTCCGGTTCGGCGTCGTTCGGCAAGCAGGTGTTCGAGGTGACGGGTGACGTCGCCTCGGCCGCCACCAACGGCTGCGCCCCCTTCGAGGCGAACGCCTTCCAGGGGAAGATCGCCCTCATCGACCGCGGAGCCTGCGACTTCTCCGCCAAGGCGCTGAACGCGCAGAACGCGGGCGCCATCGCCACGGTCGTCGCGAACAACGCGGCGGGCGAGGCTCCGGGCCTGGGCGGCACGAACGCCGCCGTGACCATCCCCACGCTGTCCATCACCCAGGCCGCCGCGACCGCGTGGCGGGCCGAGCTGCAGACCGGGCCCGTCACGGTGCGGATGCGCCGCTCGGCGGACCTGGATCGCGACGGTACGCTCGACAACGGAATCATCGCCCACGAGTGGGGCCACTACATCAGCAACCGCCTCATCGGTAACGCGGCGGGCCTCGTCAACAACCAGGGCCGCGCGATGGGCGAGGGCTGGGGCGACTTCCACGCGCAGATCATGCAGGTGCGTGAGAGCGACCGGACCAAGCCGGGCAACGCCAACTTCCAGGGCGTCTACACCAACGCCGGCTACACCTCCAGCGGTGGCCGGAACAACGGCTACTACTTCGGCATCCGTCGCATCCCCTATTCGACGGACTTCGCCAAGAACAGCCTGACGTTCAAGCACATCGCCAACTGGGAGCCGCTGCCGGCCGCCCAGATCGCGGGCGCGGCGACGGGCGCCTCCAACAGCCAGGTCCACAACAGCGGTGAAGTGTGGGCGACCATGCTGTGGGAGAGCTACGCCAGCCTCCTGAACGCACACCCCTTCCAGGAGGCCCAGGACCGCATGAAGCGCTACCTGGTCGCCGCCTACAAGGCGACCCCGAACGCGCCCACGTACCTCGAGGCGCGTGACGCGCTGTGGGCCGTGGCCCTGGCGTCGGATCCGGCGGACTACAGCCGCTTCGTGGCGGCGTTCGCCAAGCGCGGCGCGGGCTTCGGTGCCAAGGCGCCGGACCGCAACTCCTCCGACCACATCGGCGTGGTGGAGAGCTTCGCCTCGGGTGGCAACATCGAGATCACCAGCATCAAGCTGGATGACAGCGTGACGGGCTGCGACCATGACGGCGTCCTCGACGTCGGCGAGCAGGGCAGCCTCAAGGTCACCGTGCGCAACGTGGGCGGCGGCGGACTGAGCGCCTTCACGGGCGCGGTCAGCACCTCCAGCACCACGGCCACCCTGGCCTTCCCGAACGGCACGACGATCTCCGTCCCCGCGCTGTCGCGCGGCGCGCAGGCCACCGTGTCCCTGCCGGTGAACCTCAGCGCGGTGTCCAACGCCGACGCCCGCGCGGGCCTGAAGATCGTCTTCGACTCCTCGGAGATCCCCGCCTCGGCGAAGACGGTGACGTTCGATGGCCGCGTCAACTACGACGACGTGCCGTCGATCAGCAACACGGAGTCCTTCGAGTCCGGCCTGTCGGCGTGGACGCTGTCGGAGAACCTGTCGTCCTCGGGTGACTTCACCCTCGGCGGCACGGTGACCAACCGCTTCGCGCACGGCTACAACCCGGAGGTGGCCTCGGAGCTCACCCTCACCAGCCCCTGGATGACGGTGGCGCAGGCGGAAGACTTCACCATCAGCTACAAGTACCGCCACTCGTTCGAGCAGGATTACTCCGCCGTGCCCGCGGCCTACGACGGCGCGGTGCTGGAGTTCACGGTCGACGGCATCGACTGGATCGACCCCTGGGATCTGTACCCGGTGGTGGACGCGGATCCGGGCTACACGCACTACATCTCCGAAGGCGGCGGCAACCCCATCGAGGGTCGCGCGGCCATGGGCCTGACGAGCGCGGGCTTCCCGGCCTTCACGTCCGCGAGCATCAACTTCGGCACGTTCTTCCCGGACCTGGAGCTGTACAACGTCCGCTTCCGCTTCCGCGTGGGTGCGGACCTGGCGGTGGGCGCGTACGGCCTGGACGTGGATGACGTGACGTTCACGGGCGCGACGCCCGTGTTCCCGTCGCAGGCGGGGCAGCCGGACGCCGCGGGCGCCTGCAACCTCCGCCCGGTCGCCAACCCGGGTCCGTCCCGGACGGGCACCCTGGCGGTCGCCGAGGGCACCATCGTCGGGGGCGTCTTCACCCGCACGAACATCATCCTGAACGGCACGGGCAGCTTCGACCCGGACGCCGCCGCGGGTGACGCCCTCACCTACGCCTGGACGCAGACCGGCGGCGCCACGCCCGTGACGCTGACGGGTGCGGACACCGCGACGCCCAGCTTCAAGGCGGACGTGGACTACTCGGACACCCTCGCCTTCCAGCTCGTCGTCACCGACGGGACCGGCAAGACGAGCGTCCCGAAGACGGTGGAGATCGAGATCATCGACGTGAACCAGGCGCCGGTCATCGCGATCACCGCGCCGGCCACGGTGAACGAGCGTGACACCGGGGTGACGCTGGATGCCTCCGCCTCCACCGACGCGGATCGCGTGGACCAGGGCTACCTGACGTTCGCCTGGACGCAGACGGGCGGCACGCCCAAGGTGACGCTGGCCGGTGCCGCGACGGCCAAGGCCACCTTCACGGCCCCCGACGTGGCCGCGGACACGCAGTTGACCTTCACGGTGAGCGTGTCGGACGGCACCGCGACGGTGTCGAAGGCCGTCTCCGTGACGGTGAAGAGCGTGGACCGCGCTCCGGTGGCCAACGCCGGCGCGGACTTCACGGTGGACACGCGCACCCAGGCCGCGCTGGATGGCGCGGGCACGGATGCGGACGGCGACGCGGTGTCGCTGCTCTGGGCGCAGACCGCGGGCCCGACGGTGACCCTGTCGAGCACCTCGGCGGCCAAGCCGACCTTCACGGCCCCGGACGTCGCCACCAGCACGGCGCTCACCTTCACGCTCACCGCCTCGGCGAACGGCCAGTCCTCCACGGACACGGTCATCGTGACGGTGAAGGGCGTGGACCGCGCTCCGACGGCCAACGCGGGCGTCGACATCACGGCGGATGAGCGCACGGAAGTCACGCTGGCCGGTTCCGGCGACGATGCGGACGGCGACGCGCTGACGTACCAGTGGGAGCAGTTGGCGGGCACGGAAGTGACGCTGACGGGTGCCACGACGGCCGCGCCGAGCTTCACGGCGCCGGACGTCAGCGGGACCACGACGCTCAGCTTCAAGCTCACGGTGACGGCGGCCGGCAAGTCCGCCACGGATACGGTCAACGTCACGGTGAAGAACGTGGACCGCGCTCCGACGGCCAACGCCGGCGCGGACTTCGAGGTGGCCTCTCGCGCCTCGGCGACGCTCAACGGGTCCGGTGCGGACGTTGACGGCGACGCGCTGTCCTACCTCTGGGAGCAGACCGCGGGCGAGCCGGCGGTGACCCTGACGGGTGCGGACACGGCTTCGGCGAGCTTCACGGCGCCGGACGTGGCGGCCCCCACGGAGCTCACCTTCCGCCTCACGGTGACGGCGGGTGGCCAGTCCTCCACGGACCTGGTCAACGTCACGGTGCGCAAGTCGAACCGTCACCCGGTGGGCGAGGCTCCGGCCACCATCACGGTGAACGAGGGTGACGCGGTGGAGCTGGACGCTTCCGGCATCACGGATCCGGACGGTGACGCGCTCACCTTCACCTGGACCCAGGTCGGCGGCAGCACGGTGGCCACCACGGGCGCCGGCACCTCCAAGCTGACGTTCACCGCGCCGCAGGTCCAGGCCGACACGGCCCTGGCCTTCAGCCTGGTGGCGAAGGACGCGGACGGCGCGGCGGCCGGTCCGTTCGTCTACACGGTGACGGTGAAGCAGGTGAACCAGGCGCCGGTCGCCAAGGCCCGGGTCATCTCGGGTGTGCGTGGCGGTGAGCTGGTGAAGCTGGACGCCTCGACGTCCACCGACCCGGACAACGAGACGCTGACGTACGCCTGGACGCAGACGGGTGGCTCCTCGGCGAGCCTCACGGGTGCCAACACGGCCGAAGCCAGCTTCACGCCGGCGAAGAAGAACACCGCGGAGACCTACACCTTCACCGTGACGGCGACGGACGCGGCCGGTGCCACCAGCACCGCCGAAGTGAAGGTCAACGTGCCGAAGTTCGAGGAAGAGGACGGCGGCGGTTGCTCGTCCGCCGGCGGCTCCGTGGGCGGGATGGCTCCGCTGATGGCGCTGTTCGCGGCCATGGGCATGCTGCGCCGTCGCAAGTCGGCGTAAGGCACCCAGGCTTCGGACTCCTGAAGCCCTGAAGTGAACGAGGGGCGGTTCCCGACACGGGAGCCGCCCCTCTCTTCTTTCCACCGGACACCCGTGCGCGGGGGGCGGTAGGCTTGCCCGCCTCATGGCACGCACGTTCCAGGTGGGAGACACCTTCACGCACGTCCGTCAGTGCGACCGGCTGCGGCCGGTGTATTACGCGGGCGCTTCCGGGGACTACAACCCCATCCACATCGACCCGGAGGTGGGGAAGCTCGCCGGCTTCGACGGCGTCATCCTCCAGGGCCTCTGCACGCTGGGCTGGGCCGTGGAGGCCGTGGCCGTCTTCGTGGGGGATCCGGGCCTCGTGCGCCGCGTCCGGGTGCGCTTCTCCCGGCCGGTACTGCCCGAGGACACCGTCACCTTCCAGGGCCGTGTCACCGCCATCGCGGATGGCCGGCTGAGCACGGAAGTCACCGCCACCAACCAACGCGGCGAGCCCGTCCTCCGGGGCGCCGTCGTTGAAACCTCGCTCGGATAGCCATGGCCCTGGACCCGAAGTTCATCGGCCGTACGTACGGCCCCTTCACCTACGAAATCGGCCGGGAGAAGTCGCGCGAGTTCTCCCTCATCCTGGGCGGCTCCGTGCCCTCCGCGGGCACCTTCGGAGCGCCGCCGGCCCACGTCAGTCCCCTGCTCTACGACGAGGGCGCGGCGAAGGCGGGGCCCTACGGCGACCTCATCGCCTTTCCCAGCTTCGCGGTGGTGTTCGCCATCCGCCCCTTCAGCGCCGCCATCGCGGATCCGGAGCTGGGCGTGGACCGCGTGCGGCTGGTGCACGGCGAGCAGGAGCTGGAGTTCCTGGGCGCGCTGCGGATGGGCGACGTGCTCACCACCACCGGCCACATCAGCGAGCTGTACCGCAAGGCCGGGATGGACTTCCTCGTCGTCACCACCGAGTCGCGCAACGCGTACGGGGACCCCATGGTGCGCGGCGTGTGGACGGCCGTCATCCGCCCCGCGTAGACACGGGCGACTCGCCGGGGGCGATGATGCCCTCGTCGAGCAACTGCGCGAGGATGCGCGCGGTGTCCAGCCGCGACATCCCGGACAGCGCGAAGAGGTCGTCGAAGCTCACCGCGCCGTCGATCTGCGCGAGCACGAAGCCCGCTCGGTGATCCAGGTTGAGCCAGATGATGTCATCCGGCTGCAACCGCACGCGGGGCATGCGGTTCAGGTCCCCCAGGCGGGCCTCCAGCATGCCCACCAGGATGCGCTCGCTGCGGTCGCGCAGCGCCTCCACGCGCGGGTCCTCCGGCGCCAGCGACTGGGCCCGACGCAAGAGGTCCACCGCGCCGGAATGGTCATCCAGCGTCAGCAGATCCTCCGCGCCCTGCAGCAGGGTCTCCACCTCCGAGCCCTGGGGCAGCGGCCCCGTCCCGGAGAAGCTCTCCGGGAGGCCGAACTCCTGGGTGCGGTGAGCCTCCGCGATGAGATCCAACGCGTCGCCCGGCGTCCCCGTCCCCTCCGGGAGGTTCACCGACTCCGGCAGCGGCTCCGCGGGGCCGGGGCTCGCGGCATCCGCCCAGGCCCCCCAGTCCCCTTCCAGGTCGGGCGCCGCCGCGTTCGCCGGGGCAGCGGAAGCGCTGCCCCCCAGCGTCAGCAACTGGCGCGCGCGCGCGTTGGCGGGATCCAGCTCCAGCGCCCGGACGAAGAGCTTCTCCGCGCCCGGCGTATCGCCACTCAGTCGCAACAGCAACCCGGCTTCGACCAGTTGCCTGGCCCGGAGCGTGTTCATGGGGGACTCCGTCGCGGAGCGTGACGCGGCTCCATGCCCTGGAGCAGGGGGTGACATCGCCGGTGCGGGGCGTGAAGGCCGGGCATGCGCGGCTACCTTCCCGGCGTCCCGCGAGGACTCGCTGAGCGCAAGAGCGGCAGGCTCTGGGAGAGCGCCTCGCAGGCCCGCGTGAGCGCGCCCACGTCCTCGCCGCCGCGCACCTGCCGCGCCTGGTCCAGGGCCTGTTCGGCGCGGGTGACGACGTCGGGCGACAGCCCTCCGGCACCGGGCAGGAGCCGCACGCGGGAGAGCGCGTCCACCAGGTCGCGGGCCAGGATGTCCAGCTCCACGCGCCGGGTCTTCAGCTCCTCCGAGGCTCGCGCGGTGACGAGCCAGTCGCGCTGCTCGTCCATGATGCGGCGCAGCTCATCCTCCGTGAGGCCGCTGGACGCGGTGACGGTGATGGACTGGCGCAGGCCGGTGTCACGGTCCCTCGCGGACACGGACACGATGCCTTCCGCGTTGATGTCGAACGTCACTTCAATCTCCACCTGACCGCGCGGCGCTTCCCGCAGGCCGGTGAGGAGGAACTCGCCCAGCAGTTCGTTGTGGTGCGCCAGTTCGTGCTCACCCTGGAGCACCATGATCTTCACCGTGCGCTGGAAGTCCTTGGACGTGGCGAACACCTCCGTCGCGGACGTGGGCACGGTGGTGTTGCGCGGAATCAGCCGGCGCACGTAGCCGCCCGCGATGGCCACGCCCATGCTCTGCGGCGTGACGTCCAGGAGCAGCAGCTCTCCCTCCTGCGCCACCAGCGCGTGCGCCTGGATGGCGGCGCCCAGGGCCACCACCTCCTCGGCGTGCACGCCCTTGCAGGGCTCGCGGCGGAAGTACTGGCGCACCTGTTCCACGATGCGGGGCATGCGCGACATGCCCCCCACGAGGATGACCTCCTTGAGGTCCGAGGGGCGCACCTTCGCCTCGCCCAGCACCTCTGAGGTGATGCCCACCAGGCGCTCGCCCAGGTCCGCCGTCAGGTCCTCCAGCTTCTCGCGGGTGAGCGTGGACTGAAGGTGCAGCGCGGCGCCTCCGCCCGGCGGCGTGCAGATGAAGGGCAGGTGCACCTGCGTCTCCTTCACCGACGACAGCTCCACCTTGGCCTTCTCCGCGGCGTCCTTCAGCCGCTGCAACGCCATGCGGTCCTTGCGCAGGTCGATGCCGTGTTCCTTGGCGAAGCCGAACACCATCCATTCGATGATGCGGTGGTCCCAGTCCTCGCCGCCCAGGAAGGTGTCGCCGCCTGTGGCCACCACGTCGAAGATGCCGTTGTTGATCTCCAGCACCGACACGTCGAAGGTGCCGCCGCCCAGATCCAACACGGCGATCTTCCCGTTCACCGTGCGCCCGAAGCCGTACGCCAGCGCCGCCGCCGTGGGCTCGTTGATGATGCGCAGCACCTCCAACCCGGCGATGCGGCCCGCGTCCTTGGTGGCCTGCCGCTGGCCGTCGTTGAAGTAGGCCGGCACGGTGATGACCGCCTGGGTGACGGGCCGGCCGAAGTGCGCCTCCGCGTCCGCCTTCAGCTCGGCCAGGATCATCGCGCTGACCTCCGGCACGGCCAGGTCGCGGCCGGCCAGCCGGATGCGCACGTCGTCGTGGGCGCCGCAGACCACCTGATACGTCAGGGCGCGCAACGCGTCCTGCACGGGGTGCGAGGAGAACTTGCGGCCGATGAGGCGCTTGGCCGCGGACACCGTGTCCTGCGGGTTGGTGATGGCCTGTCGCTTGGCGATGCCACCCACCAGCCGCTTGCCGTTCTTCGACACCGCCACCACGGACGGGGTGAGGGGCACGCCGGTGCGGTTCTTGATGATGAGCGGCTGGCCGTCCTGCACGGTCGCGACGAGGCTGTTCGTCGTCCCCAGGTCGATGCCAATCAGCGGTCCGGACTCAGCCATGGGGAAGCATGCACCTCACGAGAACGTCCAACGCAACTTCTTGAGAGCCGCACGGGCCTCCGCGTTGTCCGGATCCAGGCGCACGACCTCCTCGTAGTGATGCTTGGCCTGCTTCTTCTGCCCCGCCGCCAGCAGCACATGCGCCACCAGCAGTTGGTAATCCCCACGGCTCGGCTTCAATTCCACCGCGCGCTGCGCGAGCGCCCGCACCTCGTTGGCGTCATGCGCCAGCTCGCGGCCCACGCGAGCAGCCTGGAAGGCCGCCTCCGCGTTGTCCCCGTTGAGCGACACGGCCAGCTTGTAGGCCGCGTGCGCCCCGGCGAAGTCCCCGCGCATCTCCATCTCCTGGCCCCGCTCCACTTCTGTCTGCGCGCGGTGCAGGTCGTGCTTGCGGCGCGCGTCGACGAGCAGCGAGGCGACCTCGCGGTTCTTCGGATCCAGGCCCAGCACGTGGTTGAAGTCCTGGTAGGCCCGCTCGAAGTCGCCCTTCACGATGGCCGCCTTGCCCCGGGCGATGAGCTCCGTGAGCTTGTGGGTGCGCGCCATGTACGGGTGGCGCGCGAGCCGGGCCTGACGCTCGGCGCGACGGGCCTCCGATTCCGCGTCAACGGGCCCGGGGGCGGGCTCCGCGGGGG
>NZ_RAVZ01000229.1 GCF_003611635.1 Corallococcus terminator | reverse complement strand
CCCCACGGACACGCCCGGGCCCACGGTGGCCCCCGCGTCCACGACGGCCCCCGTGCCCACATACGCGGGCCCGCGCACCGTCCCCGCGACGCGGGCCTCCGGATGCACCCACGCCCCGGCGGCATCCGCCTTCAGCCCCGCGAGCGGAGAGTCCGTCCCCAGCGCCTCCAGCGGCACACGCCCCTCCAGCACATCCCGCACGGTGGCCAGGTAGCGCGACGGCATGCCCAGGTCGGACCAGTACGCATCCACCGCGTGCCCGCGCACCTTGAGCCCCGCCTGCATCACCCGCACGTAGACCTCGCGGTTGATGTCCTCGGGGCCTTCGGCCGTCATGAAGTCGAACACGCTGGGGGACATCACGTGCACGCCCGTGAAGTGCCAGGGCTTGAGCCCGTCACCGCCCGGCCCGTACCCCGCGATGCGCTTCACCTGCATGCCCGCGTCCGCCTCCACCGCGGCGTACGTCTCCCCTTCCGGCATGGGCAGGAGCACCATCGTCGCCACCGCGCCGGACTCCCGGTGCGCCGCGACCACGGGCCTCAAGTCCACCGGGAAGAGGATGTCCCCGTTGAACACGACGAAGTCGTCTCCGGCCAGGAAGTCGCGCAGGCCGCGGATGCCTCCACCGGTGCCCTGGATGACGGGCTCGTGCACGACGTGCAGGGACAGCCCCGCGCGTTCGCACTCCGCGCGGGCCACCTTCGCCATCGTGTCCGGCAGGTGGTGCGTGTTGATGCCCACCGCCGTCACGCCCGCGGCCTTCAGCACCGCCAGGTGGTAGCGGAACAGCGGCTGGCCGAGGAATGGCATGGCCGGCTTGGGCCACCGCTCGGTGAGCGGGCGCAGGCGCGTGCCCAGGCCCGCGCAGAGGACCATGGCCTTCATGGGCTCAGGCCGCCAGCTCGGGCACGTACTTCGCGATCAGCGTCTGGAGCTTCGACAGCTCCGGCCGGAGCGCGAAGGCGTCCTTCACGTAGCGCAGCGACGCGGGGATGGACACCAGGAAGCCCGGGTTGCCCTTCACGCGGTGGATGAACTCGAAGCGGCCCGCGTCCTTCAGCTTGCGCTGGATGGTGAGCAGGTCGAAGAAGGCCTTGAAGGCCTTCGCGTCGATCTTCTCCCCGCTCTCCTGCTCGAACGTGGCGATGTAGACATCCAACATCGTGTCCACGAACGCGCGGTCCAGCTCCACGTAGCTGTCGCGCAGCAGCGCCACCAGGTCGTACTGACGGGGGCCCTGGAGCGCGTCCTGGAAGTCGATGACGATGAGCTCGCCCTCCTTCACCATGATGTTGCGGCTCTGGTAGTCGCGGTGCGTGAAGCCCTTCGGCGCGGCCGCCAGTTGCTTCGCGATGTCCTTGAACGTGGCGTCCAGTTCGGCGCGCTCCGCGTCCGTGGGCTTCTGGCCGCTCCAGGCCTCCAGGCCCCACTCGCGGAAGTGGTGCAGCTCCCAGTCGTACAGGTCTTCATCGAAGGCGCGCGTGAAGGCCAGGCACTCCGGATCCTGCTTCTTCTCCGCCTGCACGCGCAGGCGCGCCAGCAACTCCACCGCGCGCGTGTAGAGCGCCTGATTGTGACGGCCCCCCTCCAGCGCGGACTCGAAGGTGATGTCGCTCAGGTCCTCCAGGATCATGATGCCGGCGGGCTCGTCGTAGCGGTGGATGCGCGGCACGCGCACGCCCAGCCCGGTGAGGTAGCGGTGGACGTTGACGAAGGGCAGCTCCTTCGGGGGCTCGCCCTTGGTGGCCTCGTCGCTCTTCTTCGTCGCGTCCGGCGGCATCACCATGGCCACCCAGCTCTCCGGGGGCGCGCCGACGCGGTAGTAGGAGCGACTGCTCGCCTCGCCCTTGAGCTTCGTGATGGGTGCGTCGGGAACGGGACGGCCAATGGCCTGTCCCACCTGGTCGCGAAGGGCGGCCTCAAGTTCCATGGCGGACGGGTGCTCCAGAGGGGGAAGGAAAATCGCCCGCGAGTATCGGAGGCACGGCGCGGCGGGTCAAAGCCCGCGTGGGCCGCTGGCCCGGCGACCGTCCGGCCTGTCGCCTAAGCGACGAGGGGACTCCTGCCCCGGGGGGCCCTGCCTGGGCCGGGCCGGGAGAGCGCAACGCTTTCCGTCCTCCCGCGTCAGGAAGCCTGGGGCCTCCGGGCATGTTCCCCCTGACGGGGCGGAGCACGTATAAGGCCCCGATACCCCCCTTTTCGGGAAGCCACGCACGATGGACATCCAAGAGAACATCCTCACCGCCATTGGCCACACGCCGCTGGTGAAGCTCAACAAGCTGGTCGGTCCGAACGACGCCACCGTGCTCGTGAAGTGCGAGTTCATGAACCCCGGCGCGTCCATCAAGGACCGCATGGCGCTCTACATCATCGAAAAGGCCGAACGGGACGGCACGCTCAAGCCCGGCGGCACCATCGTGGAGAACACGTCCGGCAACACCGGCATGGGCGTGGCGCTGGCGGCGGCGGTGAAGGGCTACAAGTGCATCTTCACCATGCCGGACAAGATGTCCCTGGAGAAGATCAACCGCCTGAAGGCCATGGGCGCCCAGGTCGTCGTCACGCCGACGAACGTGCCCGCGGAGGACCCTCGCAGCTACTACGAGACGTCCAAGCGGCTGGCCAAGGAGACCCCCGGCGCGTTCATGCTGAACCAGTACCACAACCCGGACAACATCGCGGCGCACTACGCCACCACGGGTCCGGAGATCTTCGAGCAGACCGAGGGCAAGTTCGACTACTTCGTGTCGGGCCTGGGCACCGGCGGCACGATGAGCGGCGCCGGCAAGTTCCTGAAGGAGAAGATCCCCGGCCTGAAGAACGTGGGCGTGGATCCGGAGGGCTCCGTCTACGAGGGCTACTTCAAGACGGGCAAGCTCACCGAGCCGCACGTCTACAAGGTGGAAGGCATCGGCGAGGACATGCTCTGCGGCGCGATGGACTTCTCCGTCGTGGACGACGTGCGCCAGGTGGATGACCGCCAGTGCTTCAACGCGGCCCGCCGGCTCGCGCGCGAGGAGGGCATCTTCGCGGGTGGCTCCTCCGGCGCCGCGGTGCACGTGGCGGTGGAGCTGGCGAAGGAGATTGGCAAGGGCAAGACCATCGTGGTCGTCCTGCCCGACTCCGGCAGCAGCTACATCTCCAAGTTCCACTCCGACGAGTGGATGCGCGACAACGGCTTCATGCAGGAGAAGGGCGCCGGCACCGTGCGCGACATCATCGGCGCGAAGCCGCGCGAGCTGAAGACGGCCAAGCGCGGGGACCGCGTGGACCGCGTGGTGGAGACGATGCGCAGCCACGGCATCAGCCAGATGCCGGTGGTGTCCGACGACGGGCGCGCCGTGGGCATGGTGCACGAGTACGACCTGCTCAACGCCCTGGTCGCCAACAAGGTGAAGTTCCAGGACGCCATCGACCCCATCATCGCCCCGCTCCAGGGCGCGGTGGCCGCCGAGGCCAGCATCGACCGGCTGCGTGAAATCTTCGCGCGCGACAACGTGGCCGTGGTGAAGGACGGCGAGAAGGTCATCGCCATCGTCACGAAGATCGACCTCATCGACCACCTGCACCGTACCGCCGCCTAAGCGGCACGCAGGCGCTGGAAACACCGAGGGCCCGGAAGGAGGAGAAACCTCCCTTCGGGCCCTTCGTGCATCCAGCGCTTCAGCGGCGTTTCAGGGATCCGGCTTCGTCAGGTCCAGGGCCACCATGTGGAAGCCCGGGCCCACGTGGATGAAGCCGAAGCGCTTGGCGCGCTCCATGATGGCGTCCAACTGCGAGTAGCCCAGCAGCAACTTGAAGCCCAGCCGCCGGGCCTCGTCGCGAATCGCGGCGACGATGGCGTTGACGGCCTCGTTGCGAACTTCCTTGCTCAGCCCGGGGGCGGCGATGATCCCTTCGATCAGCGCCACCGAGCTGTCCGTCCGGTACAGGAAGCCCGCGGCCTTGTCCGGGACCACGAAGCCCGTCTGAGGAAGGGCGTCCGGGGTCATGGTCTCGTCCCATGGCTTGCGCCACAGTTCGAGCAACCCATGGTGCAGCTTGGGGTCGAAGGGGACGGGCTTCATGGACTAGGCGAGGAACGTGGACATGCGCTGCGCGGCGAGCTCCGCCGTGTTGCTCATGCCGATGTCCGTGAGCGGGTTCTTCTTGTTCGACTTGAACAGGTCGCCGATGACGTCCGTGACCTTGCTCTTGCCGGACGCCAGGTTCAGCGCGCCGGACAGCAGGCTGTTGCCACCCGCGCCATCCATGATGCCGGAGTTGGCTACGGATGTGAGTACGTTCTTGAACACGCCTCCGCCCGGGATGAGGTCGGTGGCCGCACCCAGCAGCGCCTGGATGGGGTTCTTGCCCTGCATCAGGCCGCTGGCGAAGCCCATCGCCGCGCCGAGCAGCGGGTTCACCATCGTCACGAACGGCTTGACGATGTCCATCACCTTGCCGAGTGCCTTGCCGATGCCGCCCATGGTCGTGATCCTTTTCGGGGAGGACCGTCAGGCGGCCCTCGAAGTGAAACGTTGAAGGATTGTCGGCCCGAGGGGCGATTAGTTTCCGGTCCTGGAATAATCAGGATTCTTCCGGGAAAAGCCCAGCAGTTCCGCGAGGTTGCGGCCCTCAGCCCCGGATGGGGCCCTTCTTGGTGACGGCCGGATCCGCAGGGGTGCCGGGCTTGGGGGCCACGGGCTCGCCGGGCTTGGGCGCCGTGCCGAGCGCGGCGCTGTAGCGCTGATCATGGCTCTTGTCGCTGCTGAAGCCGTCGCGCTGCTGGGCGGGGCTGATGACGATCTCCCCGTCGATGATCTTCTGCAGGTGGGTTTCGATCTCCGCCACCGTGGCGATCTTCGGGTCGCGCGCCTTGAGCTCCTCGTCGGGGACGATCTGGAGCTGGGGCGGCTTGTCCGGGTGGATGGCGTAGTCGAGGATCTTCTCCACGTACGCCTCCACGGGGAGCTTGAGCATCTCCGCCTGCTGCTTCACGTCCGCGTCGGCCAGCAGCTCCGCGCGCACCACCTCCACCGGACGCTTCAGCCGGCTCGGCGCCGGAGGGGGAACCACTTCGTTCTTGTCGGACATGGGCATCTCCTTGAGGGCCATTGCTAGCCCAGGTTGCCCCTGGAACTCAAAGTGTCCCGGTTTTCGTCAGGGGGCCGCGGGCTTGCGCGCGAACAGGGCGTTGGCGATCTCCGTCATCACCACGTCGCCCTGCTGGTTGACGACCTCGAAGCGGAACTTGATGGCGCCCCGGTCCGGCTTGCTCGCGGAGGGACGGGCCTCCAGCGTCTCCACGCGCACCTTGAGCGAGTCGCCCGGGCGCACCGGCTTCTTCCAGCGCAGCTCATCCAGGCCCGGGGAGCCCATGCTGGCGGACGTGCTCAGCAGATCCCTCACGAGCAGCTTGTGGCAGATGGAGGCGGTGTGCCAGCCGCTGGCGATGATGCCGCCGAAGATGCTCTGGCGCGCGGCGTCCTCGTCGACGTGGAAGGGCTGGGGGTCGAACTGGTGCGCGAACGCGAGGATCTCCTCGCGCGTCACCACATACGGCCCCAGCTCCACGATCTCACCGATGGGGAAGTCGTCGAAGTAGCGCATGGTGTCCCTCGGAAGGTGCCGGCCCGCCGGCGGTGGAAGGGGTGGAACGGTGTCCGCCCTTCCCTACCTTCCGGCGGGCCCCTTCGGCTACTGCGGAAGCGGCTCTTCGGGATCCGCCACGGACTCCAGGGTGTCCGCGGGCTGCACTGGCCGGAGGACGCGAGGTTCCGCGCGGTCATCCGTCGGTCCCGGAGGCGTGTCGTGGGCCTCCTCCGCCGCGGCCTCGTCCGCGCTGCTCGCCACCCGGGCCGCGCTCTTCGCCAGGGTCTTCTTCAGGGTGAGCGTGTCGCGCACGGTGTTGCTGGAGGTGATGAGCCGCGCCGTCAGCGTGCCGCCATCCACCGTCACGTCCAGGAAGCCATAGGCCTGGTTGTCGCGCAGCGCCGTCCACGCGGGCTGGCTGGTGGCGAAGGGACGCAGCGTCGCGCCGCCACTGCCCACCACGAGGTACGGGATGCCGCGCTGGCTTCCCGACGCCACGTTGTCGCCGTACATCGGCTTGCTGCGCTCGTAGTCGTGGTCGTGCCCGGTGAGCACCAAGTCCACGCCGTACTTCTCGAACAGGGGGCCGAACTGGCGGCGCATGGTGAGCTGCGAGCCGTGCTCACCGCTGGACCAGGACGGGTGGTGGAAGAAGGCCACCGTCCACGGGCGCGTGTTCGCGGCCAGGTCGCTCTCCGCCCACGCCTTCTGCGCCGCGAGCGTGCACCGGTCCGCGGACGCGAGCCCCACCGCGCAGTTGGAGTCCAGCGAGATGAAGTGCACCGGGCCCCAGTCGAAGGAGTAGTAGCGCTCCGTGCCCGCCGGGTTGTTGGCCGGCAGGTAGAGGTTGTCCAGGTAGGGCTGCGCCTGGTTCGTCACGTACTCGTGGTTGCCGGGCGTGGCGAACATGGGCACCTCGCGCAAGAGCGAGGCCATGGGCGTGAAGAGGTGCGCCTGGAACTCCGCGTCGGTGCCGTCCGGATACGCGTTGTCGCCCAGCGCCAGCAGCAACTCCGAACGCCACGCGGGCGTGGACATCACCGCCATCACCTTCTTCTGGAAGCTGCCGCCCGTGCCGAAGTCACCCATCGCGGTGAAGTGGACCTTCGTGGCGCTGGAGGGGGTGGACGTCTGGAACCCGCGCAGGCCCGTGGTGCTGCCACACGCGGACACGACGTAGCCGTAGGTGCGGCCCGCGGTCAGGTCCGACAGCTTCACCGCGTGGCGCGTGCCAGCCACGCCCGCGCTGACCGTGTTCGTCAGGCTGGTGCCTTCGCCGTAGCGCACCGTGGGCGTGCAACTGCTCGCCGTGCGGAAGGCCACGATGGCGGAGGTCTGCTTCACGCTCTGGAGATAGGGCAGCCGGGGCAGCACGGGGCCGGAGTCGGACGAGGACGGAGGCGCGGGAGGCGCGGCCGCCGCGCACGCCCGGGTCTCCGCGATGGAGTTCCAGTCGTTCACCGTGTTGCCGTTGACGGTGATGCGCACGTAGCGCGCGTTGCGAGCGGAGAAGGACGTCGTCTGCGCGGAGGCGTTGAGGGCGCTGTCGCCCGCGTACGCCTGCGTGAAGGTGGCGCCGTCCGTGGAGGTGGCGAGGACGAAGTGGTTCTGGCGCTCGTTGCCCCGGTGCCACGCGATGGTGGTGCCGGTGAGGGACTGCACGGAGCCCAGGTCCATCTGGAGCCAGACGCCCTGCCCCTGCGCGCTCCAGCGCGTGCCCAGGTTGTCGTCCTGCGTGTTCGCGGCGACGTTGCCGTCATCCCCACTGGCCGTCACGGCCTTCGGGGTGAGCTGGTTGCAGTTGGACGCGGAGAGGGACGCTTCTTCGTCGTCTTGGGCCGCCGGCGCGGGGAGCGCGGCGGGAGGTTCATCGGAGTCAGTGGGAACAGGCGGGGACTCGCAGCCAGTCGCGAGCCACGCGCCCAGGAGGCCGGTGGAGACAAGCAGTCGTTTGCGCATCGCGGCGAAAACGTTGTGCTCCAACCGACATTCCTCCTGCCCTGGAGGGCATCCGGGCAAGCCTGGAGAGGAGGCAGGCGTAGGCCGCGCTCCGGGTCCGGAAACGACGAAGGGCCTCCACGCGCCCGGTGTGGGGGAGCGTGAAGGCCCTGCGTTCAGGAGGCCTTGGAGTGCGGGACTACTTCACCCGGTCGAGCGCCTGCGCGAGGTCGTCGATGAGGTCCTGCGAGTCCTCGATGCCCACGGACAGGCGGATGAAGCCGTCGGTGATGCCCAGCTTCTCGCGCGTCTCCTGGGGGACGGAGGCGTGGGTCATGATGGCGGGGTGCTCGATGAGGGACTCGACGCCGCCCAGGGACTCGGCGCAGGCGAAGACCTTCACCGTCTTGAGGAAGGTGCGCGCCGCCTCCAGGCCGCCGTGGATGTCGAACGTCAGCATGCCGCCGAAGCCGGTCATCTGCTGGCGCGCCAGGGCGTGCTGCGGGTGCGTCTCCAGGCCCGGGTAGGTGACCTTCTTCACCTGCTTGTGCGTGGCCAGGTACTGGGCGACCTTCATCGCGTTGTGCGCGTGGCGGTCCATGCGCACGTGCAGCGTCTTCACGCCGCGCAGCACGAGGAAGCTGTCGAAGGCGCCGGACACGCCGCCCACCGCGTTCTGCAGGAAGTACATCCGCTCCGCGACGTCATCGCGGCTGGTGCAGACGAAGCCGCCCACCACGTCGCTGTGGCCGTTGAGGTACTTCGTCGTGGAGTGCGCGACGACGTCGAAGCCCAGCGCCAGCGGCTTCTGGAAGTACGGCGTCATGAACGTGTTGTCCGCGACGGACAGGATGCCGCGCTTCTTGGCGATCTCCGCGATGCGGCCCAGGTCGATGAGCTTGAGCATCGGGTTGGTCGGCGTCTCCACCCAGACCATCTTCGTCTTGGGGGTGATGGCCGCTTCGAAGTTCTCCGGCTTGGAGAGGTCCACGAAGGAGTACGTGATGCCCGCGCGCTTCCACACCTTGTCGAAGAGCCGGAAGGTGCCGCCGTACACGTCGTCGGAGACGATGACGTGGTCACCGACCTCCAGCATGTGCATCAGCATGTCGGTGCCAGCGAGGCCGGACGCGAACGCGGCGCCGTACTTCGCGCCTTCCAGCGCGGCCAGGCAGTCCTGCAGGGCCTTGCGCGTGGGGTTCTGCGTGCGGCTGTACTCGTAGCCCTTGTGCTCTCCCGGCCCGTCCTGGACGTAGGTGGAGGTCAGGTAGACGGGCGTCATGATGGCGCCCGTGGTGGGGTCCGGCTCCTGGCCGGCATGGATGGCGAGCGTGTCGAAGCGCATGGCCCGCGAACTAACACAGTCCCACGTGCCGCGCAGCGCCCCCGGGGTGCCTTCCGGTGCCTACTCGAACCGGCCGTGCCGGCCCGCTCCCCCGGCGAAGCGCGTGGCCCCGGCGATGGACTCCGATTGGAGCACCTTCACCCCCTCCTGGAACTCCTGGCGCAATGCGTCTTCCAGGCCCAGCCCGGCCTGCGTGTAGGCGGAAAGGCGGTCCGCCTTCATGCACGCCTGGGGGAACGCGGCCACCTGGTGCGCCAGGGCCTCCGCCGCCGTCCGGGCCTCACCCTTCGACACCACGCGGTTGACGAGCCCCATGCCCAGCGCTTCGGCGGCGGGCACGGGGCGGCCGGTGAGGATGAGGTCCAGGGCTCGCGACAGGCCAATCAGCCGGGGCAGGCGCACGGTGCCTCCATCGATGAGCGGCACGCCCCAGCGGCGGCAGAAGACGCCCAGCACCGCGTCCTCCTCCGCCACGCGCAGGTCGCACCACAGGGCCAGTTCCAGGCCCCCCGCCACCGCGTGCCCGGCGATGGCCGCCACCACGGGCTTGGACAGCAGCATGCGCGACGGGCCCATGGGCCCATCCCCTTCCGGCTCCAGGCGTGACAGGCGCCCTTCGGCCACGGCCTTCAGGTCCGCGCCCGAGCAGAACGTGCCCTCGTCGCCGAAGAGCACGCCCACGCGCGAATCGGGATCCGCGTCGAAGGCCCGGAAGGCGTCCGCCAGTTCGGCCGCCGTGTCGCGGTCCACCGCGTTGCGCACCTCCGGGCGGTGGAGGATGACGGTGGTGACGGGGCCGTTCTTCTCGACGCGCACGCTCATGGCCCCGGGTTTTCCCCCGCCCCGCGTCCGGCCTGCAATATGAGGGGCGGCGCGCGGGTGCGAAACAGGAAGGACCGACGGGGCATGGCGGACGAAGGCAAGCAGGACACAGAGGGCGCGGCGGCGGGCACCAGCATGTTCGAGAACCGCCTGCGCAAGAACGCGAAGCGCCTGCGCAAGTGGGCCCGCGCGCAGGGGCTCACCGCCTTCCGCGTCTATGACCGGGACATCCCGGAGTACTCCTACGCGGTGGACCTCTACGGCGACCACGCGCACGTCGTGGAGTACCCGCGCCGCAAGGCCCACGCGAAGGGCGCCAGCACGGACTCCGAACGCGCGGAGGTGCTCGCCGCCGTCACCGCCGTGCTGGGCGTGCCCGTGGAGAAAACGTCCGTGAAGACGCACACGCCCCAGCCCTGGGGCCGCTCGCAGTACGGCCGCGTGGGCCAGGGCAGCGAGCGGTTGGTGGTGGAGGAGCAGGGCCTGAAGTTCTGGGTGAACCTGGGCGACTACCTGGACACCGGCCTGTTCATGGACCACCGCAACACCCGCGCGCGCGTGCGCACGGAGGCCAAGGGCAAGCAGTTCCTCAACCTCTTCGCGTACACGGGCGCGTTCACGGTGTACGCGGCGGCGGGCGGCGCGGCGGGCAGCGTGAGCGTGGATTTGTCCAACACGTACCTGGACTGGGCGGAGGACAACCTGGTCCTCAACACGCTGGCGGATCCGCGCCACGTGCTCATCCGCGCGGACGCGAAGGCGTGGCTGGAGGACCAGGCCCGGCACGGTGAGGACCGGTACGACCTCATCGTCTGCGACCCGCCGTCGTTCTCCACGTCGAAGAAGATGTCGGGGAACTTCGACGTGCAGCGCGACCACGTGCGGATGCTCGAACACCTCCAGGCGCTCTTGTCGCCCGGAGGTGTCCTGTACTTCTCCACCAACTACCTGGGCTTCGAACTGAAGGACTCCGCGACCCGGGGCCTGGAGCAGGTGGAGGAACTCACCCCCCGCTCCATCCCCGAGGACTTCCACCGCAAGGAGATCCACCGCTGCTGGCGCATGGTGGCCCCCTCGCGCTGAAAGCCGTCACCCGCTGGCGACTACAGCCAGCAGACGTTGTCCTGGCAGCGCTCGCCGGACGGGCACTCGCAGTTGGCCTGGCAGGCATTGCCGGAGCCGTTGTTCACGGGCTTGCACTGACCGCTGGTGCAGGCCTGGCCCGCGGGGCACTCGCAGTTGGCCCGGCACACGGAGCCGGACGTGCCGGCGTCCTGCGACGGCTGCGTCGGGGGCAGCTTGCACTTGCCGCTGGTGCAGACCTCACCGGACGGGCACTCGCAGTTCACCGTGCAGGACATGCCGCTGCCCGTGCCGGGGTCCGGCGTGGGCGCCTTGCACTTGCCGCTGGTGCACACCTGGCCCGAGGGGCAGTCGCAGTTGGCCTGGCACGACTGGCCCGGGTCCGGCTGCGGCGACTTGCACTGGCCGCTGGTGCAGACCTGGCCGGCGGGGCACTCGCAGTTGGCCTTGCACGCGCCACCGGAGGGGATGGGCAGGCAGTAGCCAATCTCGCACTTCGTGTCCGCCGAGCACTCCGTGGTGGAGGTGCAGGGCGAGCGGCACTGGCCGTTCACGCAGTCGTTGTTGGCCGGGCACTGGGCCTGCGTGGTGCAGGCGTTCGGGTCCTGCTGGCGGGGCTCGCACAGGCCCTGGATGCACACGCCGTTGGGGCCGCACTTGGCATCCGTGTCACACCCGGCCTTGCAGACGCTGTTGATGCAGTAGCGGTCCGCGCCGCAGTCCGTATTGACCCGGCAGGCCGGGCCGGAGCCGCCGTCCGTGGTGCCCGCGTCCGGCTTGGTGCCGCCGTCCGGCTTGGTGCCCGCGTCCGACGCGCCACCGTCCGGCTTGGTGCCCGCGTCCGGCTTCGTGCCGCCATCCGGCTTGGTGCCCGCGTCCGACGAGCCGCCGCCGGGCTTGGGGGTGCAGAAGTTGTCCTGGCAGCGGCCGGAGGAGCCGCAGTCCGAGTCGCGGTAGCACGACTGGGCGCACCAGCCGTTGATGCACATCTGCGTGCCGGGACACTCGCTGGAGTACACACAGGTGTTGGCGTCCGAGGAGAGGTCCCAGCAACTGCCGGCCCGACAGTACTGGTCGGAGCCACAGTCGGACGCGCTCACGCAACTGGTGTCGTAGTCGTAGTCGTCGTCGGGCCAGTTGTCGCCACGCGTATCGAGGATGCAACCCGACAACAGGCCTAACAGCGCAAGGAACGGCACGAACATCGTGCCGCGAAGCGAGGTGTTCCTCATGAGTGGGGGCTCCAAAGGAATAGGATGGGTCCGGACCGGCCGCCGGGGGGGTCATCCGATTTCGTGAGGCTTCGACGCAAGAGGGGGCCGAATCGATCAAATTATTTTGATCTTTTTTCGTCTCTCCGGAGACCCAGGGGCACGGAGGCAGTGTGCTCGTCTGGACCACCGACACAGACTGGAGGGCGTTCCTCGATGGGGGGCGCGTCCTGCGTCACCTTGAAGGAGAAGCGGCGGTGTTCATCCGTGGAGCGCGCTCATGGGCGGCCGCGAACCCACCCGAAGCCGGGTCGGGCGAGGCAGCCGCGCGCGCGCAGCAGTCCGCGGACGAAGCCCACCTGCTCCTCCTGGTGCGCCGCGTCCAGGCCGGGGAGCTCTCCGCCTTCGAACAGCTCTATGAGGCCACGCGCGAGGACGCGGCGCGCACGCTGCGCCACCTGGTGGGCAACCGCGTGGAGGTGGAGGACCTGCTTCAAGAGACGTACCTGCGGCTGCTCACGGCGGTGAAGGGCTTCCGGGGCGAGTCGCGCTTCCGCACGTTCCTCTACCGGGTGTGCTCCAACGTGGCGCTGAGCCACCTGCGCTGGAAACGGAGGCGGCCGGAGGATTCGTTCGCGGAGCCGCCGGAGGTGGTGGCCCCGGGGGAGGACCCGGAGCGCGCCGCGGAGCGCCGTCAGGCGGCCCGGCTGGTGGAGGCGGCGCTGGAGAAGCTCAAGCCCAAGAAGCGGATCGTCTTCGTCTACCACGAGCTGTGCGGCATGAGTCCGGACGAGATCGCCCTGGCCGTGGGAAGCTCCGTCAACACCGTGCGCAGCCGCCTGCACCACGCCAGAGTGGAGTTCACCGAAGCCATGCAGCGTCTGGTCGTCGCCCGTCCGATGGGAGGCCCCCATGGCCGGCCATGAGACCCAGGCCCTGTGGGCGCTGGCCGCGGACGAACTGGAGGCCGGAGCGAAGGCCCGCGTGGAGGCACACGTGGCGGCCTGCGAGGCCTGCGCGGCGGAATTGAAGCGGGTGGTGGAGGCCCGGGCGCTCTTGCACACCGCTCGCGAGGTGGCACCCGCCGTGCGGTGGGAGGAGACGGGGGCCAGGCTGAAGGCCGCGGCGGCGAAGCGGATGGCCGTGCCCGAGCGCCGGTTCCTGTCGCCCTGGGCGCTGACGCTCGCGGGGGCCTGCGCCGTCGTTCTCGTGCTGTGGCTGGGCGGTGCGCTGTTCGCTCGGAGGAACGCGGACGTGGGGACGCCCACCCTCGCGGTGACGGCTCCGCGCGATGGGGAGTCTCCGACGGTGGGCTCGCCCGGACCTGCTCCCGCGCATCCGTCTGGGGATGCACGGGAGGCTCCGTCGGTCGTGGCGACCGGACCGGGGACCACACCTTCGACGGGAGAGCCCCAGAAGACTCCTGACGCCATCGCCGTACGCGCCAACGCGGCCTCCACCACCGAGGTGGAGCGGGTGACTGGCGCGCTCGTGCGTGAGGTCACCGGGTCGGAGCATGCGCTGGCCTCGGGCATGCGGTTGCGCTCGGGCATGGCGGTCCGCACGCCTCCGAAGGCCTCCGCCGTGCTGCGGCTTCCGGACGAGAGCCGCGTGCGGCTGTCGGCCGGTTCGGACGTGGTGTTCGCTCGCGCGGAGACGAACGCCGTGCACCTCACCGTCCAGCAGGGGCGGCTCTCCGTGACGGCCTCTCACGCCCAGCGGGAAGCCTTCCTCGTGGAGTCCGCGGGCCTGCGCGTCACCGTCGTCGGAACGGTCTTCTCCGTGGAGCGCACCCCGGGTGGCGCCGCGGTCGCGGTGCTCGAAGGCCGCGTGCGCGTGGATGCGGAGGGACAACCTCCGCGCTTCGTGGACGCGGGTGAACGCGTGGAGCTTGCCCAGACAGGAGGCGTGCTGAAGCCTCGCGCTCTCTCCGCTGGGGACCGGCAGGCCTTCCGGGACCTGCGGGCCGCCGAGCCGCGACCGACCGTCGCGAGTGTCACTGCGTCGAACAGGGAACCCATGCGGACCGGCGTGGCCTCGCCGCCCTCCCCCGCGCCGGAGGTGAAGCCAGACACAGCGGTCGCCGCCACGGACTCCACGCCGCGCCAGTCCATTGCCACCGCCGCCAATCCCTTGGAGACGCCTGGCTCCAATCCCGACCCGGACTCCGAAGTTCCCGCGCTGGTGGACGACCCCGCGTCACGCCAGTCCGTTGCCACCGCCGCCAATCCCTTGGAGCCCCCGGCGGCCGGATCCGAAACCCCGCCTCCAGGCGTGGCCACGGCGCCCGCCGCCTCTGACGACGGCTTCGTGCCCTACCCCGGTTCCACGGGTGACTCGCTCGCGTCCGCCGCGCCCCTGCTGACGCCGGGGTCGGTGCAGGCGCCCTCCATCGCCCCGGTGCCTCCAACGCCACCGCGTCGGCGCAAGACGCTGGGCATGCTCATCCCGGGCGGTCTGCTGTCGGATGACTCCGACGAGCGCTTCCTAGGGTACGCCCGGGTGCAGTCCCATCGTTCGACGTGCGGACGCTTCCTCGTGGGCCTGGGAGAAATCGCCGAAGCCAGCCCCCGCTCGAACCACCGCGAGGAGGCCCGCGCCCTCCGGGGTCGCTGCTTCACGAAGCAGCGTCAGTCCGTGGCCGCCGAGGACGAATACCGTCAGTACCTGCGCGAGTTCCCCACCGGCCGCTACGCCCCCGAGTCCCGCGCGGCCCTGGGCCTGCCCATCAAGCCCGTGCCTGGGACTCCTGAAAGCGCCCCCGTGCCGAAACCCATGCCCACCACGCCCCGGTGGAATGCACCGGGAGACACGGGCTCGCCCCCGCGGACGCCCATCAGCCCCGGGGTTCCTCGTCGCTGGTGAAGTCCGCGTCCACCTCGCCGCCCTCGCTCCGGGGGCGGCGGAAGGTGGCGGGCCCCTCCGAGGGCTCGACGGAAGCGGGCACCTCCGAGGTGTCGAAGCGCCGGGCATCCTGGAAGGGCCCCGCCGGCCGGTTCGGGTCGAGCGGCACCCCATCCGGAACCGGCCCGATGCCCCCGAAGTGCGCCACCCGCACGGCGCCCGAGCGCAGGGTCTGCTCCAACGAGCGCCGGACGCGCGCCGTCATGAAGCGACGCACCGGAGGCACCATCAGCGCCAACCCGATGATGTCCGACAGGAACCCCGGCGCGATGAGCAGCGCACCGCCCACCATCACCAGCACGCCGCTGAGCAGGCCCTCCTCGGGCACTCCGCCGCCGGCCATCGCCTCACGCCAGTTGCGGAACACCCGCTCGCCCTGCTTCCGGGCGATGAGGCTTCCCAGCACCGCGGAAGCAGCGAGCAACCCGAGCGTGGACCCCAGCCCGATGTGATGCCCGAGCGTGATCAGCAGGTACAGCTCCGCCAGGGGCAACAGGATGCAGACGATGACGAGGGCCTTGAGCACGTCGGCACGTTAACGCCAGAACCGCCTCCGCGCTCATCTCCAGCCAGACAGCCAGTGTTCCCGGTCCGCGAGCGCCCGCCAGGGGACCCGGTGCAGCCGCAGGGTAAGAAGCGCCTCCAGCTCCAGTTCCTGGGGCGGGTCATCCCCCTCCCCCACCCAGCGCAGGACGACGAAATGCTTCTCCCGCTCCCGGGGCTGGACCGCCGTCCACTTCGAGCCGACCAGCCGCTCCCGCTGGAGCCGCACCGGTGGGGCCACGGGCGGACTCATTCCCCGTTGAGCTGTCGGAGCAGGGACGTCATCACGAAGTAGAGGATGGCGAAGCCCCCCACGCCGAAGAGGATGAGCTTCGTGGGCAGCGACATCCCGGGCCCCTTCGGTTCGTAGCGGGCCGCCGCGTCCATCGCCTCCGCCAGGCCGGGGGTGATCTCCATGCGCGGCGCCGTGCGCGCGTATTGCTCCGTGCGCGTGTACTGCTCCACCACGCGCTCCGTGTCGGCGGCCGCCAGGGCCTGCCCGAGCTGCGGGTCGAACAGCCGGACCTTCGCCTTGCGGGCCAGGGCCGCGGCTTCCGCCAGCACCTCGCGGATGAGGTCCGGGTGGTCCAGCAGGGGCACGCGCAGCTCCAGGGCCACGACCTGGCCCTTGTCGTGGAGTGGCGCCACCTCCACGTCGCCCTGGGACAAGGCCCAGTCGCGCGCGCCGTCCGGGCGGACGGCCCCCGACTTCGCCGCCAGGAGGGCTTCCACCCGCGCCGCGTCGTACGGGACGCCCGGGGCCATCGGTTGAAGGACCAACTCGTATCTCACGCGGGTTACGAGTATACGCCGCGCGGGGCTGTACCCGCCCCCTTTCCCTCCGAGAACGCCCCCATGAAG
>NZ_RAVZ01000228.1 GCF_003611635.1 Corallococcus terminator | reverse complement strand
CCCCACCGTCAGCCCCGCGCCGACCTGGAGCTCACTGCCCACGCTGTCGCTTGCATCCGCGCCCAGCGAGACGGAAGGGCGCAGGAGTACCCCCGCCTCCAGCGCGGGTGACACCGGGCCCAGTTGTTTGCCCAGGAGCAGCCGCCCCCAGCCGCTGAAGCCGCTGTCCCGCACCAGCGCGCCCGAAGCGCCCACGGGCAACTGGACGCCCAGGTCCAGCGCCAGGTGGAGCGCCTCCGGGGAGAGCCTGCCCAGCAATCCCAGCCGGACGTCGAACCGGGGCGCGCCCAGCCCGCTGCGCGACGGGGAGGCGATTCCCTGCGAGGCGGTCAGGTCGTCGCCCCGCTGCCTCACGACGACGGGGAGCTGCCCCTGCAACTCGAGCCACGGCAGCACGCCGACCGCCAGCGCCAGCAGCCCGGTGGTCCGGTACCGGAGGAGGGATGTGTCCTGGCCGTCGCCGTCGAAGACCCGGGGCTCCCGCTGGTAGTGCCCCAGCAGGGACACGCGCAGCGACCCCGGGGCCAGCAGCTCGCCGTTGCCGAGCGTCAGCGCGCCCAGGCCCGGGTTCACCTCCAGGCGCTCCAGCGAGAAGGAGGTGAGGGGCGCGGCCTCCTGGGCACGGCCGGGGGTCGCCAGGAGCAGCAGCCCCAGCGCGGCCCTTCCATATCGATGCACGGCCAGACCCATGGCCGCATCATCCGTCAGGTGCCCCCGCCGAGCGATGGGTGGTTCGACATGTTCCGCCACCCTCACACCTGCACCCTGTGACTACCGCACGACGTCCAGGAGGCCCACGCCACGCTCCGCCCACGCGGTTCCCGGCGTGGTGCGCAGGTCATCCACCGGAAGGGATAGAAGCTCCCAGACGGAGGCATTCTGCGGGGGCGGCTTGTTCGTGTTCTGGGCGCGCGCCCGGTAGAGCTGCCCATCGTGCATCACCAGCGCCCCCGCCGCGTACGTCACCTCTGGCGAGTTGGGGGCCAGGGTGGCGCGGTCCGTCCACATCTCCAACTGCCGCGAGGTCGTCCCCGCCGGCAGCCCCGTGTCGACGAAGTTCAACACAGACACGGCGCCATTCACATTGCCAGTGGCCGTCACCGGACCCACCGTTCCGCTGCCTCCCGTCAGGCCCGCGATGAGCTTGCGCCCGCCCTCCCATTGGTTGTCCTTGAAGGTCAGGGGGGAGGTGAGGGTGGCCGCCTTGCCAAAGACGACGCCCGGATCCGTGGTGTCCGGGTAGACGCTGGCATAGCCAAAGTCGAGCCCCCGGAACGCGTTGCGCTCCCAGAGGAACGTCGACCCTGCCCCGGCCGTGCCGCCCAGATAGACGCCCAGCGAGAGCGTGTCCGCGAAGTAGTTGTCCGCGAACTCGACGTTCAGCGGGAGGTCTCCCGTCTCCGCCTGCGCGAAGAAGTTGAGCAGGGCTCCAGCGCCGCCCACGAAGACGTTGTGGTGGAAGCGGATGTGGCCGCCGCGCACCTGCGCCTGGGAGTTGTTGTCCTGATAGCGCTGGAAGGCCGCGCGCCAGTCGAGTGCGCCGAAGGCGAAGACGTTGTGATGCACCTCCGTGCCGTCACCCAGGTTCTGGATCTGCAGGGACTCCGTCCCCGTGCGCACGAGGCGGTTGTTGTAGACCTTCAGGTTGGAGCCGAGCGGCGTGGGCGCACCCTGCGTCGAACCGAAGTAGATGGCCTCGCTGGCCGTGTCGTGGATGTAGAGGTCGTGAAGCAGGATGTCATCCAGGGGCGGCACCTTCCCGTCGCTCCCAGCGGAGCGGTTGATGCGCAGGCCCGCGAAGCCCGCCCGGGTGAGCTCCAGGTACTCCAGCTCGAAGGCGCGCGCGCCACCGATGCCCAGCCCCATGTGGCCACCGTTCAGGAAGATGTCATCGCTCAGGATGCCGTAGCGCCCGCGGGACGTCGCGTACGCGCCGCAGCGATGGCCCGGGAAGTTCGCGTCACCCGTGCCGGAGTCCGGGTCATACCGCCCGGTGAGGACCCAATGGGAGCCGCCGCTGACGGACCAGATGTAGCCCTGGGTGCTTCCGGGTTCAGGCCGGATGACCACCTGCCCGCCCGCGTTGGTGATGACCAGCGGCCGGCTGGCGGACCGGTCCGGCAGGTTGCCCAGGTTGATGAGCGTGTAGCGGCCCGCGGGGATGTAGAGCCGGTCCAACGTGCTCCAGTCCACCGACGGGAAGCGCGCCTGCACATCTGGGATGTACAGCTCGCCCGTCGGGCCAGGTCCCGGCAGCGTGAAGGTCGTACCCGGTGCACCGAAGCGGCCGAACGCCTCGCACTCCGACGTGCCGCCATCCGACGTGCCGCCATCCGCCTGGGATTGGGGGCCGCCACCTTCGGGAGGGTCCTCCGAGCAACCGGAGACAAGGCAGACGACGAGACCGAGAAGGGCAAGACTCCGGACCATGGTGGAGACTCCTGCTGGCGTGAACCCGGCAGCCTACCGCACCCCTTCTGATATCAAGCGATGCGCTTCCCATTTCCTCCGGGATGGACTTCGTTTCAGGGCGCGCGGGGCTTGCGCTTCGTGGGCTTCTTTCCGCCAGAGGTATTGAGGGCGACGGCCGCGCGGATGAGCGCCTTGAACGCATCCGCGTCGATCTCCTCATCCTCGTGAATGTCGATGGCGCGCCTTGTGTTCCCATCGAGGCTTGAGTTGAAGAGCTTGGAAGGATCCTTCAAGGAAGCGCCCTTGAAGAAGGTCAGCTTCACCTTCTCCTTGTAGGACTCTCCCGTGCAGATGCCCCCGTCGTGGGACCAGACCGGGGTCCCCATCCACTTCCACTCTTCCACGACATCCGGGTCGGCCTCCCTGATGAGGGCGCGCATCCTTGCGAGTGTCGCGCCTCTCCAGTCACCCAACTCGGCAATCCTTCCGCTGATGAGTTTGGAGGCCGCCGCTCCTGCCGTCTTGGGTTGATCCGTCATCTTCCTGTCTTCCTCGCTGGGGTTCGATAGCAAACGACTTTCGGGCCCCTCCGAACAATCGTTTTCCGGTGACCGCGACGCAGGGCTACGTTTTCGGCACACATGGCGTCCGCTGCACGCAAACGGGCGCCTCGTGCACCGTGCTGCCGCCGCCAGCGTCGCCGGTTGAGCGGCACATCCGTAGAGCGTCGGACCCGCGCGCCAGTCGTCGGTGCACGGCGCAACCCTGTGAGGAGAACCGCATGAACGACGAATCGAAGTGCCCGGTCGCGCATGGCCCCCGCCGCGCCCGCACGAACACGCAGTGGTGGCCCGACCAGCTCAACCTCGCGATGCTGCACCAGCATGGCTCGCTGTCGGACCCGATGGTCGAGGACTTCGACTACGCGGCGGAGTTCCGGACGCTCCCTCTGGATGCGGTGATCCAGGACCTGCACGCGCTGATGACCGACTCGCAGGACTGGTGGCCCGCCGACTACGGCCACTATGGCCCGTTCTTCATCCGCATGGCGTGGCACGCGGCGGGCACCTACCGCATCTTCGACGGTCGCGGCGGCGCGCGCTCGGGTGAGCAGCGCTTCGCGCCGCTCAACAGTTGGCCCGACAACGGCAACCTCGACAAGGCGCGCCGCCTGCTGTGGCCGATCAAGCGGAAGTACGGCCGCAAGCTGTCGTGGGCCGACCTCATGATCCTCGCGGGCAACGTGTCGCTGGAGTCGATGGGCTTCAAGACGTTCGGCTTCGGAGGCGGCCGCGAGGACGTGTGGGAGCCGCAGCCCATCAACTGGGGCCCGGAGTCCACCTGGCTGGGCGACGAACGCTACAGCGGCGAGCGCGAGCTCTCCCATCCGCTGGCCGCCGTGCAGATGGGCCTCATCTACGTCAATCCAGAAGGCCCGAACGGCCGCCCTGATCCGGTCGCCTCCGCGCGCGACATCCGCGACACGTTCGCGCGCATGGCGATGAACGACGAGGAGACCGTCGCGCTCGTCGCCGGTGGGCACACCTTCGGCAAGTGCCACGGCGCTGGCCCGGCGCACCACCTGGGCGCGGAGCCGGAGGGCGCGAACATCGAGGAACTCGGACTGGGCTGGAAGAACGCCTACGAGAGCGGCATTGGCGCGCATGCCACCACCAGCGGCCTGGAGGGCGCGTGGACGCCCACGCCGACGAAGTGGGACATGAGCTACTTCGAGACGCTGTTCGGCTACGACTGGGAGCTGACGAAGAGCCCGGCCGGCGCGCAGCAGTGGAAGCCCGTTGGCGCCAGCGGCGACGGCACCGTGCCCGACGCGCACGTGCCCGGCAAGCGCCACGCGCCGATGATGACCACCGCCGACCTCGCGCTGCGCTTCGACCCGGTCTACGAGCGGATCTCCCGCGACTTCATGGCCGACCCGGTCAGGTTCGCCGACGCCTTCGCGCGCGCCTGGTTCAAGCTGACCCATCGCGACATGGGCCCCAAGGTGCGCTACCTGGGCCCGCTGGTGCCGGCCGAGGAGCTGCTCTGGCAGGACCCGATCCCGGCCGTCAATCATGCGCTGGTCAACGACGCGGACATCACCGCGCTCAAGGCCGAGCTGCTCGCCTCCGGCCTCTCGATCCAGCAGCTCGTCAAGACGGCCTGGGCCTCCGCGTCGACGTTCCGCGGCAGCGACATGCGCGGCGGCGCGAACGGCGCGCGCATCCGTCTTTCGCCGCAGAAGGACTGGGAGGCCAATGAGCCCGCCGAGCTCGCGAAGGTGCTCGCCACGCTTGAAGCCACCCAGAAGCGGTTCAATGCCGCGCAGGGTGGCGGCAAGCGGGTGTCGCTGGCCGACCTGATCGTGCTGGGCGGCGTCGCGGCCGTCGAAGCCGCCGCGGGCAACGCCGGTCACAAGGTCACCGTGCCCTTCACCCCGGGCCGCATGGATGCGTCGGCCGACCAGACGGACATCGACTCCTTCCTCGTCCTCGAGCCGGCGGCCGACGGCTTCCGCAACTACGTCCGTGCCGGCGCCGAAGCGACGACCACCGCCGCGCTCATCGACCGCGCCAGCCTTCTCACCCTCACCGCGCCGGAGATGGCGGTGCTCGTGGGTGGCCTGCGCGCGCTGGACGTCAATGTGGGCCACACGCCGCACGGCGTGTTCACCCAGCGCCCGGGCACGCTGAGCCCCGACTTCTTCGTCAACCTGCTCGACATGCGCACCGCGTGGAAACGCTCGGAGGCGACGCCGAACGTGTTCGAGGGCCGCGACCGCGCCACGGGCAAGGTGCGCTGGACGGCGACGATCGCCGACCTCGTCTTCGGTTCGAACGCGCAACTGCGCGCACTGGCGGAGGTCTACGCGGCCGGGGACGGCGAAGCGCACTTCGTGCAGGACTTCATCGCCGCATGGACCAAGGTGATGAACCTCGACCGCTTCGACCTGCCGGGACGCAAGACACTCTGAGCGAGCCTCGAATGACGTGAGCGCGAAGCGCCGGGAGCCGACCTGCCGGCGCTTCGCGTTTCAGGGGCCGTGCGTGCGGGTCAGACCGGGCGCGCCGGCAGCCGAACCGAGTACTCCGCGCCCGAGCGGAAGGGCATCGTCATCGACGCGAAACCCTGGCGCGGATCGCGCACGTAGGCGACGTAGTCGCGGTAGTCGGCCTTGAAGAAGCCGACGTTGTCGGTCACCACCACGGCGCCCGGACGCAGGGCCGGGGCGACGAGCTTCAGCACGTCGAGGGCCGGCTGGGGAGACCCATCGTTGAGCATGAAGTCCACCTCGCCGAGGTCCGCCCGCAACGTCTCTGTCGCGTCACCCACGCGAATCTCCGCGAAGGACGCGAGCCCCGCCTCCTCCAGGTTCGCCTGCGCGCGCCGCGCCTTCTCCGGCACGAACTCGGTGCCGATGACGCGGCCGCCGCCGTTGTCGCGCACCGCCGCCGCCAGCCACAGCGTCGAGATGCCAAAGGACGTGCCGAACTCGACGATCGTCCTGGCGCGGAGCGACCGCGCCGTCAGGTAGCAGAAGGCGCCCGGGTCGCGCTCAAGCGCGAGGTACTTGTCGGCGAAGTACCCGCGCTCCGCCCCCGGGGCGTCGATGCGGCGGCCGAGGAGCATCCGTGGCAGTTGCGGCAGGAAGTGGAGGAGGAGGCCCGGCACCTGCCGGTCGGCCTCGTCGTGGAGGCGCCGCAGCACGGCGCGCACCCGTTCGTCGGGCAGGACGGCGAAGGGATCGGATTTCATGGTCGACCTCGGATCAAGGACATACATTCTCGGAGCATTCGCTCGCCCTCCTCACAGGCATTGCCGTCAGCGCTGAACACCGGAGAATCCCTTCCGTCCTGGGGACCAGTAGGCGACGTTGGTGACCTGTTTCGCGGAGAGGCCTGCTCGTCGTGCCGCCTTGTAGAGGCGCTGGATCGACGAAGCCTTCCCGGTGAAGACGCATCGCGCCTGCGGAGCCGCGCGGAGCGCTCTCATGAGGTCGCTTTCGATGCGGTCGAGGTGAGCATCCTGCGGCTCGCGCGGGGTCAGCGTCACACCGTTCGTGACGCCGATCCGCTCGAGCGCGATGCGCGAGGCTTCCGCGGAGTCCACCTCGAAGGAGAACGCAACCTCTCGCATTCCCTCCGGCGTTGCTCGAATCGCGGCTGCGGTGCCGAATGAGGTTTCGTCGCCGAAGAAGAACATCGGCCGATTCGCGGCGTCGAGGTCCAGCGCCGAACGCGGTCCGACGAGGAAGAGCTGCTCTCCGAGCGTCGCCGAAGCGAGCCAGCTCGACGCGATGCCGTGGCCGTGGACGTAACCGAGAAACGCGGTGGTGCCGGTCCGCGGATCGAAGGAGAGCGGCGTGTACGCGCGTCCGGCCAATCCGGCGAAGCCGATCTGGATCATATCGCCGGGCATCCAGCGGCGGTCTTCGAGATCTTCTCCGATGAGGGTGACGAGGCGGAACGCATCGCCCACGGACTCGACTTCGCGAACCGTGGCGCGTCGCGAGACGAGGCGATGGAACACGGACTCGACGACGCCCGAAGGCACGGTGGAGGGCGAGGGCATGGAGGAAAGCATAAGCAACCGGCGCCCTTGGCCGCATTGCGCAATCAGGACAAATTGTTTATCAAAACGGCCATGGCGGCGAAGCGGCGGAATTCGAAGGCAACACCGATTGCGCAACCGACAGGCTGGACGATTCGCGGAGACGTCCAGGTGGCGAGCGAGCCCCGTGGCGCGGTGGCGTCGCTCGATTCGCTCGCGAGCCGTTTCGTGCTCGAGTCGCGTGGGCGCGTCAAGACCGCAGTCGCGCGACCGGCGACCGCGATCGGGCTCAGCATGGCGAGCGGTGGCATTGAGAGCGAGTTCCACTCGCACCGTGAAGCGCAGCTCGTGTACCTGGTGCGCGGAGAGCTGATCTTCGAAGCGTCGAGCGCCCTCTGGATCGTGCCGCCGCAATCGGCGCTGTGGATCCCCGGGTCGATGACGCATCGGATCCGTGCGCGCGCGCCGCTCGAGGGCTATGGCGTCATCATCGAGCCTGGCGCGGCGCCGAACCTCCCTCTGGATTGCTGCGCGGTGTCGGTGACGCCGCTCTTCCGCGAACTCCTGCTTCGCCTGGCGACACGTCCCGCGCTCTACGAACTCGAAGGACCGGACGCGCGCCTGATGAGCGTGCTCCTCGACGAACTCGCGACGGTTTCCATCGAGAAGCATCGCCTGCCGATGCCGAGCGATCCGCGGCTGCGTCGTCTGGTGGATGCGATGACCGCCGATCCGGCGAACCGCGCGACGACGAAGACGTGGGCGAAGCGAATCGGCGTTGGCGAGCGCACCTTGAACCGTCTCCTGGTCGAGGAGACGGGCTTGAGCTTCGGCCGCTGGCGCCAGCAGCTCCACATCATCCTCGCCCTCCAGAAGCTCTCCCGTGGCGCGGCCGTGCAAAGCGTGGCGCTGGAGCTTGGCTACGAGAGCGCGAGCAGCTTCGTGACCATGTTCCGAAAAGCGCTCGGGACGTCGCCCGCGCGGTACATGGCGAACCGCCTGGCCGCGCCAGCTTGATACGCGCGACGCGCCCCGCAGGGTGAGCGCCGCGCTGGCAGGGGCCGCGTTGCTTCGGACCGGGCTGTTGCCCGCCCTGGCTCAGAACAGGTTGGCGATATCCTTCACCGGCTGCGGCGCGGCCTCGGTGCTACCCAGCGCGCCCATGGCGCCGCCAAAGAGCATGGAGGCCGGGTTGGCGCGGCCCTTCGTGATGGACCCGATGACGCCCTCCGCGGCTCCCTTCAAGGTGTTGAAGTAGCCGGTCGCGGCGCCCTCGACGACTCCCTTGAAGCCTCCCTCCGAGTTGCCCACCCCCGTCAGGACGTTGCTGACCGCCGGCAGGAACCACAGGGCCTTGCCCGCCTCGCCGGCGGCCCACTGGAAGTTGTCCTTGTTGCTCCCGTCCGCCTTGACGTGGGTGTCCTTCGTGGTCGGAAGCTGATGCTCGCCCAGGAAGGAGTACCCCTTCTCGGCGAAGTCCTTGACCATGCCGGCCTCGGTGCCGTGACGCGCATCTCCACTCTTGGTGATGCCCTCGATGTTGCCGTCGCCCTGGCCTTCCTTGACCTTCTTCGAGCGATCCTCGCCCGTGGAGGCCTTGGCGCTGTCGATGAACTCCAGCACCTTGGCCAGCCGGTAGACGGCGTCGGGGTTCTGCTTCGAGTCCTTCAGGTCGAGCTTGGGGTCGATGCCCGTCTGCTTGCACAACTGCTCGAACTTGATGTCCTTCTGGCGGCCCAGGCTCTTCAGCACGGGCGTATCGTTGACAATCTGCGCCGCCGACCGCTTGTCCCCGGCCGGCCGCTTGTCATTGGCGCTGGGGACGCCAGAACCGGAGGCTTCCGGCGCCGGGGCAAGCTCCTCGAGCTGCATGGGGGCCCCCCGGGGGGCGAAGGTGATCGAGTCCGCCGGATTTCCCAGCATGGGCGCGGCGGTGGGCTGCCTCCTGTTGATGACACCGGACTCGAACGCGTCCACCGGGCTGAAGCCCCGCGCGGGGATGCCCCGGGTGGCCTGGAGACCTTGAGTCCCCACGTCCTGAACGGGGCCCGCCGAGAGCAGTTCCCTCGGGTTGACGGAAGAGGACTGCGCAGCGCCCGGACGCATCATGGAATGGGAGCGGGCCGTGGCCTTGACGTCGATCATGGGTATCACCGGGTTCTTGGCGGCGACGGAGGACCGTCGCGGCGAGTCTGTTCAGCCTGTGCGCTGTCTCATTGCAGCGCGCATGCCACCCAGGAGGAGCCTCGCAAGCCGTGAATTTCCCAGGGCAGGGATGGCTCCCGGGAGCTCGCGTCGTGCGCCCGGGCGGTGACAGCAGTCACCAGGAGGATGGCGCCAGTCACCACCTCGGGCTGGCCGGCTACGGCAGGAACTCGACGTACCCGTCCGTTCCGTGCACGCGGATCCGCTGCCCATCCCGGATCAGCCGGGTGGCATGCTCCACCCCCACGACGGCCGGCAATCCGTACTCCCGTGCGATGACCGCGCCATGGGTCATCAAGCCCCCGACCTCCGTCACCAGTCCCTTGATCGCGACGAACAGGGGCGTCCAACTGGGGTCCGTATAGGCGGTGACCAGGATGTCGCCCGCTTCGAGATGGGCCTCCGCCATGTCCAGGATGACGCGGGCCCGCCCCTCGATGGTCCCGGCGGAGACCGGCAGGCCGACCAGCGCGCCGGCCGGCAAATCGTCGCGTCGGTATGCCCCGGCGATGACCTCGCCATCGGATGTGAGCACCCGGGGCGGCGTGAGCGCTTGATACGACCTGAACGCGTCCTTGCGCTGGCGGATGAGCGGGTCATCCACCTGATGCGTGCGCACGACGTCGTGGAGTTCCTGGAACGTGAGGTGGAAGATGTCTTCCTTTTCACGGAGCACGTGGGCCTGCACGAGGCGCTCGGCTTCTTCCAACAGGGCCTGCTTGTAGACGAAGTAGCGGTTGACGATGCCGTACTTCGGATACTCCCGGTACCCGATGAAGGTCCGGACCCGGTCGATCATCCGCTGGGTCTCTCCGGCCTTCTGCTCCCCGTCGGGCAAGGCCCGCAGGCGCTCCAGCAGCTCCTGTTCCTTCTTCGAGGCCTCCTGTCGCCCTTGCTCGAAGCGCCGCACGCCAGCGCCCGGTTCGAAGTTCTTGATGTTGCCGAGGATGAGGGGCACGAGCGTGGTGGGGCGTTCGCTCCAACGCGGCTTCGTGATGTCGATCTCACCGGCGCAGCGCATGCCGTACTTGTCGAGCCAGGCCCGGATGGCGTCTCGCGCTTCCCGCCCGCCCGCGAGCCTGGCCAGCGCGTCCAGGAATTCCTCGTCCTCGACGTGCTGCAGAAAAGCCACCACGTTCGGATGCGGGCGGATCACATCCGCGACATCCAGGAGGGCCAGCCCCATCTCCGACGTGACGTTGTGGGGAACGGACTGCGTGAGCGTGTCGGCCGCGTTCTTCTCGCCCAGCCACGCCTGCAGTTGATCGTTGAGCCACCAGGTGGCCTCCATCCCCGCCATGATCACCTGATGGCTTCGCGGATCGAACAAGAGCCGCTTCAGCTCCTGGATGTCCGCCAGGATGAAGTCGAGCAGCGCCGCTCCAGACTTCGTCTGGATGTCGCGCTTCAAGATGGCGACGGAGGCCTGATTGCACCGGATCAGCTCGTCGACGATGGCTGGATCGGTCTCGATGGGGGCTGGCGCGCCGCCAGTCGGTGCCCCGCCGGGCCCCGCGTCCGGGAGCGACGGGATGAAGTCGCCGCGTCCGAGGAGGGTCTGCAGCGCATCCCCGATCAGCGGATCGGATTTCCCCAGGCCCGCCAGGAGGCCTGCGCGGCTCGCTGGCGAAGCCAGGCCCTGGGTGACGTCGACGAACAGCCTCCCGCCGGCCTCGAACATCGGCCGCAAGGCTGTCAGTTGGAACAGGGAGAGCCCCAGGGGCTTCATGGCGTCGGTCATCATCTGCTGATGCCCGACGGAGACGTAGACGTGGTTCTCCCGGTCACCAGCCGAGGGGATGGGGAACAGCGTGGTGATGGGCCGGCTCTGGACGAACTGGAAGCCATCGTCAACCAGGCACCATTCGATGTCCTGGGGGCGGCCGAAGTGCGCTTCGATCCGCCGGCCCATCTGCACGAGCCGCACGACCTGCGCATCCGTCAGCGCTGGTTGCTGCTGCCGCTCCGGCTCGATCGCCTGTTGCTGCGTCCCGCCTTCCGGCGAGGCATGGATGGCAAGCTGCTTGGTGGCGACCGCCTTGGCGATGACCTCGCCGTCCCGCACCTTGTAGGCGTCCGCGTTGACGAGGCCAGAGACCAGGGCCTCGCCCAGGCCGAAGCTGGCCTCCACGGCGGCGACCTTCCGGTTGGACGTGACGGGGTCGGCCGTGAACAAGACACCGGCCGCCTGCGGGAAGACCATCTGCTGCACGACCACCGCCATGCGGACCTTGCGGTGGTCGAAGCCGTTGCGCAGGCGGTAGTGCACGGCCCGCTCGGTGAAGAGCGAGGCCCAGCACCGGCTGACGTGCAGGAGGATCGCCGCCGGCCCCACGACGTTCAGGTACGTGTCCTGCTGGCCCGCGAAGGAGGCTGTCGGCAAGTCCTCCGCCGTCGCGCTCGAGCGGACCGCGTAGGCGGCTTGCTCTCCGAGTCGGGCGAGTGGGCGGGTGATCTCCGCCGCCAGATCGTCAGGAATGGGGGTCCCTTCGAGGGTTCGGCGGATCTCAGCGCTGAGCGCACGGAGTTGCTCCCGGTCGTCCGGTTTCAGGCGCGACAGCAGATCGAGCCGATCGTCGAGCGACGGAGCTTCCGCCATGATTCGCAAGAAGGCGTCTGTCGTCACGCAAAAGCCAGCCGGCACGCGGATGCCTTCGAGCCGCGAAAGCTCCCCCAGATGCGCGCCCTTGCCGCCAACGACCGCGACCTGCGTCGGGTCGATCTCCTGGAAGCCCAACACGAAGCAGCGCATACGCTCACCTCCGTCTCGCGAAAGGGCGGCACTGTACTCCTGCCCGCGGAATGGTTGGGACATGGCCTTCTATTACCCATCGCGTGCTAACGCAGACACTGCGAAAGCTCGAACGCAACGGGAGGGTCCGCCGCCGTGTCATCGGCGGCTCGCCGCCGGGCGTCGAGTACGCGCTTACCCCGCCTGGCAGGTCGCTCCAGAAGCCGTTCGCGGCGCTGTGCGATTGGACCCTCGCGCACATCGACACGATTCATGAGCACCAGGAAGCCTACGACCGCGAGGTGGTGGTCATCGCTCGCCGTCCCGACTGAATGGGCGCTCTGCGGGATGGCCTCGTCACCTTCGCACCACGCTCGAAGCGCTCGCGGAGCAGTTGGATGAAGTGGGTCAGCGGGGCGGGGTGCTGGCGGGATGCGCGCGTGACCGCGCTCCAGCGGCGTCGGATTCCCCGAGGGGTGAGCCGGACGGTCTGAAGCCCGTGGCGCTGGGCCGGTAGCATCCATTCGGGCAGTGCCGTCACGCCGATACCGCCACGCACCAGCTCGATCAGCGCCTCGGTGAGGGGCACGGGAGAGACCCGGTGGGGCTCCAGGCCCGCGGGCCAGAGCACGCGCGTGAAGACATCGAGCTGCTCCCGAGGCGCGGCATAGGTGAGCAGGTGCTCCTGCACCAGGTCCTGCGCCGTGACATGTCCCCGCCGCGCAAGCGCATGGTCCGCGGGGACCACCAGCAGGAGCTCGTCCTCGAAGAGCGGGGTCTGGGCCAGGCGGGCCTGCTTCGGGACGTCCGGGGTCAAGGCGAGGTCCAGCTCGCCATTCAGCAGCGCCCCCAGCGGCTGACGCGTGGCCTCCAGGACGATGCGCAACTCGACGCGTGGGTGCTCGGCCTGCCACCGCCCCAGGATGGGGGGCAGCCAGCCATACACCGTGTAGCAGCCCGTGCTGAGGCGGAGCAGGTCGTCCTGCGGGTGCGCGCGGCAGACCGCCTCGGCCTGCGCCACCTCGCTCAGGACCCGCCGCGCGCAGAGGAGCAGCTTTTCTCCCGAGCCGGTCAGGAGCAGGCGGCGCTGGCGGCGCTGGAAGAGCTGCACGCCCAGGCGCTCCTCGGCGTCGCGGAGTTGATGGCTCAGTGCCGAGGACGTGAGGTGAAGCTGCCGGCTGGCCGCGGCCAGGCTCCCCGTGTCGGCGACCGCGGCAATCAGCTTGAAGTGACGGAGCTCGAGCATGCCGGGCAGCCTCACATGAATGCGATTCAGCATCATCGCGAAATCGTTTCGCTGCGCTCATTGCAGGCTCCTTCGTAACGTTGGCGTCCCAATGCCAGGAGGGCGGACGGATGCCCCATTCAGACAGCTTCCCGAGGACGCAGAGCCCTGTCGTACCCCCAGGGTCGTCGGTGCGAATCGACGACGTTGAACCGGTCGTCGTCGGTCCCGGCTGCCTTCGCAGGGACCTGCCGAGTACCCGTGACGTGAGGGTCTGGGTCGTGGACATGGCTCCCGGCAGCCAGTGGCCCCATGTGGACGTCCACGACACCGGCGAGGAGGTGCTCGTGATGAGCGGTGAGCTCATCGAGGGGGAGCGGCGCCTGGGGCCGGGCTCCTACCTGTTCTTCCCTCCGGCGAGTCGTCATCAGCCGCGAACCGAGACTGGCGTGCGCCTCTTCGGCATCAATCCCGTGGTCTCCCCGGAGGAGCGATGAGCCGGGACACATGGGCTCGGCCCGAGCGGACGGGGCGCCGGGACTTCCTGCGTGCGGCGGCCGCGCTTTCGGTGGGCGCGGTCCTGCTGCCCCCAGGCACGGGTCGCGCGACGAAGCCTGTCGACAGCGCCGCGCTTCGTGCCCAGCGGTTGGCCTGGGCCGGAGTGCGGCTGCGGCTCGGACAGGACACGCTCTTCATGGACCCGTTGAGCGACCCCACCGTGTGGGAGGCCGCGCTGAAGGACCCGCTCGTCCCGATGGACGTGAGCGGCGGGAACCGCTTCGTCCTGGTGACGCATCGCCATTCCGACCACTTCGACCCGGTGGCCGTCCGTCAGGCGTTGGGGGACACCGGGACGCTGGTGTGTGCCCCGGACATGGCCGCGGAGGCCGCCGCATCGGGCTTCCGCGTGCGGTCCGCTCCGCTCTACGAGCCCCTCCTGCTCAATGACTTCACCGCCACCGCCGTCCCCGCGGCGGACGGTTATGGGGATCCCCAGGTTTCGTGGGTCGTCTCTGGCGGAGGCCGCCGCGTCATCCACTGTGGCGACACGCTATGGCACGGATCCTGGTGGCGCATCGGGCGTCAGTTCGGACCCTTCGATGCGGCATTCCTGCCCATCAATGGGGCGCGCTTCGGCTGGCGCAAGCCCGTGAGCGACGTGCATGCCGTCCTGACCCCCGAGCAGGCGGTGGCCGCGGCCGTGGTGTTGGGAGCACGGCTCCTCGTGCCCATCCACTACGGCGTCGCCGCCTCCGATGACTACCAGGAGGTCCCAGACGCGGAGGCGCTGCTCCTGGCCTCCGCGCGCAAGCGGAAGGTGAGCGTGGAGTTGGCACGTCCGGGAGAGTGGCTGACCTGGCAGGCGCGGACCTGACAGCGGGGCTCCAGTCCGCGACCCTCAAGAGCGTCCCTGTTGAAGGGGACTCACGAGGCGTCAAGGTCGTCGAGCAATGTCTGGGGGCCTGGCGCGGGAGTGCGCGGAGCGCTGCTCTTCCGGAGCCACCTCACCAACCTTGAGGTGCGTTCGCAGCCAGTGTGCCAGCGCTTCTGTCTTATCCTGACGGTTGAAACTGACGATGGTTTCCTGGCGCGATTCGCCGTCGGCGGTGACGTGTTCGATCGTGAGAGGGTAGTGGGTTTCTCTTCCCCGCGGGTTCCTGCGAAAGGGCGGTCCGACGCGGAGTGCCCGCACGTCGCGCCACCGGACGCCGAGCCGGTGCTTCCGTTCTGAGATGGGCGGCAGGGAGAGACTCCGCGCCTGGATGTGGAGGCGCAGATCGTAGTGCCCGGATTTCTTTCGTGCGCGCGACAGCCATCCGACGAGCACACCGCAGGCGGTGACGACCCCCCAGGCCCCCACGCCCACGGGCAGCGGTGCGTTGTATGCCCCGGTGATTCCTCCGAGCACGACGCACGCGAAGGCGGAGCCTCCCAAGGCCAGGATCACGCAGATCCCGGTCCCAAGCCCATCGAGCGTCACGCACTCGCTGCCGTCCTCCCGGAAGAAGGTGGACAAGAGCGGCGGCTCCGGCTTCAAGGCCATCACCACCAGGGTGCACAGGAAGAGCGTCACCAGATTGAAGGGCAGCAGGAACAGGAGCAGGAACAGCTCCGAACTCCCCATGCCCGGCTGCAACACCGCCTCCGAGGGCTGACCGGGGCGGTAGTACACGGGGATGCTGGCCCCGATAGGGTAGCGCGCCACCTGTGCCTCCGCATGCCCGCGGTCCCCCGTGCGCCAGGAGGAGATGCGCTCCTTGCTGCCTTCATAGGACTGCCCGTCGACGGAGTAGGTGTAGGCCACCTTCAGGTGATGGTTGGTGCTCTTGTTCGAGCGCACCGTCTCCACCTCGCTCCGGGTGATGGTGCCCTGCACGGACGGCCAGCTCGCCGCCTGCTGTTGGAGGGCCACGCTGAAAACGGTGTAGTAGTCCATTGCCACCGTGCCGGCCGTCCACGGCACGAGGAACAGGAGCAACACGACGGACAATGCAACGCGAGAAGACATGGCCCCAGTCTACAGGGCTGCTCCGGAATGAATGAAGCCGCCTTCAAACCCACCCCGGCCCTCGTCCTGACATTCTCGACGCATCCCTCAGCCAGAGGGTTCCGCTCCCATGGCCGACATCGACAGTCTGCGCGCCGCCAACCGCCGTGCCCTTCTCGAGCCAGGACTTCCGCCGCAGCACCGGGGCCTCAACGCGAATGACTGGGAGGTGGCCATGCCCTTGCCCTTCCTCCACACGCTCCCGCAGGGGCTGCGTCGCCCACCTTCGCCCTGGCCACCTGCCCCCGGACGCTGAGTTCGCGCACCGGATGCCCGACATCTCACGGCCCGATGACCTGTGACCCCTCTTGCGGCTGGAGACCCTCACCGTCCACGCGGTCCCAGCCAGCGAGCCCTACCTAGTCGCTGAGTTTTCATGCGCCTGGGACGAGGAGCACGGTGTGGGCGTCGTGTGCGCTGGTTATCAGCCGCTGGAGGTGAATACCGCCGACGTGGCCGGTGATGTCGCGGCCGTGCGGCGCCACCACGCCAAGGCCCGTAACCGTCCGGCCAACGACGTGCCGGATCGCTTGAGGGCGGACGGGAAGCGTGCGTGACGAGCGGCGCGACCGATTGAAACGCGAGGCTTCAGGCCGCGTCAGCGGCGCGCAGGCGCTTCCACTCG
>NZ_RAVZ01000227.1 GCF_003611635.1 Corallococcus terminator | reverse complement strand
GCACTGGGGCTCTGGGGCTGCAACAGCGAGCAGCCCTCCCAGGAGCAGAGCGGGTTCCAGGACCCGGTGCAGTTGCAGCACCGGGCGAAGGACGACCGGGCCTCCACGACGGTGAACAACCGCATCCGCGACGCCGCGGACCCGGGCCGGGGCGGCAGGCCCTATGACAGCGATAGCGCCGGCACGGGCGGCTCCGGCCGTCAGTTGGGGAGCGCCACGGAGCTGGGCACGAGCCTCTCGGACAGCTACCGGGGAGCGCCGGGCACGGGCGGCGCGGGACTGGACGCGGGCACGCACAAAATGGCCCCGCACACCGGCATGAGCCACGGGGCGCCGGACGCGGGCGGCGTGGACGCGGGCACCCTGCGCTGACCGGGCACCGGGCGGGGCCTAATCCTGGCCCCGCTTCGCCTGCCTCAGCTTTTCGTGAATGTCCTTCACCCGCTTGAGCAGGGCCGGGTCGTTGGAGCCTTCGTTCGTGTTCACTTCGTACGCCACATCATCGAAGAGCTGACACAGTATCTGGATGGGTTCACAGCCGTGCTCTTTCTTGATCTGGAGATAGAGCTTCCGCGTCTGGCCCCACTCCTTTTCCAGGTCGGTGGCCGCCTTGCCGTCCTTCTCGTTGGGACGTGCGGCGGCAACGCCGCGCTTGTTGGGGACGCGTGAAGGCGGCGGCTTCTTCGCGGCCGGAGCGGGCGTCTCGGTCTTGGAGGGACTGGTCGGGCTCAGCAGGTCGACCTCATCCGGGGGCCCGGGGTCCTCCGGAGTCTCGTTCGTCGGCGCGACCGGGTCCGGCTTCTCGGGAGCCGCGGGCGTCGGAGGTGCCACGGGGGGCGCCACGTCCTCGGCCGGACGCGCGATGGGGCGCGACGGGGGGACCACGGGCGTGGGCAGCGTGGGGTCCTGGACCCGCGTGGGCGGCGGCGGCGTGGACGTCCTGGACTGCTCCAGGCCCGCGGCCACACGCAGCTCCGGGACGAAGTGCAGTCCCAGGCCCACGATGAGCGCCACCACCCCCAGCAGGACGACGAACACCAGCAGGGAGCGCAGGAGGCCGCCGCCGGACCTGGGCGCCGACTCGCGACGCGACGGACGGGCCGGCTCCGCGGGCTCCGGCCGCACGGGCATGGCCTTGCGGCGGGTCTCCTCGCGCGAGTTGCGCGAAGTGGACGACTCGTCCGTATCCACCGCGGGCGTCGAGCGGCTGGCGGCGACGGCGCGCAGGTTCGACGAGGTGTTCGGACGCGAGGGCGAGCCCGGTGACGAACCGCGCGCCTTGCGCGAACCCGTGCGGTTCCTGCCGGGGTTGGAGCCGGTGTCGGAATCCCGGCGGCCGGACGACACGCTGGCCTCCCCCAGGAGGGCTTCGTCCAGCACCACGCGCGCCTGGGGCTCCTCACGGCGCGAGGACCGCGGCAGCGTGATGCGCGGATGCGTGTCCGCGTGGGCATCCCGCGCGGCCTGGGGCTCTTCGGGTTCGGCGGTGATGTAGGGCAGGCCGGCGTCCGCCTCCAGGGCCTGGGCGTCCACCAGGACCTGCTCGGACTCCGGCCGCGTGTCCTGCATCGTGGGCCGGGGAGCTGGACCGGAGCCCAGCGCTTCCATCTCCACCCGGGCGGACGACGTGTACGGCGGCCCTCCGGATTGGATGGAGGGCACCTGGATGGTGGGCGCGGCGTGCGAGGGCATCGGCCGGCTGCCGTTCGAAGGCGTCGTCACCCCCGGACGCGAGGACGACAGGGGCGCGGGCGCCGGCCGGCTGCCGTTCGAAGGCGTCGTCACCCCGGGGCGCGAGGACGACAGGGGCGCGGCGGGCGGAGCAGGCGCAGGCCGGCTGCCGTTCGAAGGCGTCGTCACGCCGGGGCGCGACGACGACAGGGACGGGATGGCCACCGCGGTGGGCCGCATGGCCTCCGGGATGCGCGGCTCGGCGACACGCGGCGGATCAAAGGAGCGCGGCAGCGGTTCGGTGGTGCGCGGTTCGGACCCTGAAGGCCAACCCGCCTCGGCGCGGGGTTCCGGCCAGGGATAGGCGCTGGGGGGAAGGTCCTCGTCGTCGAGCATCGGACCGTCCGGCGGCGGCGGCGGCTCCATGAACGGCAGCGAGCCTCCTGAATCGGAGCCGAACTGCGCGGCGCCGAAGTCCGCCGACGGCAGGGGCGGCGGCGGCGCCACCGGACGCGACGCATCCGCCGGAACGACGGGGACGGGCCCATCCATCGTCGGCCGGCCCGAAGCCGCGGACTCGGACGGACGGAAGGCGGGAACCGCCGCCATGGGGGGCGGCGGCGGCGCGACGGTGCGCGCAGGAGGCGGCGGCGGCCGGGCCTCCACGGGCGGCGCGGCGCGCGGCGGCACCGCGTCCGAGAAGGGCAACGACGCCCCGGAGCCCGCGTCCGCGAACGGGCGCGATGAAGCCCCCGGGGACACGGCCTGGGACGACAGCGACGCGGCGCGGGGCGCGGTGGGCTCCCCGGCGCCCGACTCGGCGGACAGCAGCGCCTCCGCACGGGGCGCGGTGGGCTCACCCGCCGGCATCCCCGCGCTGCCCTGGCCCGCGGACGCATCCTGGGCGGGACGATCCGAAGGAAGGCGGATGGCGGGCAGGCCCTCCAGGATGGTGGGGCGCTCCATCGCTTCCGCGCGCACCTCCACCGTGGGGGACGGCTCCGACGACGCGGGGCTCGGCCGCGCGCGGGCCCGGGCCGCCTCCTCCAGGGCCTCCACCGGGAAGGCGGGACGGGTGGACTCGTCCACCATCACGCCCGGACGCGTCTCTCCGTCGTCGCGCGCCCCGCCACCGTCCTCGCGGCTTCGCGGCGTGGGGTGGAAGGACAGCGGCTCCACCGGCCCGTCCAGGCGGATGGTCTTCGGCGGCAGCGACGGCATCGTCGACCGGGGTGGGGCGCCCAGGGCGTCGTAGGTGCCACTGGCGCGCGTCTCGCGCGGCACTTCCCGCAGGGTGGCCAGCAGGCGCCGTTCGGACTGGTAGTCCGAGGAGAAGAGGTCGCGCATGAAGCGGCTGACGCTCTCCGGGCCCGCGCTGGTGTCGATCTCCATCAGACACGCCTGCAGGCGTCCCCGGAACTCCTCCGCCGTCTGGAAGCGCTGCCCGGGCTCCACCGCCAGCGCCTTGGACACCAACTGCGACACCGACGGCGGCGTCAGCGGCTCCACTTCATTGAGCGCGGGCACCTTCGGGTTGGCCACCGCGGACATCAGTTCGCCGGGCGGCATCGCGTCGAAGGGGTTCTGCCCGGAGATGAGCTCGTAGAGGCACAGGCCCACCGCGTACAGGTCGCTGCGGCGGTCCACCGGCTGGTGCCGGGCCTGCTCGGGCGACATGTAGAGGAACTTGCCCAGGATGATGCTGGGGTTCGTCTTCGCCGCCGACAGCCGGCTCTTCGCGAGCCCGAAGTCGATGACCTTCACCTCCCCTTCGTAGGAGATGAGGATGTTCTGCGGAGAGATGTCCCGGTGGACGAGCTTCAGCTCCTTCTCTTCCTCGTCCCGCTTGCGGTGCGCGTACGCGAGCGCGTCCAGCACGCGGCCCATGACGTAGAGGATGAACGTGAGCGGCAGCGGCGTCTGGCGATCACGCACGCGCGCGGCCACCTTGCGCAGGTCCTTGCCGTCCACGTATTCGAGGGCCATGTAGGCCTCGTCCTCGTGCAGGCCCATGTCCAGCACCTGCGCGATGGAGCCGTGCCCCAGCCGCACCAGCGTGCGCGCCTCACCGACGAAGCGTTCGACGAACTCCTGATCCGCCGCGAGCTGCGGGAGGATCTTCTTGATGACGCACAGCTTCTCGAAGCCCTGCGCCCCTTCCAGGCGGGCAAGGTAGATCTCCCCCATGCCGCCGGTGGCCAGGTGCGACAGGAGCGTGTACCGGCCGAAGGGCTGGGGCCGGAAGGGCCGCAGTCGGGCGGGCTGGGTCGAAGAGCTCATGCGGTGCGGGGGTCCACCACGGGAAGCGCATTGAACCCCGAGCAGGGCCCCGTCTTCAACCCGTCAACCTGCCGCGAGGGCTGCCTCACCGGATACCGGGGTTGGTCAGCATGCCCATGTCCTCTTCAATCACCTCGAAAACCGCCACCTTGTCCTTGGGGGGCCGCACCACCCGTTCCCCCAGGGGCATCACGTCGAAGCGGGCGCCGGTCGCCGCCAGCAGCTTGCCCGTCATCAGCACCTGACCGGGGGCGGCCGTGGACGCCAGCCAGCCAGCCACGCCCATGCCCTCTCCCACGGCGGTGTATTCCGTGCGGGCATCCGTGCCGATCATCCCGACCAGCGCCTTGGTGGAGTGCAGCGCGATGCGCAGGTCGCACCGCTCGTCCTGGGGACGGCGGGCCATGCCCCGCTCCCAGTCCGCGCGCAGCGCCAGGGCGGCTCTCACCGCGCGCACCGCGTCGTCGCCCTTGGCGTAGGGCACGCCGAAGAGGGCGCGCATGGATTCGCCCATGAAGCCCTCCACGGTCGCCTCGAAGCTGAAGACGATGCCGCTCATGCGCGCGTGGAAGTCGTTGAGCAGTTGCGTGGCCCGCGCCGCGCCCAGCCGGCTGACGACGGCGCCGAAGTCCGCCAGCTCCGCGTGCAGCACGGTGAGGTTCTTCTCCTCCAGGCCGGGCAGCTTGCCGCCCACGCGCTGGGCCTCGGCGGCGCGGCGCTCGGCCACCTCCGGCGAGTGGAAGCGCTCCAGGTTGCGGCGCAGCCGGTCCGTGCCGGAGCCGTCGCGCACGGCGAAGCGCTGCACGCCGCTCTCCACCAGGTGGGCCACCGCGGTGCAGGTGTCCAGCATCAGCTCCAGGCTGGTTTCGCCCGCGCCGGGGATGTTGACGTAGAGCACGCCCGCGAACGGCGGCTCGGTGCCAATGGGGATGCACAGCACGCGGTCCACGCCGTACATGATGACGCTCTCGCGTCCGGCGAAGCGGCGGTCGTCGCGCACGTCGCCCACCGCGAGCGCGCGGCCCTGGCGGATGGCCTCTTCCACGATGGCGTCCGACACGGGCACTTCACCCTTGGCGAGCCGCCCCCGGTGGCGCACGGCGGCGGGCACCAGCGGCCCCGCGGCGTGCTTGAGCAGCACCACGGCTGTCGTCGCGTCCGTGCGCTCCAGGAGCCGGTCCATCGCGGACTCCAGGAACGACGTCAGCGTGCGCGCGGTGGCCAGCGCCTCCGCGGTGTGCACCAGCAGCACCAGCGTCTCATAGGAGACGCGCGGGCTGGCGACGGGCGTGGAGGGCCCCACGGGCGAGGCACCGGAGAACGCGTCGTCGAACGGCAGCGGGCCCACGTTGTCCAGCAGGCGCAGCACGTCCGCGTCCTTCACGTTCTTGGCCATCAACACGGACGGACCCACGTCCGTGCCGTGTCCGAAGCGCACGACGCCGCCCGCGCCCAGGTCCATCATCTCCGTGGCGGCGTTCTCCACGGTGTGCGGCTGGCGCACCGCCAGGGTGTTCTCCCCCAGCACCACCGTGTCGCCCGCGCTCAGGGGCTTGCTGCCCTGGAGCGGCGCACCGTTCACCCGGCTGCCGTTGCGGCTGCCCAGGTCCTCGATGCGCAGCGCGTCGCCTTCGACATAGATGCGCGCGTGCCGCCGCGACACCAGGTCACCGCCCAGCACGATATCGTTCTCGTCCGCTCGACCGAGGCTGGTGACGCCCTCAGGCAAATCGTACGACGTGTCGAAGTAGCCGGGCCCGTTGATGATGATCTGCCACATCGGGCGCACGACATTACACGACCTCCCAATCTTCCGAGAGTCCGAGACGATTTCCTGTGACAGACCGGGCGGCCGGGCGCCTCCCGCGTCGCGTCATCCCCTCCCGAGCCCCCGAGTCGGCAGGACCCGGGGTCCGACTTCACCTGGGGAGTCGCCTCACCGGGGCCGGAGGAGGAAGAGCGAATCACCCACGCGCAGGGTGCGGTACGCGGCGAGCGGCCGGGAGGCAGGGCCCCGGAGGACCTGACCGTCCAGGCCGAAGCGGGAGCCATGGCAGGGGCACTCCACCACGCCCAGGGCGCCGTCCCAGGCCACCTCGCAGTCGCCGTGGGTGCAGGTGCGCCAGACCGCCCGGTAGCAGCCGTCCGCCGCGTGCACCACCACCACGTCCAGGAGCGCGGCGGGGACGCGGACGCGGTCATGACCGCCCGGCTCGCGCAGGGCCGGGTGTTCGGAGAGGGGTACCTCCACCCAGCCCTCTCCGGGTGTGCCGGGAGGCCCGGCGTCCTCGCAGACCGCCGGAGACGGGCCCGCGTCGGGGACCGGATCCGGGCCGGGCAACACCACCGCGTCGCGCCAGTCCCCGCCGCAGCCCAGCGCGGCCAGGGCACAGGTGCCGCGCAACAGCGTGCACAGGGCTTCACGGCGGTCCACCCCACCCGGCTCCAGGGACTCCGGAGCCCGGTGGGACGGATCCGCGCTCACGGAGCGCCGCCGTCGACACGCTGCCCGTTCACCACGGCGAGCGCATCCAGGTCGAAGCCCCCGGAGGTGCCGCCGTAGCTGTTGAGCCCGGTGTCGGTGAGGCGCACGAAGCGCGCGCGGGCGAGGCCCACGTTCGCCAGGTCGAAGCCATCCCCGCCCGCCACGGCCGGGTCGAGCGGGGAGATGCCGTTGTCCGGAGCGGAGAGCACCGGGTGCGTGCCGGCGCAGCCCGGGTAGCCCCCGTCCTTGTCGGAAGGATCGCAGGGGAAGTCGTGCCAGGCGGTGCCGTCGTCGCTGACGGACACGCGGGCCGTCTCCGCGAAGATGTCGCCGCCGTATTTCTGGAACGGATTCTCGAAGACGAGCAGGTCCACGCCCGGACCATCCACCGCGAGCAGGTCGGTGAACTCCAGGGTGATGGATCCACCCCGCCCCAGCGACAGCACGTCGAGCGAACCCGCGTGCTGCCCCGCGCCCACCGGAGGCCCGAACACGACGTCCGGGAAGCGGTCCTGCCCGAAGCCAGCCTGGTCGCCGGGCTCGTAGACCGTCACCCGGTCCGCGAATGGATCCACGGGACGTACGCCCGCGTCGACGCCGGCATCCTCCGTGCCGGCATCGACCTGCGTGCCGGCATCGGAATCTCCAGCGTCGGTGCCAGCATCGGTGCCGCCACCATCGTACTGGGGCAGCGGAAGAGGTTCATCGCCCGCGCACGCGCACAGGGCGAGCAGCGCGCTGAGCGCGAGCAGCGGGCGCATGCTCACTGTCCCTGCCGGATCCGCACGAGGCGGCGGCCGTTGGCGTCCGTCACGCCGACGAGCAGGTCGGGGCCCAGCGACGACAGCAGGTCCACGGAGGTGCACGCGTCCGCGGCGGTGAGGACCGACTCGCGGGCGCCCACGCTCAGGGGCTGTCCACCGACCAGGGGCGGCGTGAGCTGGAAGCGCGACACGTCGGAGACGACGAAGGTGAAGTTCGCGTCATAGGCGCCGCGCGCCACCGCCACACCCGCGCCGAAGCCCGTGGCGCTGTTGAAGTTGCTGCCCACGTCGACCTTCGGCTCGCCCGTGAGCACCAGCGGCGTGCGCGTGGACACCGCCGTCGTCAACTTCGCGGCCGCCACGGCGTGGGCCACGTTCACGTAGGTCTCCGGCTCCGAATAGCCGAACACCGCGATGCCGTTGTCCGCGATGGCGGAGAAGCCGCTGGCACCCACCTGCGCCGGGAAGCTCACGGCCTTCACGGCGGAGAAGGGCTTCGCGGACGTCACCAGCGCGTAGACCCCCAGGCCTTCGGACACCGTGTCCAGGCCGCCACCGTTGATGAAGAACGTGTCGGTCGTGGCCGCGGCGGAGTAGTTGGACGGCGCGGTGACGTACGTCACCGCGTCGCGCGCGGTCGGGTCGAGCACCGCGACGTTGCCCGTGCCATCAGGCTTCGTGTAGCCCCCGAGCAGCCGCGTGCCGTCATACGCCAGGAAGTACGACGCGTAGGTGGTGGTGCCGACGGCGCGGTCCGCGGGCGCGAGCACCGTATCGAGCGCCGCCTCGCCCAGCTTCACGTCCGGCCAGGTGCCCAGCGCGAAGAAGTCGCGGGCCGTGGTCGTCGTGCGCAGCGCGAAGAGCGAATAGGTGGGGCCCGGCGTGGACACCACCGCGACCACCTCCGTGGACAGGGGCGCGGCCTCCGCGACAGTGAAGCCCGGCTGGAGCTTGAGCGTGCCCAGCTTCTCATCGCGAGGCACCGTGTCGCACAGCCCACCGGTGCCACCGTCCGTGCCCGCGTCGGTGCCGCCGTCGGTCTGCGTGCCGGCGTCGGTGCCCGTGCCGGCATCCGTCCCGGTGCCCGCGTCGGTGCCTGTGCCGGCATCCGTGCCCGCGTCTTCACCGATGGGGGAGATGTTGACCTGCGAGCACTTCTCCTCCACGCAGGCCCAGATCTGGCCTTCGGGGGGCGGGCCCTTGTCGTTGCAGTCGAAGGCATCCACGCACTCCGAACCGCAGCCCGTGCCCCCCAGCGCCACCACCAGCAGCGCGCCCATCAGCGCCGCGCGCTGGCCCTTCGTTCCCATCCGCTTCGTGTCGGTCCGCATCGCGTCCTCGTTCCCTGACTTCCGCCCGGAGGCGGAAGAAATCCTGACGGGAGGCGGCACGGGCGCGAGGCATCCGACCCTCCAGCGCACGCGCCGAGAGGACCTGCCTACGCCGTCAGCTCCCCGCGGAGGTTCCGGTCTGTCTTCCGTGCCCTCCTTTGGAGAGGGACACCGGGTCTTCGCCAGGTCTTCGGACTCGCGGGAACGGGGCTTGGGATGCTTCCGAGCGCCATTCCTGCTCACCGCTGCGGGGCAGTCCCGGAGTCACACCGGGTTCCCTGGAAGCCCTCACACCCCATGGTGGGAAGGCATCGATGACGGGGCGGGACTATGGCGACCCACGGGCAATGTCAATGCGGCGCGGGCTCGGGCTGCTTGCCACGCATCAACACGTAGCGCCGCGTGCTGCCGTCCACGACGACAGTGGACACCACCTGCCAGCCTTCCTCGCCCAGGCGCTGGAGTTCGACGAGGTCCTCCTCCGGGCCCTGTCGGGTGACGAAGGTGTACTCGTACGCCAGAGGCGGAGCAGGCGCGGCGGGCGGCACGGGCGTGGCGGGCGCGGTGGCCTTCGGTGGTGGCGTGCGTGCTCGCGTCGTCTGGGCCTCCGCGACGGTGGGGAGGAGACAGACAGCGGACACACCGACAAGGACGCCCACCGACACGAGGAGCGAAGCAGGACGACGGTTCATGGAAGCGGACTCCGGGGGAGGACGCCCAGGCATGTAATCCCGGGTCCTCCTCGCCGGTAGCCTCAGCGAAGTGCGGCAGCGCCTCCGAGGCCGCGAGGCTCCCCGGACCGTCCGCTGGAGGACGGCCCGGGGCCCGCGCGAACCGTGCGCTACGGCAGTTGCACGCCGTTCACCACCGCGACGGCATCCAGGTCGAAGCCACCGCTGGTGCCCGCATAGCCGTTGGCGCCGGAGTCCCGGATGCGCACGAAGCGCGCGCGGGTGAGGCCCACGGCGGCCAGGTCGAAGCCGTCCCCGCCCGCCACGGCCGGGTCGGTGGGGGAGATGCCGTTGCCGGGGCTGGAGTACACGGGCGTGACGCCCGCGCAGCCGGGGAAGTTGCCCGCCGCGTTTGCGGACGCGCATGGGAACTCGGACCAGGTGACGCCGTCGTCGCTGACGGCCACCACGCCCGTCTCCGCGAACGGCCGGCCACTGGGCCGCAGGAACGCGTTCTCGAAGACGAGCAGGTCCACGCCCGGCCCGTCCGTCACCGCGATGTCGGTGAACTCCAGGACGATGACGCCGCTGTTCCCCAGCGACAGCACGTCCAGCGAACCCGACCCCGCGCCCGCCCCCTGCGGAGCGCCGAGCACGATGTTCGGCAACTGGCCCTGTCCGAACCCTGCTGCGGCGCCGGGCGCGAAGGAGACGATGCGGTCGGCGAATGGATCCCCCACCAGCGCCTGCTCCTGGTCGAGTTCGTACGTGTCCTCTCCACCGCACGCCACGGACAGGAGCGCGGCGAAGCCCAGGGTGAACGACTTCGAAAGCAGGGAGCGTGTCATCACTGCACCTGCCCGATGCGGACCAGACGCGGCCCGTTCTTGTCGTCCAGGCTGACGAGCAGGTCCGTGCCGATGGCGGTCATCCCCGTCACGCGCGTGCACTGGTTCACGTAGGTGAGGACCGGCTGACGCGAGCCGACGGTGACGGCGCCCCCCTCGTTCGTCACCGTGAAGGCGAAGCGGGACACGTCGGTGCCAGCGAAGTTGTAGTTGGGCGGAACGTAGTCGCCGCGAAGCACCGCCACGCCCTCGCCCTGGCCCGCGGCGGCGACGAAGTTGGAGCCCACGTCGAGCACGGGTTCATCCGCCACGACGAACGGCGTGCCCGAACGGATGGCCGCTTCGATCTTCGCCGGAGCCACCGCGTGGCCCACGTTGGTGAAGGTGTCGTCGGAGAAGTAGCCGAGCATCGCGACGCCGTTGGTGGCCACGGCGGTGAAGCCACTGCCGCCCGTCACGGAAGGCAGCGTGCCGACCTTCAGCGACGTGAACGGGGTGGTGTCCGTCCGCAGCGCGTAGATGGCCAGTCCCGCCGACACCGTGTCGAGCCCGCCGCCATTGATGAGGAACGCGCCCGGAACGACGCCCGCGGTGAAGTTGCTCGGCGCGGGGACGTAGGAGGAGGAAGCCGGCGTGACGGTGTCGTAGACCGCCAGCGTCCCCGGGAAGCCCGTCCCGGACTTCGTGTAGCCGGTGAGCACGCGCTGACCATCCGACTCCACGAAGCCGTTGAGGAAGAGCACGGCGGAGGGAGCGCGGTCGCCCGGAGCAGCCACGTCGTAGAGCGGCGCCGCCCCCAGCGACACCTGGGGCCACGTGCCCAGCGAGTACAGCGCGTGCGGTCCGGAGGAGCCACCCGACACGACCGTGAAGAGCGAATACGTGGGCCCCGGGGTGACTCCCACCGGCCCCGCGGTGGCCGGCAGCGCGGCCGACTCACCGGCCACGAAGTCCGCCGCGAGTTGGAGCGTGCCCAGCTTCGGATCATACGTGGCGCTCAAGCACGGATCGGAGGGGCCCGCGTCGGTGCCCGCATCCGTCTCCGTGCCCGCGTCGGTGCCCGCATCCGTCTCCGTGCCCGCGTCGGTGCTGGTGCCCGCGTCCGTCTCCGTGCCCGCGTCGGTTCCCGCATCCACCGCCGTGCCCGCGTCGGTTCCCGCATCCACCGTCGTTCCGGCATCGGTGCCGGTGCCCGCATCGGTGCTGGTGCCCGCGTCCGTCTCCGTGCCCGCGTCAGGCACCGTGATGGGCGTCAGTTCACAGCGCTCTTCGACGCACGCGTAGCGCTGGCCCTCGGGAGGCGCGCCCTCGTCGCGGCAGTCGAAGTCATCGACGCACTCGTCCGCGCACCCCGTACCGGTCAACGCCAATGCGAAGGTCGTCAGCACCAGCGCGAGTCCCCGTCCCGAAATCATCCGCTCTGTCTTCATCCGCGACTGCTCCCTTGCATCGCCCCCACGGGCGAGGTGATTTCCAAGGGAGGGCGAACGGAGGGCGGACCGCGAACGGGAGGACACGTCAGCCACGACACGCCGCGCGAGCGGAAGACCCCCGTCACCTCCCCTCGGAGGCTCCGGTGTGGCCATGCCCGGAGGCATGGGTCGTGGCAGGTCTTCGGACTCGCAGGCGCGGGAGGGTCCTCATCGGATCCGCCCATCTACTGACCGTCGCTTCCCAACCCCCTTGAGGGGGCCAGTGCTTGCGGTGACGGTGTTCGTTCCTGCTTACCGCTGCGGGGCAGTCCCGGATTCACACCGGGTTCCCTTTAAACTCCGCCTCTGCGTGAGGCGGAGTACCGACGACGCGCGGTGACGTATGGCGGAAGGACAGGCTTGTCAATACAAGCGCGGGCAACGCCTCACGGCACCGCGACGATGTCGATGGCATTGGACACCACGCGGCGGGGATCCACCGGACACGCATCCAGCGCCGCGCCCTTCGCGTCCGGCGTGGAGTTGCCGCGCCGCTCCACGAACGTCCCGTCGCGCACCTCCACTACGAACACGCGGCCCGCGTTCACGTCCGTGACGTACACGGCATTGCCCACCACCGTGAGCCGTCCACCCACCGCGAGGTTGCAGCCCTGCTCCGGGCCTCCGGTGCACCCCGGAGACAGCGCGTACGACGCCACCGGCCGGTCGTCCTTCACCAGCACCAGCCCCGTGGCGCGCACGGCCTTCGCGCGGTAGCCGTTCGAGGTGTCGAACTGCGCCTCGCCCAGGCAGCTCACCACCAGGGAGTCCCCCACCGCCTGCACGTCGCCCGCGTTGAGACAGTCCTGGGCGCCCAGGTCGATGGCGTGCACGCCGCCATCCGCCGGGTCGATGCGCGCGAGCATGCCGGGGCCGTTGGGCAGGTAGTCGTTCCCGGGGTTCAGGTTGGTGAGCGCGACATAGACGCCCGCGTCCGTGGACACCGCCGCGTACGGAAGCGCCATCGTCGTCCCGCCGTCGAAGGACTTGAGGTCCAGGCCGGTGAGCGGAATGGAATCCACGAGCCGGGGGCGCTCCGGGTCGCTCACGTTGACGCGCGCCACGGCGTTGCCCTGCTGGAAGTCGGAGCCGGCGTTGCCGAACAGCGGGATGTAGAACGTGTCGCCGCGCTTCGCGATGACCTGCGGGCTGGTGTTCGCGCCCAGGTTCACCTGCCCCACCGTGCGCAAGCCCAGTCCACCGCCCTGCGCGGGCCCCTCCCGCTTGAGCACCTGGAGCGTGTTGTTCACGGAGTCGAGGACATACACATACGGAGGGTCCACGAGGATGTCATTGGGCGACGAAGCCACCGCGCCCAGCGAGTCCTCCTCCACCACGGTCCCCAGCGCGCCCGCCAGCGCCTGCGACAACACCGAGCGCGCCGCGTCCGCCGCCAGCACCACGCCGTCCCACACCGCCAGCGACTGCACGGCCGAACCGAACTGCCGCCGGGGCCCCATCCGGTCCGTGCCCGCCTGGATGCCGACGAGCTGCCCATTGGTGTAGCAGGCCGCCACCACGTCATACATGCACCGGCCCTCGTGGCAGGACTGCACGTCCGGACACGCCACGCCGCACGCGCCGCAGTTCAGCGGGTCGCTCGCGAGGACGGAGCAACCGCCATTGCACCGTTCAGCGCCCGGGGAGCAGGCCTCCGCGCAGGTGCCGGCGTTGCACACCTGATCCGCGGGGCACGCGTTGCCGCAGGCGCCGCAGTTGCGCGCATCGGTCGCGAGGTTGATGCACGCCTCGCCACAGGCCGGCGTGCCGGTGAGGCATTCACACGCGCCCGACTGACACGTCTCCCCTTCCCCGCACCGGACGCCACAGCCGCCGCAGTTGAAGGGATCGCCTTGCAGGTCCGCGCAATCGGAGCCGCAGACATCCAGTCCGGACGTGCAGAGGATCTTCTCCTCCGGACAGCCGGTGAGGACCGAAGCGACCAGGGCGGACACCAGCAGCGTGAGCCACCGCGAGCGCGCATCAGGGAGGGGACGCGACATGGGAGTCCTCGGAGGAAGCGGTGCGCAGCGGTTCGAGCGCCACGGAGAAGGTCACGTAGGCGGCGCGGCCCGGCAGCGGCATGCCCGTGTAGTCGGCGGTCCGTGCGTCCAGCAGGTTCTTGAGGTCGAACGACACGGTGAGGTCCGGCCGTCGCAGGAACGTGCTGGACGCGCCCACGCTCACCCACGTGCGCGACGGCAGCGACAGGCGCGTCTCACCCACTCGGTTGATGAGCTGCGCGGATTGGACGAGGACCTCGGTGCGCGCGTTGAGCCAGTCCGGCCCCGCGCGCACGCGCCCCACCCACTTGTGGCGCGGACGGTAGGGCAGCTCCTTGCCGAAGTAGCGCGGGTCGCCGTAGCGGTTCTGCGTGCGGGTCCACGCGTAGCTGGTGGTGGCGGTGAGCCACGGGCGCGGACGGGCTTCCACCTCCACCTCCGCGCCCCACACGCGCGCGGCGGCGAAGTTGTAGGGCTTCGCGAGCATCGGCGGATACATCTCGTAGGCGATGAGGTTCTCGTACACCGCCGCGAAGCCGCCCGCGGTGACGCTCCACGCGTCGTCTTGCCACAGGCCCGCGGCATCGACGGACAGGGCGCGCTCGGGCTTGAGGTCCGGGTTGGGCAGCAGCAGCCCCTGACGGATGTACAGCTCCAGGAACGACGGCGCGCGGTGGGACTGGCCCGCGTTGGCGCGCACGCCGAAGCCCCGGCCCAGGTCCACGCTCGCGCCCAGCTTGGGCGACAGCAGCGAGTACTGGCCCACGCGCTCCACGCGCAGCGACGGCACCACCTTCACGCGTTCGGAGAACAGGGACAGCTCATCCATGGCCATGACGCTCGCGCGCCACCACGACGCGGCCTGCGCGCCCGTCGCCTGCGTGACGGCCTCCGATGAAGCGGCGAGCGTGATGGCGAGCGCGTTGCGGCGGCCCACCACCGCGCGGCCCTCCAACTCCACGCCCCCCACGGTGTAGCGCTGGGCGCCGGCATCGACGCCCGTCGAACCGCCGAGGACCTCCATCCAGTCGCGCCGGAAGAAGCCGCGAGCACTGGCCTCGCCCGTGTCTCCGAAGGGTCGGCCCCAGCGACCGCCCAGCGACACCCGGGTCTGGTCCTGACGGCGGGACAACTGCGGGTTCTGCACCGTACCCGCGAGCGCCCGGTCCTCCAGCGACAGCTCCGCGAGAAGATCCACGCGACCGCCGCTGTCCAGACCGCGCTGGTACTTCACGAGCGCACCGCCACCGCGAGCATCGTTGCGGGTGCGCACCTCCTCCGTGAGGGGGTTGTCATCCAGCGCAGGCAGCTCATCGATGCGGAAGCTGAAGTCGCCTTGCGAGCGCCCCCCGTGCAGCAGCACCAACGCCTGTCCGCCGAGCAGCGCGCCCGACGCGGCGACGTTTCCCATCACCGTGTCGAAGCTGCCGTAGGTGACCTCGCCACTGGAGAGCAGGCGCGAGGACGGAGCACGGGTGACGATGTTGACCGCGCCGCCCAGGCCACCCGCGCCGTAGCGGGCCCCCGCCGCGCCGCGAAGGATCTCCAGCCGCTCCACCAACGCGACGGGAACGAGCGACAGGTCCGCGATGCCGCCCGCGCCGTTGAGCGGAATCCCATCCAGGAACACGAGCACGCCGTTGGCGGAAGCACCGCGCACCACCAGGCTCTTGCTCTGCCCATACCCGCCGGAGTCCTGCACGACGAGGCTCGCGGATCCGCCCAGCAGCTCCGCGGTGTCACGCGCTTCGCCCGCGCGTTCGCGCGCATCGATGACGGTGATGGCCCCGGTGGGGTCCCGCCGCTGCGCGGAATCCGGAGGCGCATCGGGAATCACCTTCCCGATGACCTCCACGGTGGGGAGGATGAACTCAGGAAGCGCCGGGTCCTCGGGGGCGGGCTCGGACGCAGGAGGTTCCTGCCCGGCGTGGGCGAGTCCCTGGAAGCTGAGCACCAGACCCAATGAGGCCCGGACGAGAAGCGAGCGCGGCATGCTCCGCCTTCCGCTCCCTCCATCGAAGAGAGAAGGCCTCGCGGAGTGTCCGGTGAGGACACGGCCGCACCCCTGGGCAGGTCTCCTGGCTGACGGACTCCAGACCTGGGCGCACGTTGCGCCCTTCTGGAAGGAACCCTCCACCTTCCCTTCGCGTCCGGTGACGCGAAAGTGGTGACACCCGAGGCTTCCGGCCCTGGACCTCAGGGCGACCCGTACACAGTGGCGGGACCGCGCCGGACTCGCACCGGCTTCCCTCTTGAAAGCCCGACATGGGCACCCAAGGGCCCGGCCGTTCTAGGAGGTCACCCTTGACGCGTCAAGGCGCGCCCCGGGCGCCCGACCGCCGCGCCGCTCGTATCCAGAATTGAATATTTCAATACACCGCGCGTCCGGAGGCCGTTCCCAACACCCCCGAGACCCACGCATGCGCCCAATGCATCGCGGGACGCGCGCCAGCATCGCCCTGGCCGCGGCCCTGTTTCCGTTCTGCGTCATCGCTGCCCCCGTCAGTGTCCAGGTGTCCCGCTGCGAGAGCAGCGTGACCGACGCCCCCGAGTTGACCATCGAGCGGCTCCAGGCGCGCACCACCTTCGGGCTCGGCAAGGCCGCCCCGCTCGCCGCGGAGAAGGCCACGGTGGCGACCACGGAGGACAGCGCGGACGTCCTCGTCGTCGGAAAGCTGTCGCACAAGGGGCCGAAGTTCCGGCTCGTCTACGTGCTCCAGTCGCGGCAGGACCCCACGCTCCGCACCCAGCTCGCCTACGACTTCGCCAATCCCAGGCTGAGTGACAAGGGCGCGACGTCCATGGGCCAGGACATCTTCAAGGCGGCGAGCGCCCTCGAGGAGAAGCGTCTGGCCCAGGCCGCCGCGGCACCGGCCGTCTCCCCGGCCCCTGTCTCTTAT
>NZ_RAVZ01000226.1 GCF_003611635.1 Corallococcus terminator | reverse complement strand
TGCGGCGTGTGGTGGCTCCGCTTGCGCATGTCCTGGCCTGGAGTCGCTGGCGACGCCACCACCAAGCTGTGGCCATGCAGTGCCACTACCGCGCACGAAAGGCGCGATTCAAACTGCAACTGTAGGACTAGGAGCCGACGCGCCAGGGCGGGTGCACGACCGTCGTCCCAAGCAATGGCACCCAGCGGGGCTCGCCGGGGAACACCGTTAGCTGAGCTTCTCCAGAAGGGTCCGGAGCTCCGCCTGCTGCGCCGCGCTCAGGCGGCCGAGCCGCGAGCCGAACGCCTCCGAGAGCAGCGCGATGCCGCGCTGCATCACCTTGCGTCCAGCGGGCGTGAGGTGCAGCCGGTGGCGCCGCAGGTCCGCGGCGTCGATCTCACGGCGCACGAAGCCCGCCGCTTCCAGGCGCTTCACGTACACGGTCACCGTCGGCTTGGGCATGCTCAGCGTCGCCGCCAGCTCCGCCGGGTACGGGTGCTCCTCCACCTCCGTGAGCACGAACAACTCCTTCGTCTCCAGCCCCAGCGCGGTGACGTCGGAAGCGACGCTGGAGATCACCGACATCAGCAGGCGGTAGTTCAGCGACCAGATCTTCGCCGGGTCGATCTTCGACATGTTCCCTTGCGTGGTAATTGGTTCAAAATTAAATCGGTTCAAGGCTGAACCAAATGGCCCTCAACGCTAGCACGCCCCAGGAGTTCCCATGCCTCTCGACCACTATGTGACGCTCGGCCGCTCTGGCCTCCGAGTGAGCCCGCTGTGCCTCGGTGCGATGACGTTCGGAGAAGACCTCGGCTGGGGTTCGAGCGTGGAGGAATCCCAGCGGATCATGGACCGCTTCATCGACCTGGGTGGCAACTTCATCGACACCGCGAACTTCTACACGAAGAGCCATTCGGAGAAGATCATCGGTGACCACGTCGGTCGCCACGCGGCCCGGCGAGAGCGGCTGGTCATCGCGACGAAGTTCAGTGGGAATCTCTATCCGGGGGACCCGAACGGAGGCGGCTCCGGCCGCAAGTCCATCGTGTCGGCCTGCGAGAACTCGCTTCGCCGCCTGCAGACGGACTACATCGACCTCTACTGGCTGCACAATTGGGACGTGCACACGCCCATCGATGAGACGATGGCCGCGCTTGAGGATCTCGTCCGGGCTGGAAAGGTCCGCTACCTCGGCGTCTCCGACACGCCGGCCTGGAAGATCGTCGAGGCCAACGTGACGGCGCGCTTCCGGGGCTGGTCGGCCTTCATCGGCTTGCAGATCGAGTATTCGCTGCTGGAGCGTTCGGTCGAGCAGGAGCTCGTGCCGATGGCCCTGGAGCACGGGCTTGGAATCACGCCCTGGTCGCCGCTCAAGAGCGGAGTGCTCAGCGGCAAGTACACGCGCGCGAACGCAGGACAGCAGAAGGCGGACCGGGGGCTTTTCGTCGAGCCGTACCTGAACGAGAGGACCTACGCCATCGTCGACGCGCTCGAGGCCATTGCCCGCGCGCACGAAAGCACGGCGGCGCGCGTGGCGCTGGCCTGGGTGCAGTCACAGCCGGGCGTGAGTTCAACGATCATCGGCGCGCGGCGGCTCGCGCAGCTTGAGGACAACGTGAAGGCGGTGGACGTGAAGCTCACGGCGGAGGAGCGCGGTCGCCTCGACGCGCTGACGAAGCCTACGTTCGGGTTCCCGCAGAACATGCAGCCCATGTTCCCCAGCATCCACAACGGCGGGACGACGGTGAACGGCATCTCCGCGCCCCCTTCCGGCTTCGTGATGGAAAAGGGCAACAAGCCCTACTGAGCCGCCTCGAAGGACGCCAGGCGCCGCCCTCCGCGATACGGCGGGGGGCGGCACGGCATCCCGGGGCTCCTCGGCGGCGAGCCGCGGCGGGCCTCTGGCTTCCTCAGAAGGGGGGCCCCTGGGTGGTCACGCGCAGTTGCTGGTTGTTGATGGCCACGGAGAGCTTCAAGAGGATGTCGCGGTGTTGCTGCGCCGTCAGTTGGTCCCGCAGGAGGATGAACTCGCCGCGCTCCGGGTCTCCCCACCGCTTCGCGGCGATGCTCTGGTCCACGAGCTGCTGGATCTTCGCCAACGCCTCTGGGTTCTCCCGGGGCAGGGACACCCGCAAGGGCTCCGGCCGTTCCCCGGAAGCAGTCGCCGGAGCGTTGGCCTTCGCGGCCTGGATTTCCTCCCGGAGCAGTTGGCGCAGCTCTTCACGCAGCGATGGCAACTCCAGGCCCGCGACAGCAGGCGGCGCCCGACGGGGCGCGGACTCCAGGCCCAGTCTCAGGGCCCGAAGCTCGCCTTCCAATCGCTCCAGCCGTCGCGGCGTCTCATCCGAGGGCAGGGCTGGCGCGGTCCACCAGGCCAGACCCAACCCCGCCCCGGCGGCAGCCACCCACGTGGCCAGAAGAAACACCCTGGAGGCCATCGCCATGATCCGACCTCCCGTTGCTACTGCTTGGGCTCGCTGGAGGACGCTTGCACCACTTCAATGGTGGAGCAGGCGCCAGCGCCGTTGTGGTAGACCATGAGGAAGGAATCGGTTGTGACCGACCGCAGGACCTCGATGAGCTTCAGGTCGGTCGTGGTGCAGGATGCAGAGGCTCCACTCGCGTCCCGGACGTAGACCGAGGCGTGGTAGAGCCCCGAGACACTGGCCTGGACCGAGACGTGGAGGTACTGCAGGTTGTCCGCGCTGTTGCGGGCGCTTCCAAGGCTTCCCCCAAAACAGTTGTTCGCGGGGGTGATGACGACGGGCGTGCTCTGCTGGAAGCCCGCCCACGCGCTGGTGCTTCCGGTGAGCAACGCCAACCCCAGGGCAATGGCAGCATTCTTCTTGGACATGAAAAGTCTCCAGTTGTGTCGAGGGCACGAATTCTTGTGATTCGAGTGTCGCCATGACGGCTCGTGCCACCCGGTGCCGCCATTGCACGTAGCACCCGGGTCTGACGTCCGGATGCGGCTCCGCCTGGCTCGCCCAGGGCTCCTGGCCGTCCCAGCCTGCGGACGCCGAGGTCCACCGCGGCTGCCTCGCCCCGAGAAGGCGGCTCTCGGGGGCTGGGCAGACTCGCACTCCCGGCGAAGTGTCTGCTAATCTCGCCAGATGCTTTCCCGCGCCCTCGCCCCCCTGCTGCTCTGCGTCTCGGTTCTCGCGCCGCTGCGTGCGATTGCCTGCTTCAACTCGATGGACGCCAGCACCCGGGAGTTCACCCAGTCCTTCTGGGTGGACCTCATCCTCTGGACCCTGGGCGCGGTGTTCCTCAACCGCGTGGTCCTCTTCAACGGCCTGGGCACCACCGCCGAGGAGCGGGCCAGCGCGTCTGGCCTGCGCAAGGCCTTCCTGCTGCTCGTCAGCGCCGCGCTCGTCCTGCTGCTGGCGACGGTCTCCGCGGGGGGACCGCTCCTCAACTTCAGCTCGATGGACTTCGCCAGGTGTTCGGTGAGCCGCACCATGCTGTTGGTGCTGGTGGCCAGCCCCGCGGTGCTCTTCAGCCTGCAGGCCGTGGTCTTCCACGGACCGGGCAGACGGCTGTTCCGCGACAGGGGCGGGGTGGCGCTCGCGAGCCTGGTGCTCACGTCGGTGCTGCTGGCGACGGGGCTGGGAAAGGTCCGAGAGACGTACATCCTTCCGCACCTCTGCGAAGCGCCTCCTCAGCCCGCCCGCGGGGGCGGCGCCATGTTCACGAACACCTATCAATGAGCCGCGCCAGGAGCCTTCCTCATGGCCCTGCGCTCCCTCTCGCTCACCTCCCTTGCCGGTGTCGCGATCCTGGCGATCACGGCCGGAGGAGGCTTCGTGCTCTGGCGCGACGCCGACGTGCTCGCGCTGCGCATGCCGACGCGGGTCCTCGCCCCCACGCAACGCGCGCCTGAGAGTCCACGGGACGCCGTGGAGCACTTCCAGTGCAACCGGTGCCACGTGGTGCCCGGCATCGAGCCGACGTCCGCGCGCATGAGCGAGAACTGCGTGACGTGCCACCAGGCCATCAGCGCCGGGCGACTCGACCTCTGGTACCAGAAGGCGGAAATCCAGAAGTGGAACGAGCACCTCACGCACCTGGTGCGGACCCCGGACCTCGGCTCCCTGGGCCAGCGGGTCAAGCGCGGCTGGCTCACCTCCTGGCTCCAGGCGCCGCACGTGGTGAGGCCGCTCTACGGCGCCACCATGCCCCGGATGAAGATTGGTCCGAAGGATGCCGAACTCCTCGCGGACTTCTTCCAGGTGACCGGGGAGGAGTCCGGAGAACCCGCGCGAGGTGACGCGGCGGCGGGCCGCGCGCTCTACGAGAAGAACGCCTGCGCGAGCTGTCACTACCGGGGGGACTCCCCGCTTGAGTCCCTGCGCTACGGCGCGCCGGAGTTCCTCGGGCCCTCGGCCCGGAGGCGGGCCCCGGACCTGCGCCATGTGCGCAGCCGCATGTCGCTTTCGCAGTTGCGCGGTTGGCTGGTGGATCCCTCCAGCATCCTCCCCGACACCGAAATGCCCACCTTCCCGTTCACCCCGAAGGAGGTCGAGGACCTGGCGACCTTCCTGCGCGAGCCCCTGCCGGAGGTGGCGAGCGAACCGCGCCCGCCCTACCGGCCCCGCATGCTCCAGCGCGAGGTGCACTACCCGGAGGTCGCGCAGAAGCTCTCACGCCACCTCTGCTTCCACTGTCACTCCGACATGACGCGCCCTGGAGATCAGGGACCGGGCAACACCGGCGGGTTTGGCTACGAAGGCGTCTCGCTCGACCTGGCCACGCGGGCCGGCATCCTCCGCGGCATCAAGCGGGACGGCCAGTTCCGCGGGCTTCCGGACCGGATGGAGGATGGCACGCCCCGGCTGGTGGCCAGCCTGATTGCCCGCCACCGTGAGCTGGACGGGCAATCCCAGCCAGGGGTGCTGGGCATGCCCCTGGGCTTCCCGCCCATTCCCGACGAGGAGATCGACCTCATCTCCACGTGGATTGAACAGGGCGCGCCCGAGTAGCTCGCGTCGCCCGAGCGCCAGGCTGTATCGCACCGGCATGCCGAGAAAGGTCCCTCGGAGACGAGTGCCCGGGGACCCGGCCGGCTGCCAGAAGTGAGGCCTGGTGAGAGGCGGCGGGTCCTGGAATGAATGCTCAAAGGGGCTCGTCACCGCGAGCCCACCGTCTGGGCCTCCGGTTTTTCGGGAGCGCTCCGTGGCAGGACGGAAGAGCGCTCGCAGTCCCACCCCGCCGGTTCTTCCTTCCCCGGGGCGTGTCGTTGAATCCTTCCGTATCCCGCGATGCTCCGGTCCACGGGAGGATGTGCTGCCCGCCGTCACCCCCTGTCTGCGTGTCTGCCTTTCCTCCGGAGGGCCCGTGAAGGTTGGCCACCATGTTCAGGAAGCAGCTCAGCAGCATCCTCGTGACGACAACGAAGCGGTTCTTTTCGACGACCATCGAGCGAGGCCTCCAGGAGTCGATTCAGACGGTCGAGCCGATCGTCGTGCTTCAGACCGGCGGTTCGGGCCATAACCCGCTCACTCCGCATGTCGAACTCGGCTCCAACGATGGCTCGCTGACCTATCCGTCGCTGCCGTCTCCCCTGCTCATCCCGAAGTCAAAACAGGAATATGGCATTGCCTCCACCGAGCACGAGGCCGCGATGCGACACAAGAAAGGGGTGTTGCAGAAGATCCTGAAGGCCCGCGGCCCCTCTGCTCCCTTCAGCGCGAGGATCATCGTTTTTCCAGAGGGCGGGTACACCGGGACGTCCCGCTACATGCCCAGCTACGCGGACCTCGTGATGGCCTACAACGCCCTCAAGGATGAGGCGGAGAGCGAGGACCTGCTTCGGACCCTGGTCGTGTTGGGATCGCACCAGTACATCATCCCGGAGAGCAACATCATGCTCAACGCCTCGCTGGGATACGATGGAATCGCCAGGAAGCCCTTCATCCTGTTCAAGAAGTATCACGACAAGACCATGGATGCGATTCCCTCGTCGGTGATCACCTCGAACGTGGGAGGACCCAAGAGCCTGTATGGCTTCGACATGGCCATCTGTGCCGACGTCGGGTCCCTGGACCTCGAAAAACAACTCCTTGCGAGGATTGTGTCCAGCTATGGGACTCCGGGATCCCTGGATGACGCCAAGGGTCTCAAGATCGTCGCTGACGGTGCCTACGAGGAGAAGGCCGGGGTCTTCGAGGGCACCCTGGCCCCGAAGGACACCGTCTGGACCTGGGTGGCGGAGTTTTGCGGCTTCCAGCCCAAGAAGAAGATGGTCCATGTGAATCAGGAGATCATGTCCACCACGAACCTCCTCGCGGACAGTGACGGCTACAAGTCGAAGGTCATGCTCTATCGCCCCGTTGTCGCGAAGAAGCTGTAACCGACGGGGCCCGCTGACGCCAGGCATCAGCGGGCCTCCGGTTTCCGAGGCACGTCCAGGCCTACGCCTTGAGCATGCCGAGCACGTCCGAGGACGGCATGGGACGCGAGAACATCGGGAAGTCGTACTTGAGCGCGTTCTGGTGCGCTTCCGACGAGGTGGCGGCGGTGCAGTCGATGAGGGTGATGACGTCGTAGCCGCTCTCGTACGCGGTGCGCATCGTCGACTCCACACAGCAGTTCGTGAGGAAGCCGCCGATCACCACCGTCTTGATGCCCTTGCTGCGCAGGATGAAGTCCAGGTTGGTGCTGGCGAAGGTGTCCAGGCCGCGCTTGCCCTCAATGACGATGTCGCCCTTCTGCGGCTCCAGGGCGTCGATGATTTGCGCGCCCCAACTGCCCTTCACGAACGCCTTGCCGTCCACCACGCCCTTCAAGATGCCGTACGGGTGCCGCGTCAGCTCCCCGTAGCCTTCGGCGAAGGTGATCGGCGCGTGCATCACCGTCACGCCCTTCGTCCGGGCGGCCTTCACCAGCGCCTGGGTGTTCTCCAGCATCCGCGTCTCCTCCATTACCCCCTTCACCGCCGGGTGGAGCACCCCTCCCTCGGTGGCGAACTCGTTCTGGTACTCAATCAGCAGCACGGCGGTGGTCGATGGGTCGAGCGACATGGCGGACTCCTTAGTAGAGGAAGTTCAGTGCGATGATATCGTATTGGGAGAACTCGCCGGTCACGGTCGCCGGCATGCAGGAGTTCATGATCGACTTCGGGTCCAGGGTCGGCGTCCCGGGGATGAGGATGCCGCCCACGCCCCCGCTGCCTTCGCCGCTGCCGCAACCGGACGTGGTGAAGAAGTCCGTGTGGCGCAGCCCGATCGTGTGGCCCAGTTGGTGGGTGATGACGTGCTCGCTCCAGTCCACGCCGTAGCTCTGCAGGCCGGTGCCGATATTGATTTGGCCATACGGATTGCCGCCCGAGGGGTAACCCGAGGAGCCACTGATGCCGGTCATGGTCCCCGCGGTGATGTTCGCGTTGCAGCCAGTGGACGGCCCCCGCGTCAGCGTGAAGGTCAACCCCAGGCTGTTGTAATTGGCGATGGCCAGGTCGAGCCCCTGGCTCAGTTGGCTGTAGCTGTTGAACGCGGCCGTGGGGTTGATGCAGATCCTCCGCACGACGGTGGTGTTGATGAGGTTGGTCGTCCGGTAGTGCTCCTGGGTCCCCTCCCCCTGCTGGAGCATCTCCTGGGACGCCTCGAGGCTCACCCGCGCGTCGCCCCCGACGTACACGGCACCGTCGATGACCTGGATGCCTTCGGCCGGGAACCCGGCTTGAATCAGGTTGGAGACGATCTCCCCATTCGCGACCTCTGGGTCGGTCCCGCAGCCGGACAGCAACGCACCACAGCTCACCACGAGGACTGCCGCACGCTTGAACATGTTCGTTTCCCTCTTGTCCCGAGGCGGTTCTTTCCCACGCTCCCGGCATGGGAGCGGCTGGGCGGACAGCCGGCCTTTTTAGGCCACCTCACCCGTAAAAACCAGGGAGCCACGATTAACTGATATTCACCATGATACATGCCACACGGCATGTCCTCTCATCACCCCGGAGATTGAAGATGCCTTCCAGCCGTCCGACGAAGATCGCAGTGATTGGCAGTGGGCTCATGGGAAGCGCCCTCGCGCGAGCGTTCGCGGCGGCCGGACACGAGGTCGCGGTCTGGAACAGGACCTCCAGCAAGGCCAGGGCCGTAGGCGGTGGCACGCTCGCGTTCGAGAACCTGAGCGAGGCTGTCGCCGGGCGCGAGCTCGTGGTCGTCTCGCTGTCCAACTACGCCGCCAGCGCCGAGCTGTTCGCTTCGCAGGCCGTCGCATCCGCGCTGGCTGGGACGACGCTCGTCCAGCTCACCAGTGGCTCACCGGCGGACGCGCGGGGAGGACTGGAGTGGGCCAGGGCCCATGGCGTGGACTACCTGGATGCCGCCATCCTCGCGTACCCGGCCTTCGTGGCCACCGACTACGCCACGGTCTTCTACGCCGGGTCGAAAGCGGTCTTCGACCGGCACCACGAAACCCTCCGTGCGATTGCCAGCAACTCCGTCTACGTCGACGAGAAGATCGGCTCCGCCGCGACGCTCGACTGCGCGATCCTCGAGGCCTACTACGGAGGCACCCTGGCGGTGCTCCACGCCGCGGCGATGTGCAAGGCCGAGGGGCTGGATCCGAAGGCGTTCTTCGCCCAGAAGAACTCCTTCCTGGGCCTCATCTCCGTCACCGCCGACGCCGCGCAGGGCATGATCGAGAACAACGACTTCTCGGGCGACCAGTGCAGTCTCAACACCCATGTCGCGGCCATCGAGCACATCGTCCGGTTGAGCACGGACGCACGCATCAGCTCGCGCTTCCCCAGGGAGCTGCTGGAGAACTACCGGCGGGCCCTCGGCGCGGGCCTGGGTGACAAGGAATTGCCCGCCGTGTTCCGCACCCTGGAAAGGGACTGAAGCCCGGACGGCAGGGGCTGCTTCAATGGGCGCGCGCCATGACGCCGCCCTGCTCCAGCAACCCAAAGAGCTCCAGGAGCGCCTCCACGGGGAAGACGTGGCCGTACTCGGCGTGGGCCGCGTCGCGGATGTCCGCCACGGTGCGCTTGCCGTCGGCGTAGCTCGCGAGCGCTTCGGCCAGTTGGTAGAAGCGCAGCTCGCTCTCCCCTCGCTCCCGCAGGGCCGTGGCGGCCCCGTTCATCGCGGCCTGCACCACGGCCACCCGGGACTTCGCCTCGGGGGCCGCGCGGCGCTCCAGCGCGTCGAACGAGGCCAGCTCCTGGCCCTTCACGCGACGCGGAACGTAGGCCCGCGCCCGGCGTTCGGCTTCGCTGGGGGCCGGCTCCTTCAGGGACACCCCGCGCGCCTTGGCCTCCGCGTCCAGCCGCCCCAGGGCCTGGGCCTCCGCGGTCTCCAGCGTGCGGACCATGGACTGCACCGGCGCGGTGGGCGCTCCCAGCGACAGGCAGGAGCGCAGGGCCTCGCGCTCGCGCTGGTAGCCCGCGCGCACCCCGGCACGGGCCAGGCGGACGGCACCGGACAACTGCGCGTCGGGCGTCGCGGCCAGATCGCGGCGGGCCCGGAACTCGTCCTCCGCGACGCGCCGCACGCCGTGCACCGCCACCAGCCGCGCGAGTTCCAGGGCGCCCGTGCCTTCGGCCCAGGCGGCGACGGTGATGGAGGCCAGGCCCGCGAAGGCGGCGCGGTGAAGCTGGGTGGGGTCCACGTTCTCCGGCCGGTCACCGCTGGTGTGGTAGCCGTCGTCCGGCCACGTGGCGAAGGCCACGCCAGGGATGCCGTGGTCGTTGAAGAGCTGGTGATCCGAGCCCCGGCTGTAGCGATCCATGTGCGCATCCATCGGGTCCTGCGACCCGGTGACCGAGCCGATGCGGAAGTCCTTTCGCGACGGATACGCCACCGCGTTGAAGCGGTTCATGAAGGCCACCGTGGACTCGGACACGGCGTTCACGAAGCTGCCATTCCAGTCCGGGGTGTAGGACACCGAGAAGCGCGAGTGGGCGCGGGTCAGACTGGCGCCGAGCATGTCGAAGTTGAAGTGGGCCACGCGCCGCACCGGATCCGCACCGTGGACGGAGAACCATTCGCGGGTGCCCTCGAACTCCGGCAGCCACAGCACGCGCAGGGTGCGCACCGGAGGCGGCAGCACGCCCTGGCGGATGAGCGTGGTGTAGGTGCGCACCAGCTCCAGCAGGGTGGCCGCCCCCGAGGCGTTGTCGTTGGCCCCGGGCTTGTAGTGGTCCAGGTGCGCGGTGAGGACGACCTCCTCGCCCGCGCGGGTGCCAGGGATGACGCCACTGACGATGCTGAGGTGTCCCGTGGGCGCCTGCGTGGCGACGCTCACGTCCACCTTCACCGGGCCTGACTGGAGCTGGGCGCGCAGCTCACGCCCCTGCCGGTCCGACACCATGAACAGGAAGGGCGCGTGCGTGCCCTGCGGCAGCGGCCCCTGCGGGACGGCGGCCCAGCCCACCTGATCCGGGAAGTCGCCGTCCATGCGGTGGGGGGCGTTCCAGGGCGGCGTCGAGTAGGACGACACCACGCCCACGGCGCCAAGCTTCGCCACGGCGGTGCGCAGGGTGGCCGAGGGGTGGCCCCGAGTGAGCGCCACCCTGCCCTTCAGGTCCTTGCCTGCGTACTCCGCGTCCTGGGTGCCCGTGCCCACGTCGACCAGTTCCAGGCCCGTGCCTTCGAAGCTGCCACTGCCCGTCGCCAGGGCCATGGGCAGGTCGGCCCAGGACGTCACCCGGTAGCGGTGGGGACCGGCCACCCACAGCTCGCCCCGTGTGGCGCGCCACTGGGGGCCGTCCTTCATCGCCTCCAGGCGCACGTCCTGGAGTCCCACGGCCTCGGCGGCGGCCTTCGTCCAACTGGCCGCCTCGGCGTAGCCGTCCTGGGTGTCCCGGGCGAGGAGCGAGAGCCGCTGCACGCCGTCGTGGATGCGGTCGCCCGAGCTCTCATGGATGAGGGCGCGCACCACGTCGTCCCGCAGCACCAGACCGGTGGTGGGCGAGAGGGGTCCCAGCGGGGATGTGGCGGGCACCTGGGCGGCGGCGCTGAGCGCGGCGGGCGTCGGTGCGGCCCCCGACACGACGAGGAACACCACGAAGCAGAGGGAGGGCTTGAGCCGCACGGGAAGAACCTTCTGGGAGGGAGGCAGACGCGCCCACCCTATGATTTCCGTGCGGCCCGAGCACCCCACAATGCTGTGTCTTCCCAATGTCATTCCAGCTCGATTGCATCATTCCCAAGCGCACTGCACCGGGCGTTCTTCCCAGCGGAGCGCTATCCTGGGGCCCCCTCTTCCACGCAAACCCCAGAAGCCCCCCATGCCCAAGAGCATCTCCAGAGCCGGTTCGGGTCCTTCGCTTCCACCGAAGCGAAAGCACGACGCCATCACCCCGTCCTCCACCGGCCCCGCCCAGGAAGGGCCCGCGAAGAAGAAGCAGCGCACCGAGGGCCCCGCCACCGGGCCTCAGCCCACCGTGCAGCGGCCGCCCACGGACCCCTCGATGCATGCCGTGTACGACAAGATGGCGCACGAGGAGATGCTGAAGAATCCCAAGTACAAGCAGTTGGCGGATGACGCGGCCGCGGCCCAGGACAAGCCCGTCAACGTCATCACGAAGGACCAGGTCCAGGGCGGCATGTTCTATTCGGGGAAGGGGCAGGTCGGGTTGAAGCCGGACCTCACGGGCCCCAAGCGCGCCAGCGTCATGGCCTTCGAGCTGACCAACGTCGCCCAGCAGAAGAAGTTCAGCAAGGTGACGGGTGACGCCTTCCAGTCCGAGGTCAACGCGGCCCTGGGGAAGAACGTCGTCGGCGGGGACCTGAACGCCCGGCGGGAGAACTTCGCCAAGAGCATGGAGCGCATCGAATTCAACGGCATCCAGCGTCACCATGAGGTGATGAAGGACGGCATCCAGGGCCAGGGCTGGCCCAAGGAGATGGACCGGTTCGGCAAGCGTCTGGAGGGGGCGGACCCCAGCTTCGACAGCTACTGGAAGCGCCAGAACGTGCCGGATGCCAAGACGGGCAAGAGCCACTCGGACGTGTACCGCGCCCAGTTCGACAACATCGCCGCCAAGGCCGCGGAGCTGGTGGAGAAGAGCAAGAAGCAGCAGGGCGTGAAGTAGCCCTGCCCCACGGTCGCGCCTTCGCGCGCCGGTGACAGGCCTCCACCGGCGCGCGAACACAGCTCAGGCGCTACAACTCATCCTTGTCCATCCTGTACCAGACCCCTGCCTTGTATTTCTCCCAGTACTTCTTGGTCCGGTCGTAGCGCCGCAGGTCGCGAATGGGTGTCCCTCCGGGCGGTTGGATCTGCACCTCGCCTGTCGTCTTGCACTGGCTCATCCCGAGTACGGGCGACTGGGGATTGAGTCGGAAGTGGTAGATGACGTTTCCAAAGCCGCTGGCGACATCGAAGCTGAGCGCGACCGAGGTGGACTGACTGCGGGGCTCGTCGCTGCTCGACGTGGACAGCATCTGAAGGGCCAGGCTCAGGTTGTCCTGCTGATTGGCGGCCAGTTGAGGGCCGTTGGCCTGCCAGAATTCCGTCAGCTCGGGGCCCGACAGCCCACTCGAAAAGCGCTCCGCCTTGGTGGTCAGCCTGCCCGCCATGAGGGCGGCCTCCTCGTTGCGGATGGTCGCCGCGCGGTAGCCCCGGGTTTCCGGGTCGGTGACGTACTGACGCGTGGCCCAGCCGTCACCCTTGCTGAAGGCACTGAGCTTTTCGCGCGTCTTGGTTCCCAGGGTCGTCCGGCTGAGGGCGTCGTTGACGGTGGCGGTGTTCTCCGCCGCCGTCCTGCACCCCGCCTTGATGGCTTGATCCACCGAGACGGGCTTGACCGAAGGCGCCGGTGGCTTCTGACAGACCTTGTAGTCTGTGAACAGTCCATCCGTGTAGTAGGACACCTGGACGACGTCCAATCCCTCGTTGCAGGTGTAGATCCTGCTTTTGCAGTAGGGAATGCAGAGGGGGCAGAAGACGTAGTCGTACTCGCATTGGCCACCGCAGGGTTCCTGGCCCTCCGCGCCGCAGGACCTGGCCGAGGCGATGGTGGGGACCGAGACCAGCGTGACCACCGTGGCCATGAACAGGAGGAATCGATTCATGGGGCCACTCGCGGAATCTGGCACGTGACGGGTTCACCGGACGGCACCACCTGGCCGCCAGGGCCCGGGGTGAAGGTGAACTGCCGGTCGGGCGTGATGGAGACATCCAGGCGAGTGCCTTCATGGTAGTAGAAGTCCCAGGCCTGGTTGTTGAAACGGATTTCCGCGCGCCAGACGGGATTGGTGCAGCCCGGGAGGGAGCCCCGGGGCTCCACGCCCAGGACGCCATGGTCATTGATGAGGATGGCCGCCATCGTCATCTCCCTCAGGGAGTCGGTGGTGGTCGCGCCGAACTTCGGGACGTGGAAGGCGAACATCAGATGCTGGTCGGTGTGGTTTTCCACGCGCCCCAGCACCCACTTCCCCTGGGAGGGGGGCGCGACGTAGAGCTCATCCCACGAGGTGCTGATGGTGCGACTGGCCTGCCCGGTGAAGGTGACCCGCCGGGTCGCGGCATCCGTGCTGATCTGCCAGACATACCGCGCTCCGGTCAGGTCCCAGCGCTTGGCCTGATTGCCTGCGTCGTCAAAGGCAATCACCGCCATCCCCAGGCGATTGTCGGAGTAACTGTAGGCCCAGTAGGTGAAGCCGTTGAACAGCAGGACCGGGCACGTGGTGCTGGACTGTGTGGTGTTGGGGTCCGAGATGCAGGTCACCTTGAGGCCCGAGGGCGGGGGTGGCGCGCTGCCACGGGGCTCCGTGCCCACGACGGGAGAGGACTGGGCCCACGCGGAGCCGCTGGCAAGGATGGCCATGAGCCCGGTCAGGACCAGGGCACACTTCGGGTTGCGCTTCATGGAGGTGTCTCTTTCGGGGTTGAAAGGGACTGGCAACGGTCCGCCGGCCACGTCCGGAGCTGAGTCCCGGCCCCCTTGACGCGGGGAAAGGCAGCTCATTCAAACGGTCTGGCTTTTTCGCTGACGGGATCCGCGGCCCCCCCTCCCCGGATCCCTCCTCGCGCAGGCGCTCAGTGGGACGCGGGAGGCGCCGCGTCCTCGCCGAGCAGCAGTTGTCGGACGATGGGCACGGGCGGGTAGCCATGGGAGACCACGGCGTCGTGGAAGCGCTGGAGGGTGAAGTCCCTGCCCCACTTCACCTTCGCCTCCTCGCGCAGCTCCATCAGCATCTTCTTGCCCAGTGCGTAGACGAGGTACGTCGGGTCCGACGTGCCACGGCGCGCCTCGCGCTCCGCGTTGATGCGCGTCATGTACGCCTCCTCCTCGAAGAGGCGCACCGCCTGGTCGTACGTCATCCCCCGCGTGTGCAGTGACAGGCCCGCCACGTAGCGCGCCAGCCGCTGGAGGTAGAGCGCCAACTGGTTCAACCGCAGCCGGTCCGCCTCCGGCCCCGTGCCGCCGTAGCCTTCGTCCAGCATCATCTGCTCGGTGTACAGGCCCCAGCCCTCGCTGAAGGAGCCGGAGCCGAACAGCCTGCGCACCTTGGACTGGATGCGGTGGGTCCACAGGAACTGCACGTAGTGCCCCGGGTACGCCTCATGGATGGAGACGAGGGGCAGCGCGTAGCGATTGTAGAAGCTCATGTGCTGCCCGGTCTGCTCCGCGCTCCACGCCGGGTCCGGCGGCGTCACGTAGTAGTACGCCTCCGTCGCCTTCGTCTCGAACGGGCCCGCCGTGCTCATGCTCGCGAAGGACAGCGCGCGGTTGAAGGCCGGCGTCTCCGCCACCTTCGCGCGGACCTCGCTGGGCACGGTGATGATGCGGTGGTCGATGAGGAACTGGCGGATGCCCTCCAGCGTCGCCGTCGTCGTGGCCACCAGCTCCGCCGGGGCCGGGTGCTCCTGGCCCAGCTCGCGGTACACGTCCATGGGCGCCCTGCCCGGCGCGATGCGCGCCGCCACCGCGCGGAACTCCTCCTGCGTGCGCTTCATCTCCGAGCGACCCCAGGCCAGCAGCGAGTCGATGCTTTCGGTGACGCCCTCCTCGTACTGGAGCTTCTTGCGGTACGTCTCCTCACCGATGGCGAAGTCCCCGTTCGAGCGGGGCAGCAGGTCGTCCTTCAGGAAGCGGATGTACCCGTCGATGGCCTCCAGGCAGCGCGCCTGCTCCTTCTGGAAGGCCGCCTGGAGCGCGGCGTCCTTCACCGGCGCGAAGGCTTGCGGCAGCGTCTGCGCGTAGAGAGCGCGCGTGCCCTTCACCTGCTCCAGGGCGATCTGCGTCCACAGCTTCGGCGGGTTCTGGAGGCTGGCTGGCGCCGCCGCGAAGACCTCCGGCACCACCGCCATGCGCTTCACCGCCGAGCGCATCCGGTCCTCCAGCGGCGCGAAGTCGCGGTTGATGAGCTGGAACACGGACCCCGACGCGAAGCCCAGGTAGGTGTTCGGGTTGCGCTCCCACGAGCGCACCGTCTCCAGCTCCAGGATGCGCGCCCGGAAGTGGTTCTCCAGGATGTCGTAGTCGGCCCGGTCCTCCGGCGGCAGCGCGGCACGGTCCACCGCCGTGGGCAGCGCCGCGAGCCGCTCCTTCAGGTACGCCAGGTTGGACGCCCGCTCCTCGGGCCGGAAGCCTCGCAGCTCGCCGTCATGGGCGTGGAGGCCCGCGGACGTGGCGGACATCGGCGAGCGACGGAAGTGCTCTTCCAGGTGCGCGTCCACGAAGGCGCGCAGCGCCACCTGCGCGGGCGTGGCGGCCGGCGCGGCCGTGGACGCGGTCTGGACCGGCGGGCGCGAGGAGGTGCAACCAGGGGACAGCAACAGCAGCGCGGCGAGGACACTCGTGGGGCGCAGTGCGTTCATGGAGCCTCGGAGGAAGGGACGCGAGAGCGTCGCCGAAGGCCCCTCGCGCGACAAGCATCAGACCGCGGCCCGGATGGAAGCAGGCTGGCGTGCGACCGTTCGCACCGCGTCCAGGCACTGCTTCGCACCCTCGATTCCATTCCCACGACGTGGCCCCGACTGGCGCCACGCCCTCCACACGGAGGACCGCCCCGGAGGGAAACCCCTTAGGTGTCTGTGTTTGACAGAGTCAATCCCTAACACCATCGTGGATGCGCAGCAAAAGCAGTACAACCCAGGAAAGGCTCCGCAGATGAAAAATATGCTCAAGCTGTTCGCGCTCGCGGCCGCTGTGGTGTCACTCCAGGCCTGTGGCGTGGCCGAGGCCCAGGACAACGCCCAGCCCCCGGAGGAGTCGGTCACCCTGAAGACGCAGCCGGGTGAGTCCGTGCAGCGCACGGATCCGGGAGCCCCGGGGCGCCTGGCCGCCGCGGAGTGCAAGGGTGACGATGGAAGCAGTTGCAGTTGCGGCCCCGGCGTGGCCTGCATCTCCACCTCGGGTGGCTGCTGCTGCGGCTGCTCGGTCACGACCGAACAGACGGCGACGAGCCCGGGCCAGGGTGCGCCCACGGGTTCGACGCAGGCCCGCTGAAGCAACGCAGGTGCTGGAACCTCGACGGCGGGGAGTGTCCTTCCCCCCGCCGGGTTCCCGAGCCCCCGGGCCGGGCCGTCGGGCGCTCGCGTTGGACAGGATCCCGTCCGTTTGACACCCTCCTGGCCACAAATGCCCCCCAT
>NZ_RAVZ01000225.1 GCF_003611635.1 Corallococcus terminator | reverse complement strand
ACGTCGTGCTCGGCGGGGTGGGCCATGAGGGAGGCTCAGTTCCTTTCGGCCTGGTTGCCGTCGGAGGAACCGTCGCCATTGCGCATGAACAGGTGGGCGCCCTTCTCCAACAGGAGGCCCCCCAATTCGCTGCGCTTCTCCCAGAGCTTCTTGGGCGCGCCGCCCAACCGGCGCAGGTCCTCCGGCTGGAGGTTCGCCGCGCGCCAGGTGAGCTGCTCCACCGCGTCGAAGAACTTGCCCGCCATCTCGCGCGACGACATGCGCGACAACTGCTCCAGCGAGAAGCCCTTGTCCGCGAGCAGGCCGGCGGAGCCCGCGGCCCACGTCTCGCTCGCCTTGTTGCCGCGCACGCCCGCGCCCGGCCGGGCGATCTGCACCGGCTCGTACACGGTGGGGCGCGTCTCCGGGATGACGTTCAGCTTGCGGCCGATCTTCTCGAAGGTGTCCAGCACCTGATCCAACTGCGCATCCGTGTGCGTGGCCATGTAGCTGGTGCGGATGAGCGCGTGGCCCGCCTCCACCGCCGGGGGAATCACGGGGTTCGCGAACACGCCCGCCTCGTGCAGCGCGCGCCAGAAGCGGAAGCACTTCACCTGATCGCCAATGTGCACCGGCACCACCGGCGTCACCGACACGCCCGTGTCGAAGCCCATGGCGCGGAAGCCGTTGTGCATCTTCTCCGCGATGTCCAGCAGGCGCGCGCGGCGCTCCGGCTCCGCCTCGATGATCTCCGTCGCCTTGAGCGCCGCCGCGATGGACGCGGGCGTCATGGACGCGGAGAAGATGACCGAACGGGCCTTGTGGCGGATGTAGTTGATGACATCGAACGGACCCGCGAGCACGCCGCCCAGCGACGCGAAGCTCTTGGAGAACGTCCCCATGACGAGGTCGACGTCCTTCTCCAGGCCGAAGTATTCGGAGGTGCCGCGGCCCAGCTCGCCCAGGACACCCATCGCGTGCGCATCATCCGTCATCACGCGGGCGTTGTACTGCTTGGACAGCTCCACGATGCGGGGCAGGTTGCAGACGTCGCCCTCCATGGAGAACACGCCGTCCGTCACGATGATCTTCCCGGCGCCCGGCTCCGCCGCGGCCAGGAGCTGCTCCAGGTGCTCCATGTCGTTGTGGCGGAACTTGCGCTCCGTCGCGAACGACAGGCGCACGCCGTCCACCAGCGAGGCGTGGTTCTGGCGGTCGCTGAAGACGATGTCGTGGCGGCCGAGGATGGACGCGAGCGCCAGGTTCGTCTGGAAGCCGGTGGAGATGACGATGGCCGACTCGCGGTTGAGGAACTTCGCCAGCCGCGCCTCCAGCTCCTCATGCAGCGCGAGCGTGCCGTTGAGCAGGCGAGACCCGGAGCACGTGGTGCCGAACTTCTCCGTGGCCTTGATGGCCGCTTCCTTGACGCGCGGATCCGCGGCCAGGCCCAGGTAGTTGTTCGAGCCCACCATGATGACCCGGCGACCTTCGATCTCCACCTCCGTGGAGCCGTGTGACGCTTCGATCGCCCGGAAGTACGGATACAGGCCGGTGGCCTTGGCGATGCGGTAGTCCTTCCAGGTACGGCACTTGTCGAACACGTCGCTCATGGTGGTCTTTCTTACGCATCGGGGGGTGATCCGAGCCGCTCTCCATCTGCAGGGCTCGCTCCGTTTTCGGACCGCCCGGCGCGCGTGACCACCCTGGGGACGACGCGTGGGGGTGAATAAAGAGGGAAATCCACACTGTCAAGGCAGGGACGGTTCCCTCGCACGCCGCGTGGGGCATCTGTGTCAGACCGCGCCTTGACAGTAAGGCCTCTTCGGTGGCACGCCGCGCCTCCGGTCGCCTGTTCGCCAGTGAATGTTCCTGCACTTGGAGCACACACGGGTACACACCGGGAATGGGTTCCGAGGGGCCGGCTGTTTTGGTGGCCTTGCTTGTGGCCGGTTTCTTGCTTCGCCGGCACGCATCAGAGGAGCAGACGGTGTCCCAGACGCGACGACAGCGGTGGTTCGACGGTTTCATCGGGGCGGCGATGTCGCGGCCCTGGCACGTGCTGCTCGCTGTTGCCCTGGTGACGGTCGCCGCGGGCTTCTTCGCGTCGCGGTTGGAGTTCCGCGGGTCCTTCGTGGAGCTGCTGCCGGAGGGGGCTCCGGAGGTCCGGGATCTGACACGCGTGTCAGAGAAGGCGGGTGGTGACGGGTACCTCGTCATCATGGCGAAGGGTGGAACACCGCAGGCCCTGAAAACCTACGCCGCTGAACTTCAGAAGCGTCTGGAGGCCCTGCCGGAGGTCCGCTACGTCGAGCACCACTACGACGTGGGCTTCTTCCGCCGCCACGGCCTGCTGCTGTTGCCCACGGAGCAGGTGTCCGCGCTGCGCAAGGATCTGGAGGCGCGCGTCCGCTACGAGAAGGAGCGCGCAAGCCCGCTGTTCGTGGACCTGGACGCGGAGGAAGCGCCGCCGACCTTCGAGGAGATCGCCCGCAAGCACACGCCGGATACGGCGGTGCCGGAGACGCTGGCCAGCAAGGACGGCTCGGAGGTCTACCTGATGATCAAGCCGTCGGGGACGGCGGGAGACCTGGACTTCGCCCGGCGCTTCGTGGCCAAGGCGCTGGAGACCGGCCGCCAGCTCGCGGCGGAGCAGGCCCCGGGCGTGACGCTGGAGGCGACGGGCAACTTCCAGAACCGCATCGAAGAGGATGCGGTGATGCGCCGCGACCTGTCGAACGCGGGCCTGTTGTCCGCGCTCATCGCCGTGGGGCTCATCCTGCTGGCGACGCGGCGCGTGTCGGCGCTGGCGGTGGTGGGCGTGCCGGTGGTGGTGGGGCTGGTGCTGACGTTCGCGTTCGCGCAGGGCGCCATCGGGCACCTCAACATCGTCACGGGCTTCCTCGTCGCCATCCTCATCGGCCTGGGCATCGAATACGGTGTGCACCTGGCGATGCGCTACTGGGAGGAGCGGGAGCGGCACGGGGTGCGCGAGGCGCTGGCGGCCACGGTGCGAGGCACCTTCAGCGGCGCCATCACGTCCGCCTTCACCAACGCGGCGGCGTTCTTCGTGCTGATGCTGGCGCAGTTCCACGCGTTCCAGCAGTTCGGCCTGCTCGCGGGCATTGGCGTGCTGATGGCGGTGCTGTCTGCGTACGCGCTGGGCCCGTCGCTGCTCGCCATCGCGGAGCGCATCCGCCCCTTCCGCAAGGAGTCGGTGCAGGCCGAGGCGTTCGTGGCCGCGACTCCCGCCGCGCCGGCTGTTCCCCAGAAGGAGTGGCGCCGCTGGCCCACGGGGCTCATCACCGCCATCGCGCTGCTGGTGGTGGGCTTCGCCGCGTACTCGGTGCGGATCGCGCCCCAGTTGGGCTTCGAAACGAACCTGCGCAACCTGAAGGGTGATTCGCCGGCGTCGCGGCTGGATGATCACATCACGGAGCAGATTGGCGCGCCGCTCAACCCGGCCATCCTCGCGGTGGATTCGCTGGAGCAGGTGCGGCAGGTGGAGGCCGTCATCGCCCAGGTGAAGGCGAAGAACGGCGCGGACTCCGTGTTCCTGCGCACCGCGTCCCTGAGCGACCTGGTGCCTTCGGACGTGGAGGGCCACGCGGCGGAGCTGGGCCGCATCCGCGCGCTCCTGGACGGACTGCCGAAGTCCGCGCAGGCCGACGCCCGGGTGCGGGAGTTCCGGGACATGGTGGACGCGAAGCCCTACGGCCTGGATCAGGTGCCGCCAGAGGCGCGCCGCCGCTTCGAGGCGCTGGATGGCAAGGGCATGTTCCTGCTGCTGTTCCCGTCGGTGTCCAACTACGACACGCAGGACCTGAACCGCTGGGCGGCGCAGTTGAACGAGGTGATCGCGGGGGCGAAGGAGAACGGCGTCGACCTGGCGGTGCTGGACAGCAACCGCATCGCGGCGCGCATCTTCGCCCTGGTCCAGGGGGATGGTCCGTTCATCCTCTGGGCGGCGGCGGCGGTCGTGTTCGGGGTCATCCTGATCAGCCTGCGCAGCTTCAAGAAGGCGCTGCTGGTGGCGGGCCCGCTGTTCCTGGGGATGACCTGCCTCGCGGGGGGGATGTACCTCTTCGACGTGCAGCTCAACTTCATCAACGCGGTGGTGCTGCCCAACCTGCTGGCCATCGCGGTGGACAACTCGGTGCACCTGTTCCACCGGTACGAGGAAGAGGGCCCCGGGTCGCTGGGCCGCGTGGTGCGCAACACCGGCTTCGCGGCGGTGGTGGCCACCCTGTCCAACGCGGCGGGCTACGGAGCGCTGCTGGTGGCCAACCACCAGGGCTTGCGGAGCATCGGGCAGATTGCGCTGCTGGGGGTCGTGTCCACCTTCCTGGGGACGACGGTGTTCTTCCCGGCCATGCTGGCGCTGCTGGAGCGGTGGAAGGGGCGGCGGTCCGCGGTGGTGCCCGAAGCAGGGGCAATGGTGCGGAGCCTCAATCTCGGGGGAGCCGGCGAGCTGTCGGCCGAATCGCCGGGGGAGCGCAAATCCGCGTGAACATCTGGTCTTTCAGCGAGGGGCGCGTGCGGCCCCAGGTTCGGCACCGGTATCCATCGGAGGAGGCGCTCGTGCGCTTCCGCCAAGTGGACATCGTCCTGATGGCCGCCTGCTCGGTGGCGGCCCTGGTGTGCGTGGGGCCGGCCCGTTGGGCGCCGCACTCCCTGCGCAGCGCCTGCCTGTTCGGGTTGATGGCGCTGGGCGTGCCGCTTTTGCGCCTGTTGGAGGCGCGCTTTCCGCGCCAGCCGCTCATCGCCGTGGCGGCGGACTTCTGGCTGCTGCCCGTGTCGGCCCTGACACACGGGTGGCTGGGGCCCATCGTCGACTGGATGAACCCGGTGGTGAAGGACGCCCAGCTCATCGCGGTGGACGAGCGGCTCTTCGGCTTCCAGGCGGCGGTGTCGCTGTCTCACGTGGTGCCGCCGTGGGCCAACGACGTGCTGATGCTCTGCTACTACGGCCACTTCATCTGGCCGCTGCTGCTGGGCGTCTTCCTGTACGCGCGAGCCCGGGGGCCCTCACCGGGCTTCAACGAATACCTGCTGGGCCTGGGCTTGCTCCTGAGCTTCAACTACGCGGCGTACTCGCTGGTGCCCGCGGTGGGCCCGCGCTACTTCCTCGTTGGTGCGTTCGACGGCGGGCTGCGGGGGTGGGTGCTCACGCCGCTGTTGGAATCGATGATGCGCGGGCCGGTGTACACCCGGGACTGCTTCCCGTCCGGGCACACCGGGGTGGCGCTGGTGGTGCTCTTCTACGCGTTCCGGTTCGCACGGCGCTTCTTCTGGGTGATGTTGTTCCCCGGGCTGGGCCTCATCTTCGCGACGCTGTCGGGGCGCTTCCACTACACCATCGACCTGGTGTGCGCGGTGCCGCTGGTGCTGGTGGTGACGGGGCTGGCCCTGGCGCTGTCCCGGGCCGCCCGGCAGCGCGCGGTGGAACAGAACGCGCGCTCCGTGCCCGTGGACGCTATCGTCAGGCCCTGAACCGCCAGCCGGTTGCCCCGCGGTCGGGGAGGACGTGCGCTGGCGCCCTTCTTTTGAGGCCCGCCCCATGTCCCCCCGGCCCGTCCTTTCGCAGCGCGTTGCCCGCTTCGGCACCACCGTCTTCTCCGAGTTCAGCGCGCTGGCGCTGAAGCACCAGGCGGTGAACCTGGGGCAGGGGTTCCCCGACTTCGACGGGCCGGACGACGTCAAGTTGGCCGCGTGGGAAGCCATCCAGGACGGCATCAACCAGTACGCCCCCGGCGTGGGTGCCAAGGTGCTGCGCGACGCCATCGCGGAGCACTCGGAGCGCTTCTACGGCCACCGCGTGGATCCGGACACCATGGTGTCCGTCACCAGCGGCGCGACGGAGGCCATCCTCGATGTCCTCCTGGGGCTCGTGGATCCGGGCGACGAGGTCGTGGTCTTCGAACCGTTCTACGACTCCTACGACGCGAGCATCGCCTTCGTCGGCGCCACGCCGCGCTACGTGCCCCTGCGCCCGCCGGACGCGGAGCACACCGCGTGGTGGTTCGACCGGGACGAGGTGAAGGCGGCCTTCGGCCCGCGCACGCGGCTGCTCATCCTCAACACGCCCCACAACCCCACGGGCAAGGTCTTCACCCTCGAGGAGCTGGAGTTCCTGGGCAACCTCTGCGCGGAACACGACGCGAAGGTGCTGTCGGATGAAGTCTATGAGCACATCGTCTTCGCCCCCGCGCGCCACATCCGGGCCGCCACGGTGCCGGTGCTCGCGGACCGCACGGTGACGGTGAGCAGCGCGGGCAAGTCCTTCAGCCTCACCGGGTGGAAGATTGGATGGATCATCGCGCCGCCGCCGCTGCGGGACGCGGTGCAGCGCGCGCACCAGTTCGTCACCTTCGCCACCGCGTCCCCGTTCCAGGTGGCCATGGCCGCCGGGCTGCGGATGCCGGACGAGTACTTCCAGGAGTTGACGGCGCTCTACACGGAGAAGCGTGAACGGCTGCTCACGGGCCTGCGCGCGGCGGGTCTCACCGCGTTCGCGCCCGAAGGCAGCTACTTCATCCTCGCGGACATCTCCGGCTACGGCTTCGAGGACGACGTGGCCTTCTGCCGGCACCTGGTGACGCAGGTGGGCGTGGCGGCCATTCCCCCCAGCGTCTTCTACGGACCGGAGCACCGGCACCTGGGCCAGCGCTTCGCGCGCTTCGCCTTCTGCAAGACGGAAGGGGTGCTCGACGAGGCCGCGCGAAGGCTGCGGGCGAAGCTCCCGGCGCTTGCGGCGGCGAAGCGCTGAGCTTTCAGTGTCCGACGACTTCTTCGGGGAGCTGTACCTGCGCAGCACGCTGCCGTTCCTCTCCGAGGAGGTGACGGCCCGGGAAGCGGAGTACCTGGCCCGGGCGTTCGCGGACGTGGAGGGGCCGGTGGTGGACCTGGGCTGTGGCCACGGCCGGCACGCGGCGCGGCTCAACGCGTCAGGGGCCCTGGCCGGGCGGGTGGTGGGGCTGGAGCGGGATCCGCTGTCGCTGCGCCTGCGCCGGCCGGGCTTCCCGGTGGTGCGGGGTGACCTGCGGGCGCTGCCCTTCCAGGCCGGAGCGCTGGGGGGCGCATACGCCTGGTATTCGACACTCTTCGCCTTCACGGACGCGGAGCACATGCAGGTGCTGCGCGAGGTGGCGCGGGTGCTGCGGCCCGGGGGATTGCTCGTCTTCCAGACGGTGCCCTGGGAGCGGCTGGCGCAATCTCCGGGCGCGGCCTTCAGCCAGCGGTTACCGGATGGGAGTCTCCTGGAGGAGGAGAGCCGCTTCGACGCGACGCGTGGACGGGATGTGGGGCAGCGTCAATTGACGTTGCCGGAGGGACGCGTGCTGCGGGCGGCGTACGCCATTCGTTACTATCCTCTTGCGGAACTCAGGGGGCTGTTGGAAAGCACGGGCTTTTCGATGGCGTGGGTGCACGGAGGCCTGGATGCCGGGCCGATGACACCCGACTCGACCGACCTCATCGTGGGAGCAGGGCTCCGGCAGGGCTGAAGCAGGCCCGCATACCGCGCCCAGGACACGTCCAAGTGGATCCGAAAGAACCAGCGCGAACGCGGGTCGGCCTGTTGGGGCATCTGCCCCGGAAGGTCGACGTGTATGAGGTCGGTCCCCGCGACGGCCTCCAGAACGAACTGAGGACGCTGCCCACCCGGGACAAGGCGAGGCTCATCAACGCCCTGGTCGCGGCGGGGGAGAAGCGCATCGAGGTGACCTCGTTCGTGTCACCCAAGTGGATCCCCCAGCTCGCGGACGCGGAGGAATTGCTCAAGCAGGTGGGCCGCCGTCCGGGCGTCGTCTTCTCCGCGCTGGTGCCCAACCTCAAGGGCCTGGAGCGCGCGCAGGCGGCGGGCCTGGAGGAGGCCGCGGTGTTCATCTCCGCGTCGGAGGCCCACTCCAAGAAGAACATCAACAAGACCATCGCGGAGGCCCTGGCTGGCGCGAAGGAAGTCACCGCCGCGGCCCGCAAGGGCGGCATGCGCGTGCGCGGTTACCTGTCCACCGTGTGGGGCTGCCCCTACGAGGGCCACGTCCCGGTGGAGCGCGTGGTGGACATCTGCCGCCAGCTCGTGGACGCGGGCATCTACCAGCTCAGCCTGGGCGACACGATTGGCGTGGGCACACCCCGGCAGACGGAGGACATCCTGGGCGCGCTGTTGCAGCACATGCCCGTGGACACCCTGGCCCTGCACCTGCACGACACGCGAGGCACCGCGCTGGCGAACGCGCTCGTGGGCCTGTCCGCGGGCGTCACCACGTTCGACACGAGCATCGGTGGGCTGGGCGGCTGTCCCTACGCCCCGGGCGCCGCGGGCAACCTGGCCTCCGAGGACGCGGTGTTCATGCTGCACGGCATGGGCGTGGACACCGGCATCGACCTGGACAAGCTGGTGGAGGCCGGGGAGATCGCCCAGGAGCTGATTGGGCGGAAGCTCGCGGGCAAGTACCTCCAGGCCGCGCTGGGCGAACGGGAGAAGAAGTCCTCCCGCCGCGCGCAGACCTGATTCAACGGGGGACCGCGTTTCCAGGTGGCCCCCCAGCAGCGCCGACCGCCGCCCAGGTGCCGGGCGGCGATCTTCATCGCCAACCTAGTGGTCTCCCAGCATCGCCGGCAGCCGGGACTCCAGGCCCAGGTGCTGGGCGGCGATCTCCAGCATCTTGCGCTCCTTGCGGTCGATGCGGCCGTCCACCAGCGCCATCTCCACGATGTGGCGCAGGAACACCTCCGCCTCCGGACTGCCGCGAGGCACCAGTCGCTCGAAGAGCTGGGGCCCGGCGTTGAGCGCCATCTCCACGTTGGCCCAGGACACGCTCCAGCGCTCCGCGCACAGCTTGAGCAGGCGGCGCTCGGCGTTGGAGACCTCGCCGTCGGCGGCGGCGATGGAGGCCATCATGTAGAGCAGCCGCTCGCGCTCCTTCTGGTCCGTCATCACCCGGTCGCCTTCGACGGGGGCCACCACGGCGCCACGCGTCTCCTCGCGTGCCTGCTGGCGACGGGCCGACGCGGCCGAGTGGCGCTGATCCTGCCGCACGTTCCAGGACTCGAAGGGGAGGGCGGACGCGAGCACCCAGTCCCGCTCGCCGTTGCCCAGCACCGTGCCGCAGAACTCGCAGGTGTTGGCGCCGCTGTTCGTGGTGGGCGCGTTGCACTGCGGGCAGCGGTCCGTGGACATGCCGGTGTCGGTGTTCGTCTTGGCGCCATGGCGGCGCACCAGCGTGAAGACCCAGCGCTGCGGCACGGTGGGAAGGCTGGGGGGCCGCTCGTTCACGGGGCCAATGCCCATGCGCGCGCTCCAGCGGATCTCCACCTGCGCTTCATCGAGCGACCCCGGGTTCACCTCCAGCGCGCGCACGTCCACCGCGCCCACCGCGCACTCCAGGAAGACGCGCCGACGGCCGCGCTTGCCCAGCTCCTCCAGCTCCGAGGACAGCCGGGTGATGACCTCCGCGTTGGCGACCTTGGACAGGCGCTGCGTCTCGTTGCGGCTCTGCGCGTCGATCCACTTCCAGAACAGCAGCGACGCGCGGTCCTCCAGCATCTCCAGGTTCAGCGCCGGGTCGTCCGCGCGCGCCTGCATCAGGCCGTCCACCTGCTTGTGGTGGCGCACGTGCTCCACGCCTTGCGTAATCTCCGCGAGCGTCCAGTCGTAGTTGCCGGAGTTCACCACCGCGTTGCAGAACTCACAGGTGTTGGACGCACCGCCCTTGTACGGGGCGCCGCAGTTGGGGCACTTGCCCTGGAACAGGTCCTCGCCGATGCGCGTCTGCGCGCCGGGCTTGCGCACGAAGGTCCACACCTCCGTGAAGGACTCCGCCGCGACCTTCTTGGCGGCGGCCATCGCCTGTGCGTCCGTCTGGTCCGCGGGCACGTCCGTGTCGCGGATGCTGGCGCGCACGCGCACGTGGATGCTGTCGTACCAGTTCGTCTGGTGCAGCCCGATGAGCTGCACGTCCTCCACGTTGATGTCCGCCAGCGCGTCGCGCACACCCTGGGCCTTCATGAGCTGGAGCTGCACGTTGAAGCGCTGCCACGTCGCGTCCGACAGGAAGGGGCGCACGGGCGTCATGTCGCGGCGGAACCACGACTTCTGCAGCTCCAGGAAGAGCCAGCGCACCTTGTCCAGCGTGGGCTGGATTTCAAACGACGGGTCCTTGAGCTTCAGCGCGTTGACCCAGCCCTGCACGTCGCGGCCGGACACCTGCGTGCGCACCTCCGCCTCGCGTTGATCCAACGCACGCTGGGTGGTGGCGGTGGGGTGCAGGTTGCGCTTGTAGAGCCAGTACAGCACGCCGCCGATGAGCAGCAGGGGCAGGGTGACCTTCGGGTACAGGAAGATCATCCGCACCAGGTCGAAGAGCAGCCAGAGGGGCAGGCCATCGCCGCCTCCGCCCCCGCCGCGATCACGCCCGGAGGTGTAGTGCTCGCCCCCGCCGCCACGCGCCAGGGCCACCAGGGGCAGGGCCAGCACGAGCAGGGCGAGGACGGTGCGCAGTCCAGGCGACCATTGCCACGGGCGTTTCGTCGGAGGGCACGAAGGCATGGGCGAAATCCTATCCGTTTACGGCTTGCCAGACTGGAGAACCGGTCGCAGGCTGCGCGCCATTCACGCGGGCCGCCCCATGCGGCCCGACACGGGGAGCGAAGATGCCGGAGTTCAAGGTCGACGCCCGCGGCGCCATCGAGATCTGGACCATCGACGGGGAGAGCCGCCGCAACGCCATCAGCCGCGCCATGCTCCAGGAACTGGGCCAGCTCGTGGCCCGCGTGTCCGGCAATCGCGACGTGCGCGCGGTCATCATCACCGGCGCGGGCGACAAGGCCTTCTGCGCGGGCGCGGACCTCAAGGAGCGCGCCGGCATGGCGGAGCCCGAGGTGCGCGCCTTCCTGGACGGCCTGCGCAACGCCTTCCGCTCGATTGAAAAGAGCGACTGCGTCTTCATCGCCGCCATCAACGGCGCGGCCTTCGGCGGCGGCACGGAGCTGGCCCTGGCGTGCGACCTGCGCGTCGCCTCGCCGGCCACGGAGCTGGGCCTCACCGAGGTGAAGCTGGGCATCATCCCCGGCGGCGGCGGCACCCAGCGGCTGGCGCGGCTCATCGGCCCGGGGCGCGCGAAGGACCTCATCCTCACCGCCCGGCGCGTCAACGCGGCGGAGGCCTTCAGCATCGGCCTGGTCAACCGGCTGGCCCCCGAAGGGCACCTGCTCCAGGTCGCCTTCCAGCTCGCGGAGGCCGTCGTGGAGAACGCACCCGTGGCGGTGGCCACGGCGAAGCACGCCATCGACGAGGGCACGGGCCTGGAGCTGGACGAAGCGCTCGCGCTGGAGCTCAAGAAGTACGAAGAGGTGCTCAAGACCGAGGACCGGCTGGAAGGGCTCCGCGCCTTCGCGGAGAAGCGTCCTCCTGTCTATAAAGGCCGCTGAGCCCCACGAAAGCGACAGGGGCGGCAAGCCCGCGGTCGCCCGCGAAGCTTCCGCCCCTGACACCTGCTTCGCGATGCGGCCCGGCGCGAGGTGACGGGTGCCTCACCCATCACGACGGCCGCCCGCTCGGACGCATGGGCTCATCGCCCATCACGTTGAGCTTGGACCTGGACGCTAGGCGCTGGCCGTCTTCTCGCCGCCGATGTTCACGCCCTGCTTGTTGATGTAGCCCATCGCCTTGTCCTTGACGGTGGTGCGCAGCTCGGTGCCAGGACGCGGCGCCAGCAGCAGCGCCACGACGCTGCCCGCGGCGGCGCCCAGCAGGAACGCGCCAATGCCGCCCAGGCCCGAGCTCACGGGCTTGTACGTCGTCAACCCCACATACCGCAGCGCGTCGTCGGCATCGAAGTTGTCCCAGGACTTCCGGGCCTTCTTCGAGGCGAGGTCCGCGTATTCGGGAACCTGGTTGAGCAGTTGGTGCGCCAGGAACTGGCGGTAGATCTTGCTCTTGGCCAGAGCCTTCGCCTGCCACGTCTTCTTCCTCACTCCGAACATGGGTCCCTCCTGGGCCGGTATGAATCACGGGGTGGGGTGGCCCGCCTGGGTGCACCCCCCTCGTGCAACATCAAGGTAGGCAGGGAAGCCCCAGGTGCCAGCCCCCGGTGTGCTTCGCCGTGGCCCCTTGCGTCGTCCGCTGGACGGCACGTCAGGTAGGACCCACGGCAAGAAGGCAGCCAGGCCAGGGGGTTTTTGGTATGTGGCCCGGGCCATGTCCTACGACCAGAAGCTGCTTGAGACGATCGCCCAGGTGGAGAAGGGCGGTGCGCCGAAGTACCACGCGAAGAACGCCGAAGCCGGCAAGCTCTTCGCCCGCGAGCGCATCCGCTTGCTCGTGGACGCGGACTCGTTCGTGGAGGACGGCAAGCTCGCCAACAACCTGGACGCGGACCTGCCCTCCGACGGCGTCATCACGGGCCTCGGGCGCATCGCGGGCCGCACCGTGGCCATCATGGCCAACGACTCCACGGTAAAGGCCGGAAGCTGGGGCGCCCGCACGGTGGAGAAGATCCTCCGCATCCAGGAGACGGCGAAGGCGTCGCGCTGTCCGCTGCTGTACCTGGTGGACTCCGCGGGCGCGCGCATCACCGACCAGGTGGACATGTTCCCGGGCCGCCGGGGCGCGGGCCGCATCTTCTACAACGAGGTGCACCTGTCGGGCGTGGTGCCGCAGATCTGTCTGCTCTTCGGCCCGTCCGCCGCCGGTGGCGCGTACATCCCCGCGTTCTGCGACCTGGTCATCATGGTGGATGGCAACGCGTCCATGTACCTGGGCAGCCCGCGCATGGCGGAGATGGTCATCGGGGAGAAGGTCACGCTGGAGGAGATGGGCGGCGCGAAGATGCACTGCTCCGTGTCCGGCGTGGGCGACGTGCTGGTGAAGACGGAGCAGGAGGCCATCGCCGCGGCCAAGCAGTACCTGGCGTACTTCCCGGAGAACTTCACGAAGCCCGCGCCGCGCGCGGAGCTGAAGGCCCCGAAGCACAGCGGCAAGCGCGTGGATGAGATCATCCCGCCGGATCAGAACAAGCCCTTCGACATGCATGCGCTCATCACGGAGCTCATCGACGAGGGCAGCTGGTTCGAGGTGAAGAAGCTCTTCGCGCAGGAGCTCATCACGGGGCTCGCGCGCATCGGCGGTCAGCCGGTGGGCATCGTGGCCAACCAGCCCAAGTACAAGGGCGGCGTGCTGTTCGTGGACAGCGCGGACAAGGCGGCCCGGTTCATCTGGCTGTGCGACGCGTTCAACATCCCGCTGCTGTACCTGGCGGACGTGCCGGGGTTCATGATCGGCACCAAGGTGGAGCGGGCGGGCATCATCCGCGCGGGCGCGAAGATGATCTCCGCGGTGTCCGAGGCCAGCGTGCCGCGCATCTGCGTGGTGGTGCGCAAGGCGTACGGCGCGGGCCTCTACGCCATGAGCGGCCCCGGTTTCGCCCCGGAGGCCACCCTGGCGCTGCCCCAGGCGATGATCGCCGTGATGGGCCCGGAGGCGGCGGTGAACGCCGTCTACTTCAACAAGATCCAGGAACTGCCGGAGGCCGAGCGACCGGCCTACGTCCAGAAGCTGCGCGACGAGTACAAAGAGGACGTGGACATCTACAAGCTGGCCAGCGAGCTCATCATCGACGCGGTGGTCCCCGGGGACTCCCTGCGCGGCGAGCTGTTGCAGCGTTATTCGCTGTACGCGGAGCGCTTCCAGCCCCGTGCCGAAAAGAAGCACGGTGTCTATCCCGTTTGAGTCGTCCCCACCTGAGCTAGATTCCCCGCCCGACCATGGACTTCGAACTTCCCGACAGCCACCGCGCCCTCCAGGCCTCCCTCCGTGAATTCTGCGAACGCCGCGTGAAGCCGTACGCGCGTGAGTGGGACAAGGACGAGAAGTTCCCCATGGAGGTGGTCAAGGAGCTGGGCCAACTGGGCGTGCTGGGCATGCTCGTCTCCGACGAGTACGGCGGCGCGGCCATGGACTCGCTCGCCGTGGCGGTGGCCGTGGAGGAGATCGCTCGCTACGACGGCTCGCTCGCCCTCACGGTGGCCAGCCACAACGGCCTGGGGACCAGCCACGTGCGCGTCTTCGGCAACAAGGCGCAGCACCAGCGCTACCTGCCGAAGCTGGCCACCGGCGAGTGGCTGGGCGCGTGGGGCCTCACCGAGCCGGGATCCGGCTCCGACGCGTCCGGCATGCGCACCACCGCCGTGCGCAAGGGCGACAAGTGGGTGCTCAACGGCGCCAAGATGTTCATCACCCAGGGCACGGTAGGGGATGTGTTCGTGGTGCTCGCGCTCACGTCGCCGGAGAAGCGCCAGAAGGGCATCACCGCCTTCGTGCTGGAGAAGGGCGTGCCGGGCTTCAGCCAGCGCGCCATCCACGGCAAGCTGGGCATGCGCTCCTCGGACACGGCGGAGCTCATCCTGGAGAACGTGGAGCTGGGCGACGACGCCATTGTCGGTGAGGTGGACCGGGGCTTCATCGACACGCTGAAGATCCTCGACAAGGGCCGCATCACCATTGGCGCGCTGTCGGTGGGCCTGCTTCGCGGGGCGCTGGAGGAGTCGGTGGCGTACTCGAAGGACCGCTCCGCGTTCGGCCAGCCCATCAGCGAGTTCCAGGGCCTGCGCTGGATGATGGCGGACATGAAGACGGAGCTGGAGGCGGCGCGCCTGCTGGTGCACCGCGCGGCGCGGCTCGCGGATGCGGGTCAGCCGTATTCGGAGGAGGCCTCCATGGCGAAGCTGTTCGCCTCCGAGGCGGCCATGCGCGGCTGCAACAAGGCCGTGCAGATCCACGGCGGCTACGGCTACACGCGCGAGTTCCCCGTGGAGCGCTACCTGCGCGACGCCAAGCTCTGTGAGATTGGCGAGGGCACGAGCGAGATCCAGCGCACCATCATCGCCCGCGAAACGTTCAAAGGGGCCTGATGGACACCGCTCGGTTACGGGAGCTGGGACTCCAGGTGCGGGAGGAGCCCTCCGGCATCGAGGTGATGCTGGACCTGGAGGCCGCGTCCCTGGTGAATCCCATCACCAAGGACTTCATCACCGAGGTGACCTTCCAGGTGGTGGGCGACCGGCTCATCCCCATCGCCCCCGCGGCGGTGGTGGGCATGACGCCCATCCTGCTGTCCGCCATCGACGCGGCGGAGGAGATGCAGGCGCTGCTGCTGGACACCTTCAGCGACCACGTCTTCCACCTCCAGCGCCGCTCGGAGGAGTTGCAGCTCCTGGGCCTGCCCGCGGACGTGGATCCGCAGTCGCTGGAGCTGTCCACGACGGTGAAGGAGGGCCATCTCGCGGTGAAGCTGGTGTCGGACCGCCAGGGCAACTTCCGCGTCGCGCAGGCCCTGCGCGGCGGTGAGGACCTGCCCACCGCGGCAGGTCACATCATCGAGCTGTCGGAGTTCCGCGAGCGCGGGGCGCTGATGGGCTACCTGGCGGCGCTCTTCGGCGAACCCACGGCCCGGACGCCGGTGGCGGCGGGCGCGGGGCCGGTGCGCTTCGTGGAGATCGTGGAGAAGTTCGGCGCCCAGGCGCTGGTGCCGCCGCGCAGCAGCCTGGAGCTGCTCGCCCAGTTCCAGGTGGAGGGCAAGGCCTACCGCTTCGCCGCCGCGCGCATCGCCGGGCGCACCTTCCGGGGGATGCTGGCGGGCACGCAGGGCAAGGTGTGGGCGGGCCGCTTCGAACTGGACGAGTTCCCGGGCGTGGTGCGGATGGTCGCGGACCTGTTGAAGGTCGCTCCCGAGGCCGTGCGCCTCGTGGGCCCGGACGCCCCCCAGGAGTGAGACACTCGTGGAGAAATTGACCCTGGTGGAACGGGTGCAGGCGCTGGAAGGCCGCCTGGGCCTGACGTTCCTCAAGCGCGACCTCGCGCTGGAGGCGCTGACGCACAAGACGTACGCCAACGAGAACCGCGACCAGAACCTCAAGGACAACCAGCGCCTGGAGTTCCTGGGCGACGCCGTGGTGGACCTCGCGGTGAGCCACCGGCTCATGGACCGCTGTCCGGGCATGCCCGAGGGTGAGCTCACCAAGATGCGCGCTCGCATCGTCCATGAAGAGGGCCTGGCCCGCGTGGCGCGCGGCCTGCGCCTGGGCGAGCTGCTGCTCCTGGGCCGGGGCGAGTCCCAGTCGGGCGGCCGGGACAAGAACTCCATCCTCGCGGACGCGCTGGAGGCGGTGCTGGGGGCCGTGTACCTGAACGGCGGCCTGGAGCCGGCGCTGGCGCTGGTGGACCGGTGCTTCAGTGAGCCGCTGGAGGAGGTGGCCTCCGGCGCGGGCCGCCTGGACTACAAGACGCTCCTCCAGGAGATGTCCCACGAGAAGCTGAAGCTGTCGCCGCGCTACCGGGTGGTGGCGGAGTCCGGGCCGGAGCACTCCAAGGTGTTCGAGGTGGAGGTGTGCATCGGGGAGGTCGTGTACGCCCGGGCCAACGGCCGGAACAAGAAGGAGGCCGAGCAGGCAGCCGCGCGCACCACCCTGGAGCGCCTGAAGACGGCCCCGGCGTCAGCCCCGGACACCGCGACAGACGGGACGCCCACGGTGGAGGTCGCCCCGGAACCCACGACTTTGGAGGCTCCCCGGGACGACCCTCCGGCGTGAAAGCCCTTGGAGGGGGAGGGGGGT
>NZ_RAVZ01000224.1 GCF_003611635.1 Corallococcus terminator | reverse complement strand
GGAGATGTGTATAAGAGCCAGTCGCCGCGACCTCCTTGGGCGGAGGCTGGGCCTGCTCCTTGCGGGGCAGCAGCTTCGGGTCGCGAGGCTTGCCCAGGCGCACCAGCGACGCGTTGATGGGCTTCGTGTCCAGGTCCACCTTCGGCGTGGCCGTGAAGCGCGCGTAGAGGATGGCCGCCACCAGCACCGCGAGGTGGCCGCCCACGGAGAAGACGACGAAGCGCGACAGCTTCGTGGGCCGGGCCACGAGCAGGCTGTGGGTCAACGCGGAATCCATGCGCTAGCGCTTCGCTTCCTTCGGCTTGCCCTTGCCACCAGCGGCCGTGGGCGTCTTGTTCCCGGGGTTGGACGCCTTGTTGCCGGTGGAAGGGTCCGTGATCATCCCCACATTCTTGATGCCCGCGCGCTGGGCGGCGGCCATCACCTCCACCACCACGCCGTAGGGCACGTCGCGGTCCGCATGCAGGTAGACCTCCTTGTCCGCCTGCGCCTTGGCGTTGGCGGCGAGCTTGGTCTCCAGCTCCTCCAGGGGCACTTCCGCGTCCCCGATGTAGACCTTCTTGCCCGCGTCGATGGAGAGGACGACCTTCTTCTCCGTCGCCTCCACCGGGGTGGCCTTGGTCTCCGGGAGGTTCACCTTCACGCCCTGCTGGATGAGGGGCGCCGTCACCATGAAGATGATGAGCAGCACCAGCATCACGTCCACCATGGGCGTGACGTTGATCTCGCTCATGGTGGTACGGCCACCGCCGCCTTTTCCGCCGCCCATGCCCATGGGTGTGTCCCCTTGTGCCTAGCGGAAGAAGTGCCGCTTGATGATGTTGAGGAAGTCCGCGGAGAAGTTGGACATCTCCGTGTCGAACACCTTGATGCGGCTGACGAACGAGTTGTACGCGACCACCGCCGGGATGGCCGCGAACAGGCCCGCCGCCGTGGCGAACAGCGCGTTGCCGACGGGCGCCGCCACCGTGGCCAGCGTCGCGTTGCCCTGCTCGGCGATCTGGTTGAAAGCGCTCAGGATGCCAATCACCGTGCCGAACAGGCCCACGAACGGGGAAGCGGCGCCCACCGTGCCCAGGAAGGACACGCGGTTCTCCAGCTCGGTGATCTGCGCCGTGGCCGCGCGGTTGAGCGCGCGCTCCACGTTCTCGATGCCGCCCAGCTTCGCGCTCATCGCGTCCTCGGCGCCGCCCTCCTTGCCCGTCTGCGCCAGCTTGCTCAGCTCCTCGTAGCCCGCGCAGAAAACCTTCGACAGCGGCGAGCCCTCCAGCTTCAGGGCGGACTGGTAGATGGCCTCCAGCCGGGACGCCTTCCAGAACGTGTCGAGAAAGGTAAGCGACTGGGAGCGGGCGCGGGACAACTGGGTGAACTTCATGGCGATGAGGGCCCAGGAGGCCACGGACACCGACATGAGGAGCAGGAGCACCGCGAGTTCGATGAACGACGCGTCGCGGATGATCTCCACGTAGTTCATGGCGCCAAAGGCCAGGGGCAGGTGGGGTATCATGGGGTTCAGCGCGTAACATCCACCGCTCGGGTGGGTCAAACCCGCCGTCGGTGCCCGGTTGCTTTGGACGGGACTGAATAATTCCCTGGGTCGGTCGTCTGGAGGGTTGTTCAGGCCGACGACCTCAAACTGCCCGAAACACGGATGCCCACCATGAACGCGAGACTGCTCGCCCCATTCCTCTGCCTCGCTGCTTTCTCCTCCGGCTGCGTCATCGAAGACTCCGGCCCCCGCTATCCCGGCGACGTCCGGCTGATGTGGACCTTCGCCGGTGCCCGCTGCGATGAAGCGCGCAACATCGAGGGTGTCGACATCACCATCGACGGCGAACTGCTGGAGAACGGTGGCCAGTATCCCTGCCAGGCCAACGGCTTCGACGGCATCATCCTCCACGACTTCGCGCCGGGCGTTTACACCTTCAGCGCGGTGGGCGTGGACTACAACAACGTGGCCCGCTACTCGTACAGCGGCAGCTTCCGGGTGGACGGCGATGTGTCGGTGAACATCGACCTCTCGCTGAACGGCGGGCAGAACTCCTCCTTCGCCTACGTCAACTGGCATTTCCCGACGGAGGTGGGCAGCCAGTACCCCACCTGCGGGCAGGCGGGCGTCGTCTCCGTGGATGCCCGGGTGGATGACGGCGCGTGGGTGAACTTCGATTGCTACGAGGGCAGCGAGGGCAACTCGGTGAGCACCCCGACCCTGACCCCCGGGCAGCACTACCTGGAGGTGGTCGCCCTGGATTCCTTCGGCCTGCCCGTCTACTACTACGGCGGTGCCTTCGCGGTGCAGAGCGGCGTGCCGGCGTCCGTCACGGCGGAGACCTACGCCATCGGCGGGGCCGCGGTGGGCTGGAAGTTCTACGAGGGCTTCAACACCCCTTCGCTGAGCTGCGCGCAGGCCGGCGTCACCGAGGTGGGCATCAACTTCAAGGACGTCTACACGGGCCTGTGGGTCTACGGCGATGAGGGGCAGTGGTTCTCCTGCAACGAGTCTCCGGCCGTCTTCGAGTTCCTCCGCCCGGGTCGCTACTTCGTGTCCTTCAAGGCGTCGGGTTCTGGCGGTCGCTACTACGAGTCCCGGTCGGACCTGGCCCCGTACGATGTCTTCGCCCACGACTTCCCGGGCGCCAATGACGCCCTGGATGCGCCGCTCTACCGCGTGAGGTAGGCGCGCCCTCCCAGCACGGGCACACGCAAGGGTCGGAGGCCTCCTGGCTTCCGGCCCTTCGTGCGTTCGGGGGCCTGGGCTCGGCAGGGGCCGTTGGCATCAAACGTGATAGGGACAGCCTCCATGCGGCAAGACAGCCACGGTCCCATCGGCGTGTTCGACTCCGGCATCGGAGGGCTCACGGTCCTCAAGGCGCTCATGGCGCGGCTCCCCCACGAGCGGACGGTCTACCTGGGGGACACGGCGCGCGTGCCCTACGGCACCAAGTCCGGTGAGGTGGTGACGCGCTACTCGCTGAAGAACGCGGAGTTCCTGATGGAGCGCGGCATCAAGCTCCTGGTGGTGGCGTGCAACACCGCCTCCGCCGCGGCGCTGCCCGCGCTGTCCGCCACGCTGCCGGTGCCGGTGCTGGGCGTCATCGAACCGGGCGCGCGCGCGGCCCTGCGCCAGACGCGGGGCGGCGGGGTGGGCGTCATCGGGACGCCGGGCACCATCCGTTCGGGCGCCTACCAGCGGGCGTTGGAGGCCGGCAGCCCCCAGGTGATGGTGAAGGCGAAGGCGTGCCCGCTCTTCGTGCCCCTGGCGGAAGAAGGGTGGACCACGGGCGACGTGCCGTTGCTGGTGGCGAAGGAGTACCTGGCCGGCTTCGCGCACGACGGCGTGGACACGCTGGTGCTCGGCTGCACCCACTACCCGCTGCTCAAGGGCGTCATCGCCGAGGTCGTGGGGCCGCACGTGTCGCTGGTGGACTCGGCGGAGGCCACCGCGGAGGCCGTGGCGGAGCTCCTGGGTGCCCGGGGGCTGCTGGCGCCGGAGGCTTCCACGGCGCCGGAGCACGCGTACTTCGTCACCGACGTGCCGGAGCGCTTCGTGGAGGTGGGAGCCCGCTTCCTGGGGCGCCCCATTCCGTCCGCGGAGCAGGTGGACCTGCGCTTCTGACCGCGAGCCTGGAGGGCCCCTGGCGACAGGAGACCTCCGGCTTCAGCGCCTCTTAGGGAGACGAGCGGCTGGAGACGGACGGCGCGGACTCCTCGGTGGAGGCCTTGAGGAGCTCCTTGGCCGCCTGGAGGACGGGCACTTCCGTGGCGTCGTCCACGGCGACGAGCGCCTGGGCGGCCTCGGTGCCGATGTCGTCCTGGCGCGGAAGCTGGCCGGTGACGAAGGTGATGAGCCGCTCCATCAGCGGGAAGAAGTGGATCATCCGCAGCGGCCGGTTCATCCAGCCCACGGTGATGCAGTAGTACTGGTTGAAGGGCGCGGTGTGGTGGATGCGGTGGTGGTCCGGCGGCAGGATGAGGTGCACGCGCTGCAGGAAGTGGATGATGGCGGGCGGCGCATCCAGGTGCGACCACTTGTGGAACTGGTTGGTCGCCATCACCCAGAAGATCATCGCGCCCAGGAACGCGGCCAGGAACACCCAGCCCGGCCCGTTGAGCGGCACGGCCACCGCGAGCGCCGCCACCGGCAGCGACACCAGGCAGTTGTTGCCGTTGGTCTCCACGAAGTCGTGGCGGGTGATGGCCTTCTCATCGACGTGGTGTTCGCGGAAGGGACGGATGAAGGCCTTGCCCAGCACGGGCATCTCCGTGGAGCCCCACGTGTCGCCCATCCAGTGGACGAACCCCGAGACGAAGTCCGCGGCCAGGTAGCCCAGCACCACCGCCAGCGTCAGCATCCACGGGCCGGTGTGGTGGGTGCTCCAGAGCTTGTAGGCGAGCACGCCTTCCAGCGCGACGAACGACACGATGGAGGCGATCTCCATCGCGCGGATGGCGGGGGAGTACCCCTGCGCCAGCGCCTGGGCATCCTGGAGGCGGACCTTGTCCGTGATTTTGTCCGGCTTCGTCATCGGTGGGTTCCCGCCCTTCAGGGGTGGTTTGGCTCGAATGATAGCGCGCGCGTGTCCAGGGGGTACGTATCCCAGGGCCTTTCGGCTTTTCAACAAAGGGTCCCCCTGTCCGCTGGCCTGCCGGGCACGACGTGGATCCGCACACTCAAGGTGGCGGACGCACACCGGCGAGCGGGCTGGCACGGGCAGTCAACCTGCGGATGAGCGTGACGCTTGCCTTGTGAAGCCTGGAACCCGCTGGTACGGTGCCCGACCTCGGCAATGGCGAAAACCTTCGAAAAAGCCGTCACTGGCTTCAACCACAACATCAAGCACAAGGGGAAGGTCTACCACGTCCAGACCGAGGACTCTGGTGTCAACAACCCTCACATCATCACCCACCTGTTCGTGGGCGGGAACATCCTCGCGTCGAAGAAGACGTCCTACGCGGACATCCTCAACGCGGAGAACCTGGCGGAAGTCGTCCGCGAGTTGATGGAGGAGCAGCACAAGGAAATGCTGCGGAACCTCATCAATGGGGTTTACGACAACTACGAGTCCACGGTCCGCTCGTACCAGCCGGGCCAGCTCGCCACGGACGCCGAAGCCGCCGCCGCGCCGAAGTTGCAGCCCATCGCCGCGCCGCGCCCGGTTCCGCCGCCTCCGCCCCCCGCGGTCGCGGCCCCCTTCGTCGTGCCTCCTGAAGTGGCCGCCGCGCGCGCCCTCAAGGAGAAGCCCCGCATCAACGAAGTGGGCGTGGAGACGCTGTTCGGCGAGGACCTCATCTCCGAGAAGAGCCTGGACGAGGTCATCCTGAGCTACCTCGCCAGCGAGGGTGAGCCCTCGTAGTCGCAAGGCGGTCCGCCGAGCCTCCCCGTGAGCGGCCCGTTCCTGGGCGTGCTCCGGGGCCGTGGTAGGCTTTCGGGGCTCGCGCTCCCGGTCATGATCCAGTTCTTCCACGTCTACAAGGCGTATCCCGGCGATCCGCCCGTCCTTCAGGACATCAACCTGAACGTGGAGAAGGGCGAGTTCGTCTTCCTCACGGGGCCCTCGGGCGCGGGCAAGACGACGCTGCTCAAGCTCATCTTCTGCGGGGAGAAGGCCACCAAGGGGCAGATATTGGTGGGCGGCAAGAACATCGCGCGCATCCGTGAGTCGGCGGTGCCGTACCTGCGGCGCAACATCGGCGTGGTGTTCCAGGACTTCAAGCTGCTGCCGCACCGAAGCGTCGCGGACAACGTGGGCTTCACGCTGGACGTGCTGGGCGTGCCCCGCGCGGAGGGGCGCGAGAAGGTGCACCGGATGCTCAAGCGCGTGGGGCTGGAGCACAAGGCGAACTCGCTGCCGCTGCGGCTGTCGGGTGGAGAGCAGCAGCGCGTCGTCATCGCGCGTGCGCTGGTGAACGACCCGACCATCCTCCTGGCGGACGAGCCGACGGGCAACCTGGACCCGGCGCTCACCGTGGAGATCATGGACCTGCTCACGGACATCAACATCCGGGGCACCACGGTGATGGTGGCCACGCACGACGCCACGCTCCTGTCGCGCTACCAGAAGCGCACGGTGCGCTTGGAGCGCGGGCTCATCGTCTCCGACGAGGACGGTGTCAAGGCGGCCCGGCGGATGCTGGTATGAGCGTGCTGTCGAAGGCGGCCTACTTCTGGCGCTCGGCGGCCGGCGGGCTGAAGCACGCGCCCTTCGTCCACTTCATCGCGGTGTCCACCATCGCCATCGCGCTGTTCGCGGCGGGGCTCGCGCGCGGCGCTTCGCACGTGGTGGACAACCTGCTCGCGTCGCTGGGCGGGGAGGTGGAGGTCACCATCTATCTGGCCCCTCAACTGGGACAGGACGAGGTCCACGGCGTCCACACGCGCGTGGTGGAGCTGAGTCACGGCGAGGTGACGGTGGTGCCGCCGGAAGCGGCGTTGCTGCGGCTCAAGCACGAGCTGGGAGACCTGGGCGAGGCCCTGTCGGAGCTGCCGGAGAACCCGCTGCCCGCGACGCTGGAGTTGCGCGTGCCGGAGGCCCGGCGCTCTCCCGCGGCGCTCCAGACGCTGGCGAAGGAGCTTCGTGCGCTGCCCGGCGTCACCGGCGTGGACTACGGCGAGGCCGCGGTGGAGCGGCTGTCCGCCATCGCGCGGGCGCTGAGCTTCGGGGCGCTGGTGGCGCTGGTGGTGGTGCTGGGGACGACCATCGTCATCGTGGCGGCCACGCTCCAGCTCGCCATCTACGCGCGGCGCGAGGAGATTGAAATCCAGAAGCTGGTGGGCGCCACCGACCGCTTCGTGAAGACGCCCTTCCTCCTGGAGGGGCTGCTCCAGGGCCTGTTGGGCGCGCTGGTGGCGCTGGGCGGACTGTGGCTGTTCGGCCGACTCTTGGGGCCCACGCTGGGCTCGCTGTTCGCGTTCATCCTGGGGCCGGGCGTGAACGCGCCCTGGGTGGAGACGCGCACCGTGGTGGAACTGCTCGCGGCAGGGTGCGCGCTGGGCCTGGGCGGCAGCTTCGTCGCGGTGGGGCGCTTCCTGCGGGTATGAGCGGGCGCGCCTGTTTCGGGATGGTCCTGGTGCTGCTCCTGGGCGCGACTTTCGCGCGGGCCCAGCAGGACGAGGAGTCGGAGCGCGCGGCCATCCGCGAGAAGCTGGCCGCGCAGCGCGCGACGCTCGCGCTGGTGGAGGCGAAGAAGCTCTCCGTGCTGGAGGGCATGGAGCTGATGGAGGACATGGCCTCGTTCTCCCGCCGCCGCGTGCGCGCGCTGGAAGGGGACCTCAACCTGTTCCGCCGCCGCGTCACGCTGGCCGAGCGCGAGGAGGCCGTGCTGCGCGAAGCCCTGCGCGCCCAATTGCGCCGCCTGTCCCCGCGCCTGCGCACGCTGTACCGGCTCCAGCGCCGACGGCCGCTGGAGGTGCTGCTGTCCGCGGAGGACTTCGCCGCGCTCATGTGGCGGGCGCGCGCGCTGGAGGCCAGCATGGCGGGCGACCTGGAGCTCCTACGCACCGTGCATCACGTGGCGGGGCTCCAGCGACAGGCGACGTTGGAGCTGAAGCGGCTGCACACCTCACTGTCCCAGCGCGTGGCCTTCCTCCAGGCGCAGTCGAGGCAGGCCCGGGCGCAGCAGGAGGCCCTGGAGGAAGTGGTGGGGAAGCTGGCCGGCGAGGCGGAGCTGGCCAAGCGCGCCGTGCGCGAACTGGAGGGCGCGGACGCGGAGCTCACCCGCATGCTGGTGGACCTGCACGAGGCCCCCGCGACCAGCGGCTTCGGCGCGCTGAAGGGGAAGCTGCCCCGGCCGGTGGCGGGCATCGTCGAGGTGGGCTTCGGGCGGGTGGTGAATCCCCGCTTCAACACCGTCACGGTGCAGAAGGGCGTGGACATCCGCGTACCGGCGGGCACCCCCGTGCACGCGGTGGCGGAGGGCACCGTCGTCTACGCGGGCTGGCTGCGCGGCTATGGCAACCTGCTCATCGTCGACCATGGCGACGACTTCCACACCCTGGTGGCCCACCTCTCCACCATCGCCGCGGAGGTCGGCGCGCGCGTGGCCCCGGGCGACGTGGTGGGGGAGGTGGGGGACACCGGCTCCCTCAAGGGCGCCTACCTGTACTTCGAGGTGCGCCGCGCCGGTCAGGCCGTCGACCCCGCCCCCTGGCTGGCCCCCGCCGCCGCCGCGCCCTGACTGTGTCAGCTCTGACGCGCTGCGCCGGAAAGGCAGAGGCGTTAAAAGGGGCCGGACGGCTGTCGGAGGAGAAGGAGGCTCGCACGTGGACCTGATGGTGGGGATGCAGAAGGCGATGCGCCGGGTGCTGGTGGCGCGTGGCGTCCAGTCGGAGACGGTGAACGTCGCGGGCCAGGCGGTGCACCACTACGCGCTCCAGGGGCAGGGCAAGGGCCCTCCGGTGTTGCTGGTGCACGGGCTGGGCGGGTCGGCCAACGGCTTCGGGCGGACGTTCTTCGGGCTGGCGCGCCGCTTCTCGCGCGTGCTCGCGCCGGACCTTCCGGGGCATGGTTTCTCCGGCGCGTACTGCGGCGGTCCCACCTGCGTGAAGAGCCAGTTCGACGTGCTCACCGCCTACTGCGAGCAGGTGGTGAAGGAGCCTGCCCTCGTGGTGGGCAACTCGCTGGGCGGGGCCATGGCCGTCAACCTGGCCGCCGAGCATCCGGAGTGGGTGAAGGCGCTGGCGCTGGTGGCCCCCGCGGGCGCGGAGCTGACGCCGCAGGCCCTGACGACGCTCTTGAGCGTGTTCGAGGTGAAGTCGAACGAGGACGCGCGTGAGCTCACGCGGCGGCTGTTCCACCGTCCGCCGTGGGCCGCGATGTTGCTCGCGTCGGAGATGCGCAAGTTCTACTCGAACCCCACGGTGCAGGCGCTCGCGGCGGACGCCATCGCCACGCAGGCCAGCATCGCGCCCCAGGCGGTGCGGGACTTGAAGATGCCGGTGCTCTTCCTGTGGGGCGGCAGCGAGCGGCTCCTGCCCCCGGAAATCCTCACCTGGTACCGGCAGCACCTGCCGCGCCAGGCGGAGGTCCACGTGGTGGAGGGCTTCGGCCACGTGCCGCAGATGGAGCGGCCGGACGCGTTCGTGTCCCACCTGGTGGGCTTCGCGGACCGGGCCGGCCTGACAGGCGGGAATCGTTCGGTGGACCGGGTGTAGACTCCGGGGCTCATTCAGGGCCCCTTCCTCCCCGCCACAAAGGACGCGCTCCCGTGACAGGTCTCCTCCCGCCGTGGCGCATGGGTCTGGCCGCGCTCCTCCTGTGGAGCGCTCCCGTGTTCGCGAGGGAGCCGGCGGACGCGGCGGCCAGGGACGAGACGGCGTACCGGCAACTGGAGCTGTTCGCGCGGGTGCTCTCCTACGTGGAGAACAACTACGTGGAGTCGGTGGACAGGAAGACGCTGGTCCAGGGCGCCATCCAGGGGATGCTCGAGACGTTGGATCCGCACACCGTCTTCATGCCCCCGGAGGTGTTCCGGGAGATGAAGATCGACACGTCGGGCGAGTTCGGCGGGCTGGGCATTGAAATCGCTCGCAAGGGCGACCGGCTGGTGGTGGTGGCCCCCATCGACGACACGCCCGCGGCCCGCGCGGGCATCAAGGCCGGCGACGAGCTGCTGGCCATCGACGGTGAAAGCACGCTGGGTATGGACCTGGGCCGCGCGCTGCAGAAGATGCGCGGGCCCGCCGGTGGCCGCGTGTTGCTCACGCTGATGCGCTCGGGCTTCAACGCGCCCCAGGAGCTGGCCATCCTGCGCGACCACATCCGCATCGTGTCGGTGGAGGGCGCGCTCTTCGACGGCATCGGTCACGTGAAGGTGAAGAACTTCCAGGACCGCACGGACCAGTCGCTGCGCAAGGAGCTGGACCGGCTGCGCGCGCTCAACGGCGGCAAGGAGCTGGACGGGCTGGTGTTGGATCTGCGCAACAACCCCGGCGGCCTGTTGGATCAAGCGGTGGCGATGAGCGACCGCTTCCTGCCGGGCAACCTGCCCATCGTGTCCACGCGCGGACGCGACGGCCGCAACGCCTCCGAGGAGCGCAGCCGCGACCGCGACACGGAGAAGGACTATCCAGTGGTGGTGCTGGTCAACGCGGGCAGCGCATCCGCGTCGGAGATCGTCGCCGGCGCGCTCCAGGACCATGGCCGCGGCGTCATCATGGGCACGCAGACCTTCGGCAAGGGCAGCGTGCAGACCATCATCGAGCTGGAGGACGGCTCCGGGCTGAAGCTCACCATCGCGCGCTACTACACGCCCAAGGGCCGCAGCATCCAGGAGAAGGGCATCACCCCGGACTTCCTCGTGCCGGAGGATTCCTCGGGCAAGGTGGGAACCGAGGCGCCCCGGGAGAAGGATTTACAGCGCCACTTCCGGGCGGAGCCGTCCCAGGCGACGTCAGAGGTCGCGGCCGCGCCACGCGGACTGCCCGCGAACCTGAAGGACTGGGCGGTGACAGCGAAGCTCACGGACGCGCAGTTGCGGGTGGCCCTCAACTACCTCCACGGGTTGGCGCTGGGAACGGCGTCCCGGGGGCCTGGGACGGCGGCGGGTCGCTGAAACCCCTTTCGAGGCTGGCATTCCGCCGTGCAGTGCGTGTAATGCGCACAGCAACGAGGGAGACCGGATGCGACGTCCTTTCAATCGCGCGCTGCACGCGACGCTCAGTGGCTGGCTGGTGGGAATGCTGGCCATGGGCCCCGCGGCGGCGCAGCAGCAACACGTACCCCTGCGGCTGATCCCGCGCACGCTGCCGGCGGCCGCGAGCCCGCGCATCGCGGTGGTGGCCATTCCGTTGGACCCCTCGCTGGAGGGCGAGGCGCTGAAGCTGTCGCACTGGGCTGAACAGGCCGTGGCCCGCTCCGGGAGGCTGGAGCTGGTGCGGCTGACGGACGCACTGGATGCGACGGGCGCGAGCGCCCGTGAGGCGAAGGCGGTCGAGGGCAACGCCGCGTACAAGGAAGGCGCCAAGGCCTACGACGAGCTGGACACCGTGAAGGCGCTCCAGAGCTTCGACAAAGCGGTGCGCGCGTACGAGCAGGCGGACCTGTCGCGCGCGTTCGCGCTCCTGAGCCGCGCGCGGGTGATGAAGGCCGCGTCGCAGGTGGCCAACGGGGAGAACAAGGCCGCGGAGCTGGAGATGCGCGCGGTGCTGGCGGTGGACCCTCGCGCCCAGTTCAACCCGAACTTCTTCCCTCCCGAAGAGGTCGCGTTCGTGGAGAAGGAGCGCAAGGCGCAGCTTGCCGGCGCGGAGGCCACGCTGTCGGTGCGCACGCAGCCCGTGGCCGCGCAGGTGTTCGTGGACGGGGCCTTCCGGGGCGTGTCCCCGGTGACGCTCACCGGCCTGACGCGCGCGGACCACTACGTGACGCTGGTGGCGCCGGGCTACTCGGTGTTGGAGGGGAAGGCGCGCGAAGGCGAGGCGTCCTTCTCGCTCACGCGCCTGCCGGTGCAGCAGCGGACCGAAGCGCTGATGGAGCGCATCGCGAAGGAGCCCGACGGTGAAGACCGTGACAAGGCGCTGCGGGAGCTGGGCGCGCTCGCGGGCGTGCAGCAGGTGCTGGCGTTGCTGGTGCGCGGCGGCCCGGGCAATGCGCCCCTGAGCGTCACGGGCCTGCGGCTGGACGTGGCGGATGGCCACAACCTGGCGTACGCGGTGGGGCCCCAGGTGCCGCGCGGCGACGCGATGGCCACCGGCTCCGAAGCGTTCCTGACGGGGCTGGTCGCGCAGGACGCGGCGAAGGTCGGCGGCAAGCCGACGACGCACTTCACCGGAGGCGGGGGCGTGAGCCGCCGCACGGTGGGCTACGTGCTGCTGGCCACCGGTGTCGCCCTGCTGGCGGGCGGCATCTACTTCGGGTTGGAGGCCTCCTCGAAGTCGGACGCGTTCAAGACGGCGCCGCAGGGGAGCACCCGCGCGGAGGACCTGAAGAGCACCGGCAAGACGTACGCGCTGGTGGCGGACGTGGGCGTGCTGGCGGGCCTCGTGTCCGCGGGCGCGGGCGGCTACCTCGCCTTCTACAAGGGCGGGAGTGGTTCGTCGTCCCAGGCCGCCCCGAGTCCGGCGGCCCGGCGGGATGTCCAGGCCCGCGACCCGAAGCCCATCGACCAGGCGCTGCCCATGCCTCCGCCGCCCGCTCGCACCGAGCCGGCTCCGAAGGCGAACGCCACGTCGACGCCGCCCGCCGCGACGCCTCCGCCCGCCAAGGCCGCTCCGGCCGCGGTGACGCCGCCTCCCGAGGTCGTCCCCGCGTTCGAGCCGCCTCCCACGCCTCCGCCGCCCGCGAAGAAGCTGACGCGCAAGGAGCGAGAGGCCGAGGCGAGGCGCGAGCGTGAGGAGGAGGCCCGCCTCAAGAAGGAGCAGCGCGAGCAGGAGGAGCAGCGCAAGCGCGACGAGGAAGCGAAGCGCAAGCGGGACGAAGAGGAGAAGCGCAAGCGCGAGGACGAGGAGAAGCGCAAGCGCGACGAAGAGAAGAAGCAGCGTCCCAAGCTCGACGAAGACGATCTCCGGAACTACTAGCCATGCGCCGTCGCCTTTCATCGCTCATTGTTCCCTCGGCCCTGGTTCTGGGGCTGGGGTTGTCCGCCTGCAGTCTGCTCGTCGACTTCGACCCGGAAGGGCAGCCCTGTGACCGGGGCCAGTGCCTGGACGGCTATGTCTGCCAGAACGAGGTCTGCGTCTCCGGCGACAGCGTCACGACCGACGGCGGCTCGACCGACGCTGGCGTCCAGGATGCAGGCACCACCGACGCCGGTGTCACGGATGCAGGCACCACCGACGGTGGCCTGCTCACCGACGGTGGCCTCGCCGACGGCGGGTGAAGTCCCGCGCCGGGCTCTGGGCGGCTGACCCGGTTCCCGGCTCGATGCACCCGTCACGGAGGCGCCCGGGCATGAAGGCCCGAGCGCCTCCTTCCGTTTGCTGGGCCTGGCCGGCGCCACGGTCGCGTGCGGTGTCCCTGGCCGCGCGCGTCGACCGGACCTTCGCTCAAGCCGCCGGGCCCGGTGTTCTCCGCTGCTTGGCCCGAACCCACTCGGAGGCTTCACGGACCGCCCCCGCGCGTGGCCCCCGGGCCGCGCCGTGTCCGCCCGGACACGGTCGCTCCCTGGCCGGTGGCGCCTGGGAAACCCCCGTCATTCCAGCCGCTTGCACGCGAAGACCGCGTCCGGGAGGTCCGCCGGTGCATGGCATCATCCATGCTCTGGAGCAGGCCCACGGAGGCATCAACGACATGGGCAAGCGCGTGGGAGTGCTGATGGGCGGGTGGGGTGAGGAGCGGGAGATTTCGCTCAAGACGGGGGAGGCCGTGGTGGCGGCGCTGGAGACGCTGGGGCACACCGTCACCCGCGTCTTCGCCGGCCCCGGCCTGGACCGGGCGCTGCGCTCGGCGGAGCTGGACGTGGCCTTCCTCGCGCTGCACGGCCGCATGGGCGAGGACGGCCGCGTGCAGGGCCTGCTGGAGCTGCTGGAGCTGCCGTACACGGGCTCCGGCGTGCTGGCCTCCGCGCTGGCCATGGACAAGCCCATGGCGAAGAAGCTCTTCCAGCTCCACAACCTGGCCACGCCCCGGGGCTACAAGGTGGGCCGCGCGGACGTGGAGCGCGCCCTGGAACTGCACGGCGACAGCGGCTTTCCCTGCGTGGTGAAGCCCGCGAAGGGCGGCTCGTCCGTGGGCCTGTCGGTGGTGCACGACGCCGGGGCGCTGGTGCCCGCGGTGGCCCAGGCGTGCCGCTTCGGCGGCGAAGCCCTGGTGGAGCGCTTCGTCCAGGGGCAGGAGGTGACGGTGGGCATCCTCGGCGACAGCGTGCTGGGCAGTTGCGAGGTGTCCTTCCCGCGCGAGGGCTTCGACTACGACGCCAAGTACAAGGGCGGCGCGCAGTACTTCCTGCCGCCCCGTCTGTCCGACACGCGCCGCGTGAACGTGGAGACGCTCGCGCTCGCCGCCTACCGCGCCCTGGGCTGCCGGGGCTACGGCCGCGTGGACGTGCTGTGCTCGGACACGGAGAACGACGTGGTGCTGGAGGTGAACACCCTGCCGGGCTTCACCCCCACCAGCCTCCTGCCGAAGATCGCCGCCCGCGCGGGCCTGGACTTCCCGGAGCTGGTGCAGGGCGTCCTCGACCGGGCCACCCGGGATGAGTCCCACGTCGCCGACGCCGCCCCCCTCACCGTGTCCCCCGCGCCCCTGCGCGTCGCCGCCAGGTCCTGAGCCGACCTCCGCACCCTGGACGTCCTCCGCCCGACGGGGCCCGGCGACTTCCAGGGGCGGCTCATGACGCGGGGAAGCCCTGCTTGACGTTTTGCGTCAAGGCCGCCCTTTCAAGCCTCTCGGAACCGGGGAATAGTTTGACACGACCCGGGTGCCTCCCTATTGTCCGGCCGCGATCAGTAGTCGGAACGTCAAAGCCTAGTCTTTTCGGGCACATACGGGGCGGGGCTCAGCAGACCCAGGAGGCGGCGGTCAGCGTGAGCGGGTCGGTCGGGCATGCCGCCACGTCTGGTAGGACCGCTGGCGCCAGTGCCAGCGGGAGGGGCTGAGCGTCACCGATGACCACCGTTGAGATCATCTTCCTGGCTGTCTATTTCAGCCTGCTGAGCGTGCTGGGGGTCTATGGATCCCACCGGTACCGCATGGCGTTCCTGTACTACCGCCACAAGTTCAAGCTGCCCACGCCGAACGGCACGCTCGCCGCGCTGCCTCGCGTGACCATCCAGCTTCCCATCTTCAATGAGATGTACGTGGTGGAGCGCCTGGTGGAGTCGGTGTGCCGCATCGACTACCCGCGCGAGCTGTTGGAGATCCAGGTGCTGGACGACTCGACGGACGAGACGTGCGGCATCGCGCGTGCGTGCGTGGAGCGTCACCGGCAGAAGGGTCACGACATCGTCTACATCCACCGCGTCAACCGCCAGGGCTACAAGGCGGGCGCGCTGGAGAACGGCCTCAAGCTGGCCACGGGCGAGTACGTGGCGGTGTTCGACGCGGACTTCGTCCCGAGCCCCGACTTCCTGATGCGCACCGTTCCCTTCTTCGCGGACGCGAAGGTGGGCATGGTGCAGGTGCGCTGGGGCCACCTGAACCGTGAGTTCTCCATCCTCACGCAGGCCCAGAGCATCTTCCTGGACGGGCACTTCATCATCGAGCACACCGCGCGCAACCGCGCCGGCTGCTTCTTCAACTTCAACGGCACCGCGGGCATCTGGCGCCGCAGCACCATCTCCGACGCGGGCGGCTGGCAGCACGACACGCTCACGGAGGACCTGGACCTGAGCTACCGCGCGCAGCTCAAGGGCTGGCAGTTCGTGTTCCTGCCGGAGGTCATCTCCCCGGCCGAAGTGCCGGTGGACATGAACGCCTTCAAGAGCCAGCAGCACCGCTGGGCCAAGGGCTCCATCCAGACGGCGAAGAAGCTGTTGCCCACCATCCTCAAGAGCGACCTGCCCCTCTTGGTGAAGCGCGAGGCGTTCTTCCACCTCACCAACAACATGGCGTACCTGTTGATGGTGCTCTTGTCCGTGCTGATGCCCATCAGCATGGTGGTCCGCTTCCAGCACGGCCTGTACGGCACGCTGTTCCTGGACCTGCCCTTCTTCATCACCGCGACGGCCAGCGTCTGCGTCTTCTACGTGGCGGCCCAGCGCGAGCGCGGCGCCACCGGCTGGGAGCGCTTCAAGTACCTGCCGTTCCTGATGAGCCTGGGCATCGGCCTCGCCATCAACAACGCGAAGGCCGTGGGCGAGGCGCTGCTCAACCAGCAGTCGGGCTTCGCGCGCACGCCGAAGACGGGCGCCGAGGGCAAGAGCGTCAAGGCGTCGGTGAAGAAGAGCTACCGCGGCAGCAAGACGCTGATGCCGGTGGTGGAGCTGCTCTTCGCCGCCTACTTCACCGGGGCGCTGTGGTTCGCCATCGACTCGCGCATCTACACGTCGGTGCCCTTCATCGTCCTGTTCCAGGCGGGCTTCCTGTACGTGGGCGTGTCCAGCCTGCTGCAGGGCTTCGTCGGCCGGGTGAAGGTGACCGAGTCTGCCCCCGCCGTGAGCTCCTCCGAGGAGCAGCCGCGCCAGGCGGCCTGAGTCCTTCAGGGCATCCGTTTCTTCCGCTGTCTCGCGCCGCCGCTTCCTCCTTCCGACGTGTCGGAAGCAGGGACGGCGGCGCGGTGCTTTCGGGCTCCCCCTACACGCCGGAGTCGGGCACCCCGCGCAGCAGCACCTGTTCCTGGCGCACGGGGGCCGGGCCGGAGGTCGCGGGCTGGCACCCTTCGTCAATGGCGGTGCTGGACGCGGCCCTCAAGGTGAGGCCCGCGTCGTTGCAGGCCACCGCTTCGGTGGGGAAGGCGACGGGGCAGGGCGTTCCCGAACCGGTGAAGCCGGTGGCGCGCGTCTCGCCCACGAAGCCGTCCGGGGTGCGGTGCAGGACGATGCCCACGGAGCCCGCGTCCGGAGACTCCACGCCGCCGTCCGCCCACGCCCGCACCACCGCGAGCGACAGGGTGCCGCCGTCGTCCTGGCCCAGGTAGCGGAAGGCCGGGTTCTGCGCGTGGAAGTAGTCGCCGGATTGATTCAGCTCGCAGCCGGGCGGCACGTGGATGGCGGCCGGGGCGGGAG
>NZ_RAVZ01000223.1 GCF_003611635.1 Corallococcus terminator | reverse complement strand
GACCCCGCCCGCGCCGCCGCCGTCCCAGCCGCCTCCTCCCGCGCGACTGCACCTGCAGGCGCTGGAGCGCATCGAGGAAGGCAACGTGTCCGGAGCGACCGCGGTGCTGGAGCTGCTCGTGAAGCAGGCGCCGGACTACCTGCCGGGCCTCTTGGAGCTGGCGCTGTTGCGCGAGCGCGCCGGGGCCCGGGACGCGGCCTTCCCGTTGATGCGCGCCCTGCGCTCGCGGGCGGGACAACTGCCGCCGGACGAATTGGTGGATGGACCGGAGGCGCTGCCTGCGCGCTTCTATCTGGCGTCCGCTGACGCCTACCTGAATCTGGGGGCGCTGGAATGAAGGGGACGCCGCGGATGGTGGATGAGGCCCTGGAGGAGGAGACGCGCGATCTGCTCGCGCGCCGGGCCGCACGCCTGCGCGAGCAGGGCGAGTCGTCCGTGGAGGAGGCGGTCCACTGGATCGCCGAGTTCCCGCTGGGCGAGGAGCGCTATGCGCTGCCCCTGGAGTCGCTGCGGGCCGCGCTGCCCCTGCGCATGGTGACGCCCGTGCCGCTGTCGGAGCCCGCCGTCATCGGGGTGTTGCGCTTCCAGGGCCAGGTGCTGTCCGCGCTGAGCCTCGCGTCGCTGCTGGGCGGTCACGGGTGGCGGCAGGACCCCGCCGTGCTGCTGGTGGTGGACCGGGGTGACGGCGAACTGTGCGCGCTGGACTGCGAGGCGATTCCGCGCCCCACCACGCTGTCGCTCGCGTCGGTGGAGGCCGCGCGGGTCCGGGCCGAGGGGCCGGTGATGGAGGTCTTCACCCACGACCGGCAGCTCATCCACCTCATCGACCCGAAGCGCCTCTTCTCCGTGCCGGATGCGGGGGTGCGCCATGGCCGTTGATCCGATGCTGCAGCCGTTGGTGGCGGGCTTCGCCATCGAGGCGCAGGAGGTCATCCAGAAGGTCACCATGGACCTGCTGGAGCTGGAGCGCGAGGGCCTGGAGAACGACGCGCTCGCGAAGATCTACACCCGGCTGGGTCGGCACCTGCACACGCTGAAGGGCAGCGCTGCGTCGCTGGGCCTCCAGGACCTGGGCGACATCGCCCACAAGCTGGAAGACGCGCTGGCGCCGCTGAAGGCCACCACGCAGAAGATGCCGCGCCCGGTGGTGGACATCCTGCTGCACGGGCTGGACCTGTTCATGCTGCGCGCGCAGGCGCACGCGGATGGTCGGGGCGAATTGCTGCCGGACCCCGCCGCCGCGTTGGCCCAACTGGTCGCGTCCGCGCCGCCGCCGGAGGCCGCCGCCGCGCTGCCGGGTGGGGCCTTCGCGCAGGTGGTGCCCGTGCCCCAGACGTCCGTGGACACCGGCATGCAGGGCCTGTCGCAGGGCTCCGCGGGCGGGCCGCCGACGCCGGACCACCAGGGCGAATCGACGGACGCTGGCTGGCGCGTGAGCGCGCGGCAGGTGACGTCGCTGATGCGCGAGGTGGAGCGCCTGCGGGAAGTGCGCCTGCGGGTGGAGGAGCGCAGCCGCGAGCTGGAGCGGGTGTCCACGCTGCTCGCGAAGCAGGGCCTGCTGGCGGAGACGGCGGAGGCGCGCACGCTCTTGTCCGGCACGGGCCGTTCGCTGCGCACCGACGGCGAGGAGACGAGCGACATCGTGGACGCGCTGGAGGACGGCCTCAAGGCCATCACCACGCGCCCCACGCGCACCATCCTGGAGCCCCTGCAGCGCATGGTGCGCGACCTGTCGCGCCAGCTTGGCAAGGAGGCGCGGCTGTCGGTGGTGGGCGCGGAGGTGTCGCTGGACCGGCGCCTGCTGGAGAAGCTCCAGGGCGCGCTCGTGCACCTCTTGCGCAACGCGGTGGACCACGGCCTGGAGATGCCCGCCGAGCGTGAGAAGGCCGGCAAGCACCACGAGGGCGCGCTCACGCTGCGCGTGGAGCAGCAGGGCAACCTGCTCTACCTGGAGGCGTCCGACGACGGGCGCGGCATCGACCTGCAGGCGGTGCGCCGGGTGGCGGAGAAGCGCGGGCTGGTGACGGCGGATGAACTCGTGCGCTTCAACGACAACCAGGTGCGCGACCTCATCTTCAGCGAGGGCTTCAGCACCCGTTCGGACGTGACGGACACCTCCGGGCGCGGCGTGGGCCTGGACGCGGTGCGCGCCACGGTGGAGTCGCTCCAGGGCCGCATCGAGGTGGCCAGCACGCGCGGGCAGGGCACGCGCTTCGTGCTCACGCTGCCGGTGGACCTGGGCAGCTCTCCGGTGCTGATGGTTCGCGCGCTGGAGCAGTTCGTGGGCCTGCCCATGTTGGCGGTGGAGTCCACGCAGTTGGCGCGCGCGGATTCGCTGCGCCTGGGCAAGCGCCGGGCGCACCTGGAGCACCTGGGCCAGTTGTTGCCGGTGGTGGACCTGGGCGCGCGGCTGGGCCTGCGCGCGTCGGCGCCTCCCGCGGAAGGCCAGCCGCTGCTCATCGTCCAGAGCGGTGGCAAGCGCGTGGCGCTGGTGGTGGACGCGGTGGTGGGGGACCGGGACCTGGTCATCCGCCCGCTGCCCTCGGAGGTGCGCGACGTGGCGGCCTGGCAGGGCGCGGCGACGCTCAGCCGCGGCGAGCTGCTGCTCATCCTCCGGCCGGACTGGGTGGTGTCGGATTCGGAGAAGGTGGCGGTGTCGGCGGGCAGCCGGCGGGCGCTGGTGGTGGACGACTCGCTCACCGCTCGCGCGCTGCACCGTGCCAGCCTGGAGGCCGGCGGCTTCCAGGTGCACCTGGCGGCCAGCGGACCCCGGGCGCTGGAGCGGCTGGCCGCGGACACCTATGACGTCGTCATCTGCGACCTGGACATGGAAGAGATGGACGGCACGGAGCTCATCGCGCGGCTGCGCGAGAAGAAGGAGACGCGCACGTTGCCGGTCATCCTGGTGTCCGCGCACGACAGTCCGTCCGCGCGCGAGCGGGGGCTGGAGTCCGGCGCGGATGGCTTCTTGAGCAAGCGCGAATGCGCCGCGGGCCGCCTGCTCGCTGAAGTGCTGGACGTGATGAGCCGCCGCGGGAGCCGCGCTTGAGCACGAAGAAGATTCGCGTGCTCGTGGTGGACGACTCGCCCACCATGGCCAGCACGCTCACCGCCCTCCTCACGGAGGAGCCTCGCATCGAGGTCGTGGGCCGCGCGGCGGACGGCAACCGCGCCGTGCAGCTCGCGCGCCTGCTGCGTCCGGACGTCATCACCATGGACCTGCTCCTGCCCGGCCTGGACGGCCCGGCGGCCATCGGCCACATCATGTCCCAGGCGCCCGCGCGCATCCTGGTCGTGAGCGCCGTGGCGGAGCAGCGGGGCGTGGACCTGGGCTTCCAGGCCATGAGCGCCGGGGCGCTGGAGCTCATCGGCAAGCCCAACGTCACCAACGCGGACGAGCTGCGCAAGTGGGGCCGGGAGCTGGCCCATTCGGTGTGCCTGATGGCGGAGGTGCCCGTCATCTCCCGCCGCCCGCGCGCCGCGCCGCCCCTGCCCATGCCCACCGGGGCGCGGGTGGATGTCTTCGGCCTCGTCGCCTCCACCGGCGGTCCTCCCGCGCTGGCGGAGGTGCTCTCCAAGCTGCCCAAGGACCTGCCGGTGCCGGTGCTCATCGCCCAGCACATCACGGTGGGCTTCACGCAGGGCATGGTGCGCTGGCTGTCGCAGGTGTGCTCGCTCAACGTCACCATGGCGCGCGACGGCGAGCAGTTGGCGCCGGGCCGCGTGTACTTCCCGCTGGATGGCCATGATCTGCTGGTGGACAGCGCGGGGCTGGCCCGGCTGCAGCGCAGCCAGGGCGGGCCGTGCCCCAACGGGGACGTGCTCCTGCACTCGCTGGCGGCGGCGTATGGCCGGCGCTGTGGCGGCGGCGTCCTCACCGGCATGGGCGAGGACGGCGCGCGGGGCCTGTTGGCCATCCGCACCGCCGGGGGCGTCACCTTCGCGCAGGACGAGGCGTCGAGCGTCGTCTACGGCATGCCGCGCGCCGCGCTGGAGCTGAAGGCCACCGACGGTGGGGTGCCCCTGACGGCGGTGGCGGACCTCATCCTCCAGAGCTGCCAGCGGCCGACGTTCCGGCCGGGCCGCCCGCCGGATGGCGGCTCGCGATGATTCCCCCGCGCCCGTCGCCAAGAATCCGCGGGCTCGTGCGTTGTCCCTGTCGGCGGGTGTCCGACGGCTGGCCGTCTGAACGCGTTGTCCAGGGAGTGCTCCCGTGAAGCCGACCCCTTCGCTCGACGTCTCCTTCCTGCGGGGACTCGGGCTCGCGCCGAAGTTCGTGCTCGTCACGGCGGTCATCAGCGCCACCGTGGCCGTGCTCCTCACCTTCATCGCCACCAGCCAGTTGGAATCCAACCTGGAGGAGCGCCACATCATCGAAGGGGAGGCCGTGGCGCTGGGCCTGTCCATCGCCGCGGAGCAGGGCCTGGCCTCGCGCATGCCGTCGCTCCAGCCCCTGTTGCAGCCGTTCATGGGGCGCGAGGACCTGGCGTACCTCTTCATCCAGGAGCCGGGCGGCAAGGTGCTGGTGCACACCTTCAACGGCGCCTTCCCGGAGGCGCTGAAGGTCGCCACCGAGGCCCCGGCCGTGGTGGGCAAGGATGGCCTGCGCGTCATCCCCGAGGTGCGCTTGCAGCGGGGCGGCAGGACGCTGGTGGGCCTGGACGTGGCGGCGCCGGTGGCGCAGGGGCGGCTGGGCACCGTGCACGTGGGCATGGCGCGCGAATACATCGACGCGAAGGTGGAGGTGCTGCGCTGGCGGATGCTGCTGTTCGCGCTGCTCCTGGAGCTGTGCGGCGTCGTGGTGGCGGCGCTGTTCGGCCGGAGCATCGTGCGGCCCCTGGCGGAGCTCACGTCGGTGGCGGGCCACATCGTGGAGTCCGGAGACCTCACCCGGCCCATCACCATCCGGGGCAAGGACGAGGTGGGACGGCTGTCCAATTCCTTCTCGCAGATGGTGGGCAAGCTGCGCGAAGTCACCATCAACCTCCAGCACGCGGCCACCGCGCTCACGCAGTCCACCGAGCACCTCAACGAGTCCTCCACGGAGCAGGCGCAGACCATCTCGCGCCAGGCCGCCGCGCTGCAGGAAACGCAGGTGACGGCGCAGGAAATCAAGCAGACCTCCACGCTGGCCGCGCAGAAGGCGGAGAGCGTGCTCAGCGTGGCCGAGCGCGCCGACACCCTGGCCAAGGCGGGCGAGGCCTCCATCGAGCAGACGATGGCGGGCCTCAACGACATCCGCGCGCAGGTGGGGGAGATCGCGGAGAAGATCCTGGAGCTGGGCGAGCGCACGCGTCAGATTGGCGGCATCACCCAGACGGTGAAGGACCTGGCGGACCAGTCCAACATGCTCGCGCTCAACGCGGCCATCGAGGCGGTGCGCTCCGGCGAGCACGGCAAGGGCTTCAGCGTCGTGGCCCGCGAAATCCGCGCACTGGCGGACCAGTCCATCCAGGCCACCACGCGGGTGCGGGAGCTGCTCGACGACATCGCCAACTCCGTCACCGCCGCGGTGCGCATCACCGAGCGTGGCGCGGAGCGCATGGAGGCGGGCCTGGAGCAGGTGCGCACCAGCGGGCAGAACCTGCGCGAGCTGTCCTCCATCGTCCAGGACAACGCCGCCGCCGTCCGGCAGATCGCCGCCGCGGTGAACCAGCAGAACGTGGGCATCAATCAAATCACCCTCGCGGTGAATGATTTGTCCCGGATGATGGACGACACCGTGGCCCGCATCGGCTCCACCGGTGAGGCGGCCACCACGCTGCAAATCATCTCCGAGCAGCTCTCCAGCGCCGTGGGCGCGTACAAGGTGGAGTCGAAGAAGGGGTAGCCGTCCCAGCTCCGAGCACACCGCCGGAAACACGAAGGCCCCGAGTTCCCATTCGCAAGGGAGCCCGGGGCCTCGGTGTTTCAACCGGTCAGCGCGTCAAGCGGGGACGGCCACGGCGGACTCGGTGACGAGCTTCAGCGCGTCGTCCACCACGTCGAAGCGGGCGATGCCGCCGCCCTTGAGGGCGCCGAACAGCAGGGCCTCCGCGAGCTGCTTCTTGAGCGAGCTGTCCACCAGCCGCGCCATGGGGCGCGCGCCGAAGGCCGGGTCGTAGCCGTGCTCCGCCAGCCACGCGCGGGCGGCGGGCGTGAGCTCCAGCTTGACCTTCTTCTCGTCGAGCACCTTCTGGAGCAGGCGCACTTCCTTGTCCACGACCTTGAGGATGACGTCCGCGGGCAGGCCGGAGAACAGGATCCATCCGTCCAACCGGTTGCGGAACTCCGGCGTGAAGGTGCGCTCGATGGCCTTCTTCGCCCGCGAGCCGTCCACCACCACCTGGGTGTCACCGAAGCCCATGGCCTTGGTGCTCATCTCCTGCGCGCCCGCGTTCGTGGTCAGGATGAGGATGATGTTGCGGAAGTCCGCCTTGCGACCGTTGTTGTCGGTGAGCGTCGCGTGGTCCATCACCTGGAGCAGGATGTTGAAGAGGTCCGGGTGGGCCTTCTCGATTTCATCCAGCACCAGCACCGCGTACGGGTGCTTGCGCACGGCGTCCGTGAGCAGACCGCCCTGGTCGAAGCCCACGTAGCCCGGGGGCGCGCCAATGAGCCGGCTCACCGTGTGCTTCTCCGAGTACTCGCTCATGTCGAAGCGCAGGAACTCCACGCCCAGGCTCTGCGCCAACTGCTTGGCCAGCTCCGTCTTGCCCACGCCCGTGGGGCCGGAGAAGAGGAAGCTGCCAATGGGCTTCTCCGGCGCACGCAGGCCGGAGCGCGACAGCTTGATGGCGCTGACCATCTCTTCAATGGCCTTGTCCTGGCCGAAGATGACGCCCTTGAGCTCCTTGTCGAGGTTCTGGATCTGCACGCCCTCGCTGGCGGACACGCTCTTGGCCGGAATCTTCGCCATCTTGGAGACGACCTGCTCCACGTCGTGCGCGCTGACGATGCCGGTGCGCACGCCGTCCGGCTTCAGCCGCTCGGCCGCGCCCGACTCGTCGATGACGTCGATGGCCTTGTCCGGCAGGAACCGGTCGTTGATGTGCTTGGCCGCCAGCTCCGCCGCCGCCTGGAGCGCACCCTCGCCGTACTTCACGTGGTGGTGCTCCTCGTAGCGGCTTCTCAGGCCCTCCAGGACCTTGATGGTGTCCTCCACGCTGGGCTCGTCCACTTCAATCTTCTGGAAGCGGCGGGACAGCGCGCGGTCGCGCTCGAAGGACGCCTTGAACTCCTGGAACGTCGTGGACCCGATGCAGCGCAGCCGGCCCGACGCCAGCGCGGGCTTGAGCAGGTTGGACGCGTCCATGGACCCGCCGCTCGTGGCCCCGGCACCGACGATGGTGTGGATTTCGTCGATGAAGAGGATGGCGTCCGGCAGCTCCTGCAACGCCTTGAGCACGCCCTTGAGGCGCTCCTCGAACTGGCCCCGGAACTTGGTGCCCGCGAGCAGCGAGCCCATGTCCAGCGAGTAGACGACCGCGTTCTTCAGCGCGTCCGGCACGCGGCCTTCGGTGATGTGGAGCGCCAGGCCCTCCGCGATGGCCGTCTTGCCCACGCCGGCCTCACCCACGTAGAGCGGGTTGTTCTTGCGGCGGCGGCAGAGCACCTGGATGGTGCGCTCCAGCTCCTTGTCACGGCCGATGAGCGGGTCGATGCGGCCCGCCTTCGCCTCCGCGTTGAGCTGCACGGCGTACGCTTCCAGCGGGCTCTTGCGCGAGGACTCGCCGTCCTCGTCATCCCCCGCGGGCGTGGCGCGGCTGTCCGTCGCCCCGTCGGACTCGCCGTCCTTGCTGATGCCGTGGGAGATGAAGTTGAGCAGGTCCAGGCGGGTGACGCCCTCCTGCTGGAGCAGGAAGAGCGCCTGGCTCTCCTCCTCGCGGAACATGGCGACCAGCACGTCGCCCCCGTCGATGTACTTCTGTTCGGCGGACAGGGCGTGCATGGCGGCGCGGTGGAGAACGCGCTCCACGCCGATGGTCTGCTGGGGCTCGGCGTCCACGTCGTCGGGCAGCCGTTCGACCGTCTCCTCCAGGAAGGCGGTCAGGTTCTCCTGCAGGCGCTTGACGTTGGCGCCACAGGCCTTGAGCACCTCGCGGGTGCGCGAGTCACGGGTGAGGGCCAGGAGCAGGTGCTCCAGCGTCAGGTACTCGTGGCGCATCTTCCGCGCCTCGTCGAGCGCGGTGCGGAAGCTGGCCTGCAACTCTTTGGCAATCGATGGTCCTGCCACGGTTCAGCCTTCCTCGGGTTCCATGGACAGCCGCAGGGGGAACCCGTTGTCCCGCGCCGCGGCTTCCACTGTCTTGAGCTTCGTCTCGGCGACGTCGTAGGTATAAACGCCCGCCACTCCGATGCCGTTGTAATGAACGTGCATCATGATCTGCACGGCATCCGTCTCCGACTTGTGGAAGATCTCCTTGAGCACGGCCACCACGAACTCCCGCGTGGTGTAGTTGTCGTTGTGCAGGAGGACCTTGTAGAGCGTCGGCCTCTTCAGCTTCTGCTTGGGGACGGCCTCCGTGACGACCTGGCCGTCATCATGTTGGTGCTTCTGCGCCATGGGCTTGCGGACTCCCTTGCCTTCGCTTCGCGAACCTGTGGCGGGCCCTTAAGAAACCTCAGACCCGCTCCTTGAATCCCGTCTCCGCCCACCAGAGCGGCAGGCCGCTTTCGACGGCCGCCCGCTCGTGCGCCAGGAAGCCGCGCACCGCCCGGTCCATCCCGGGGTGGAGGAAGAGATGCGCACTGTACGTGAGGTGCGGCTCGAATCCCCGGGTGAGCTTGTGCTCTCCCCCGGCCCCTGGCTCGAAGCGCTCCAGCCCCCGCGCGATGCACGCCGCCACCGGTTGGTAGAGGCAGACGTTGAAGTGCAGGAACGGGTGCTCCTCGAGCGCTCCCCAATAACGACCGAACAGTGTGCGCGGCCCGATGAAATTGAACGCGCCCGCCACCCGCCGGCCTTCCCGCCACGCCTCCACGAACTCACACCGGTGCCGGAAGCGCCCGAGCAGCCGGGCGAAGAAGTCCGGCGTCAGCGACCGCACGCCCCACGGGTAGCGGTCCACCGTCGTCACATAGAGCCGGTAGGCGCTCGCCGGGTCCAGCTCCTCCAGCGCCTCACCCCTCAAGGTGCGGAAGGTGATGCCCTGGGCCTCCGGGGCGGCCACCTCGCGCTTGAGCTGGTGCCGTCGCTTGGAGTGGAAGCGGGCAAGGAAGTCGTCGAACGTCCGGTAGCCCGCGTTGGTCCACTGGTACTGCACGCCCAGCCGCACGACGTAGCCCTGGGCCTCCAGCACCGGCAGCTCCTCCGGGGTGGGGAAGAGGACGTGGATGCTGGAGAGGCCCTCCGCGCGGGCGTACTCCAGGGCGGCGGCGTACAGCTCCGCCTCGCGCGTGGGGCGGTCCTCGCCGGGGGCCACCAGCACGCGGCGGCCGGTGGCGGGGGTGAAGGGCACGGCGAGCACCAGCTTGGGGTAATAGCGCAGGCCGGCGCGTTCGGCGGCGGTGGCCCAGGCGGCGTCGAAGACGAACTCGCCGTGGCTGTCGTCCTTCAGGTACGCGGGCGCGGCGGCCACCAGCCGGGAGCCCCTCCAGAGGGTGAAGTGGCGGGGGTGCCAGCCGCGCTCGGGCACCACGGTGCCGCTCTCCTCCAGGGCGGCCAGGAAGGCCCACTCCAGGAAGGGCATGGAGCCTGGGTCCACCAGCGCGTCCCAGGCCGTCTGGGGGACGTCGGTGATGGACGTGAGCAGGCGCAGCGTGGTGGGCAACGTGGCGGACATGGGCGGGGCGAGCCCCAGCCTATAACGTCGGGTGCCGCCTGCCGCCACGCCTGCCCGGCAGGGTCTATTTGCCGCGCGTCAGCTCCGTGGCGAGGAAGCCCGCGACCTCCGCGAGCCCGGCGGCGGCGCGCTTTCGGCCCTCGTCGGATTCCATCACCCGGCGCGCGGCGTCGCTGGCGGTGCCGGCCTCCAGGTCCACCATCACCAGGAAGGCGCTCCAGCCGGGCGTCGTGGGCGCGACCTTGCCCGGACGCTGGGGCCGGTCGCCCAGGGTGGCGGCCACCTTCTCCAGCAGCCCATCCTCGGTGAGACGTTTTGTCTTGCCGAGCATCTGGGTCCACGTGGCTTCCAGCAGGGCCGTCAGCAGGCGTCCGGAGAGCGCGGTGGAGAGGCGCTGGGCGGATTCCTCGGCGTCCAGGCGGTGGGCCTCGGCGTAGGTGGGGCCCAGCTTGGCCACCACCACGGCCCGGGTGGCGAGGTGTGCAAGGCGCGGCGGGAAGGCGGACATGGGTGGAGACCTCGCCAGCGGGGCAGGGAAGGGATGGACGGTCCCCGGTTCGGGGTTCGGGGACCCGAAAAATGGGGACCCGGTGTCTTACATCGGAAAGAAGCTCCGGGCCGCATCCGGAGTGAATGGAACGCGCGGCGCGTTTGCCTGACAGCCGGACAGGTTGCTATGGGGCCCGGCGCGCCTTAGAGGAAGCAGACTTTCGTCGGGAGAACAGAATGTCCGTGAACATCCAGCTCGAGTGGACCCCCAACCCCAGCACGTTGAAGTACGTGGTGGACCGCAAGTTGCTGGCCGGCGGCGCCGTGAACTTCACCAACCGGGGGGACGCGGAGACCAAGTCGCCCCTGGCGCTGCGGCTGATGGACATCCAGGGCGTCACCGCGGTGATGCTCGGCACCAACTTCGTCACCGTGACGAAGGGCGACTCCGGTGAGTGGGACGAACTCAACGACTCCGTGATGTCCACGCTGGACACGCACCTCACCGAAGGCCTGCCCGTGGTGGACGAGGCCGCGCTCGCGGCGTCGCGCCAGACGTCTTCGCAGGAAGGCTCCGTGGAGCAGCGCATCCAGACCATCCTGGACGACGAAATCCGTCCCGCGGTGGCCCAGGACGGCGGCGACATCACGTTGGACCGCTTCGAGGACGGCATCGTGTACCTGCACATGAAGGGTTCGTGCGCGGGCTGCCCGTCGTCCACCGCGACGCTGAAGATGGGCATCGAGGGCCGTCTGCGTGAGGCCATCCCGGAAGTGATGGAAGTGGTGTCCGTCTGAGACGCAACGTCAAGGCGCCGCAGGTCCGCAAGGAGCTGCTTCCGGATCAGTCCCAGGCCCTGCTGCGAGAGCTGCACCTGCTCACGCGCGAAGGCCACCTCAACGCGGACGCGCTGCGCAAGCTCAAGCAGGTCAACCACCTGGTGGGCCTGTTGCGCCCGGCGATGGACGACGTGCAGGCCCGCCACCCGAGCCCGCTCGTGGTGGACGCCGGCAGCGGCAACGCCTACCTGGGCTTCGTCGTCTACGAGCTGTTCCTCAAGGACGCGCAGGCCGGGGAGCTGCTCTCCATCGAAGGCCGCCCGGAGCTGACCGAACGGGCGAAGGGCCGCGCGGAGCGGCTGCACTTCGACCGGATGCGCTTCCAGACGGCGCACATCGACGCCGCCGAATACCCCGAGCGCATCCACGTGCTGATGGCGCTGCACGCGTGCGACACCGCCACGGACGACGCACTGGTGGCCGCCATCAAGCACGGCGCGGACCACGTGGCGGTGGTGCCGTGCTGTCAGGCGGAGGTGGCCGCGCAGTTGAAGGAGAAGCGCGCGAAGGGCCCCGGCTCCATGTCGCTGCTCTTCCAGCACCCCATGCACCGGCGCGAGTTCGGCTCGCACCTGACCAACGTCATCCGCGCGCTGACGCTGGAGTCGTTCGGCTATCAGGTGACGGTGACGGAGCTGACGGGCTGGGAGCACTCGCTGAAGAACGAGCTCATCCTCGGGCGGCGCGTGCACCGGGACAACCGGCGCGCGAAGCTTCAGCTCCAGGCGCTGCTGGCGGAGACGGGCGTGCAGCCCCGGCTGACGCGCCTCTTGGGCATCACCCCCGCGACGACAGGGGCGGTGCCGGTGGAGTTGTCAGAAGGTACGGAAGTGGAACCCGTCGTGGAGCCAGGGCCGGAGACGGGCGAAAGTCAGGCGTGAGGCTTTCCCGCCGTGGTTGAGGCGGGAGCTTCTGTCGGGAAGGGGCATGGCCTTGGAGCTGGATGATTGGGGCGGCACGGGACCGCTCCTGCATTTCGCCTGTGCGAATGGTTTTCCCCCGGAGACGTACCGGAAGCTCTTCGCGCGGCTGGCGACGCGCTACCACGTGGTGTCGCTGCGCACGCGGCCGCTGATTCCGGACGAGGATCCGAAGCGGCTCACGAACTGGAGCGAGCTGGGCGACGACATCGCGCGCGAACTCAAGGTGCGGGGCCGCTCGGGCGTGCTGGGCGTGGGTCACAGCGTGGGCGGGGCGAGCACGCTGATGGCCTCCGCCGCGAACCCCGGCCTGTTCCGCGCGGTGGTGGCGTTGGATCCGGTGCTCATCACCGGGCCGCGCGCGTGGGCGGTGCGCCTGATGAAGCTGCTGGGCCGCATGGACCGCGCAGCCATCGTGCAGGGCGCGCTGCGCAGGCGGGACCGATGGCCGACGCGCCAGGAGGCCGCCGACGCGTACCGTGAGCGAAAGCTGTTTCGCGATTGGGACGCGGACTGCTTCCACGACTACATCACCCACGGCCTGGTGCCGACGCCGGAGGGCGACTTCAAGCTGCGCATCCCGCGTGAGTGGGAGGCCCGCATCTTCGAGACCTTCCCCGCGGACCCCTGGAAGCTCATCCGCGCCAACGCCGCGCCGACGCTGGTGCTGCGCGGGGAGAAGTCGGACGCGCTGCTGCCCGCGGCGCTGGCCCGGGTGGAGCGCGAACTGCCGCTGGCGAAGTGCGACGTGCTGCCGCTCGCGGCCCACCTGTTCCCGCTGGAGCAGCCACGCGAGACGGCCGAGCGCATCCTCGCGTTCCTGGAGAACCTGCCCCCGGAGAAATGAACAGCGGGCGGCCCTCCGCGAAGAGAGACCGCCCGCCGTGGTGCTGCTCCTGTTTCGCGTGAGGACTACCGCGACAGGGCGATGTCGCCGGGCAGGCCCCACTGCACGCCGCCGAACTGGGCGTTGTACCAGGTGCCCACCACCGGCCTCCAGACGATGTACTCGTCGGTGCCGTCCAGGTTGGTGTCACCGAAGCGCGGGATGTCACCGGGCAGGCCCCACTGCGCGGTGGCCGTGCCGCCGCCCTGGATGTTCTTCGTGGTGAAGATGCCCGTGGTCGGGTTCCACACGGCCAGGTTCCACTGATTGCCCGCCTTGTACGGCACGGGCACGTCGCTCCAGGAGCCCAGGGCGTGGACGGCGGAGGTGCCGCTGAAGAAGCGGATGATCCACTGGCCGGTGGACGGCCGGTACACCGTGAGGTCCTCGTAGCCGTCGCCGTCGAAGTCGCGCGCGATGGGCACATCCCCCGACGCGCCCCAGTTGATGGCGGAGTACGTGTTGTTGGCGTAGCGGATGAGCCACTGGCCCTCCGGGGTACCGCCGACGTACGGGGGACGGTAGACGACGAACTCCGCCTTCTTGTCGCCCGTGAAGTCCAGGGGCACCGGGATGTCACCCAACATGCCCCACTGCGTGGACTGCGTGGTGCCATCCCACTTGCGCACCAGCCACATGCCGGTGCTCGGCCGCCACACGATGAGCTCCGCGCGCGCGTCGCCCGTCACGTCCGCGGGCACCGGGATGTCACCCTGCTGGCCCCACTGGATGGACTGCGTCAGGCCGGTGGAGGAGAAGCGGATGTTCCACACGCCGGTGCTCGGCCGCCACACCGCGTAGTCGCTGCGGCCGTCGCCGTCGAAGTCCGTGGAGTGCATGGCCGGGTAGCGGTTCTGCATGTGGGAGATCTGCTTGCGCAGGTCCGGGCGCGGTCCAATCTTCCCGCCGGTCGCCTGGGGCGTGCCGTCGCGGCGCAGCAGGTCGCGCATCTCCTTCGGGTGGTAGTGGCCGCCGTAGCGCAGGTACATCACGCCGGACAGCGCCACCGTGGCGCTGGTGACGATGGGCGACGCGCCGGACGTGCCGGAGAAGGTGGCCGTGTAGAAGAGGTTCTCGCCTTCGGCGGAGTACTTGTCGCCGTAGCCGGTGGTGACGATCTTGAAGTCGCCTTCGGCCTGCGTGTCCACGCGGCTGCCGTAGGTGGAGAAGAACGCCTTGTTGCGCGTGAGCTTTTCACCCGCGCCCACGATGATGGCGCCTGAGTCCTTCGTCGCGTCGGTGGCGCTGAAGTAGCCACCGAAGGCCGCGAGGTCCAGGTTGCAGTTTCCGTTGCCGCCGGCCGCCACGACGATGCGCCCATTGGCGGTGGCGACCTTGACGGCGTCGCGCACGGCCGGGACGTACTCGGCGGGGACATAGTCCGCGTTGGCGCCGGACGCGCTGACGATGCCGTCTCCGTTGCAGTCGATGCTGGAGGCCGCCTGCATCTCCAGCAGGATGACGGCGCCCGCCCAGAACTGGTTGGAGGCCGCGTAGATGGCGGAGGCGCGGTTGTAGCCGGTGGTGGGCCACTCGGTGGACAGCCGCACGGCGGAGCCGTTCACCAGGCCCGTGGTGCCGAACGCGTTGGTGTCACTGCTGAGCACGCCCACCACGGACGTGCCGTGGTTGCGGTTGCCGAGCACCGCCGCGCTGGCGTGGGGCTGGCCGTTGACGAGCACCGCGCCCGTCAACTGGGTGAGGTCCTGGTGCCAGTAGTTCCACGAGTACTCGGCGTCGGTGTAGCCCCAGCCGTTGCCGTAGGCGTTGTAGAAGTTGCCCCGCAGCCAGTCCGTGTCGATGCCGATGGGCGCGGCCTCGCCGTAGTCCTGGTCCGCCACGTAGCTGACGGCCAGCATGCCGGAGGGGCCGAGCGCGGGCGTGGCCACCGCTGTCGGCGGGGGCGGCGCTTCGTTCAGCAGCGTCCGGGCGCTCTCACCGCGCTCCCAGGACAGCAGGTGCTCCGGCGTGGGCCAGTCCATGCGCGCGTGCTCACGCCAGTAGGCCTCGAAGTCCTCCGCGCTCCGGGAGTCCATGTCCGCGGAGCGCACGGGCAGGGGGGATGGATAGGCCACCTCCACCACGTCCAGCGCGTTGAGCGCGTTGACGACGTCCGCGACCTGCTGGTCCGAACCCGCGTCCACGTAAACGTAGTACCAGAGGTTCGGATCCGGCAGCTCCGTGCCCGAGCCGCGCTCGCCCTGGGCCTTGAGCAGGGCGGCGGTGTCCTCGGTGAAGGGGTGCATCTTCATCGCCGCGTAGCGACGGGCGCCGCGCAGCGTGGCGCGCACCCGGTCCAGCTCCGCGATGGCCGCCGCGCCACGGGCCTGGGTGGCGTCCAGCGCAAGCTCACCCCCGCGCGAACGCACGCCGCTGCCTTCGCGGAACTTCACCTCGATGCGGTTGCGGAACGCGGCCTGGAGGTCGTCCGCGCGCACGGTGCGCTTGAGCGACGCATGCGAGCCTCGCGGCTTGAGCGTCGCGGAGGCCAGCGACGCCGGTCCACCCTGGGGGTGGCCACGGTCCACGTTCACCGCGGCCGCGTTCGTCGCGGCGGTACACGTCATCACGACCAGCGCCAGCTTCAGGGGCTGGGCCTTCGCCTTCTTCATGGGGGTGTGCTCCTGGGGCCGTGCTCATGCCGAGCCGGCTAACCACCAGGACGCCATCCCCCGGAGATATTCACGGGAAATCGGTTATGCGGACATTTCCGGAGCGCGGCTGGCGCGGAGCGTCACCCGTAGGCTTCGCGCTTGATGCGCTTGTCCGGGATGTCCAGCCCGTGCAGGTGGCCCAGGACGGCCTCCATGAAGCGCGGCGTCGCGGGGGTGCGCGTCTCCAACGCCTTGCGTCGATCCCACGGGGTGATGGCGGGGCCGCACACGTAGACGAGGCAGGTGTCGCGGTCCGGCAGCAATTCGTGCAGCAGCGCTTCGTTGACGCGGCCCTTGCGCACGTGGGGGCCGTACTTCGCTTCGTCCGTCTCACGCGTGAGGGTGTGCACCACGCGCACGCGGTCGGGCGCGGAGCGCTCCAGGGCGGCCAGCTCCTCGCGGTAGAGGATGTCGCCCCAGGTCTTGTTGGACGCGAGGAAGGTGTGGCGCAGCTTCAGCCCCCGGTGCAGCGCGTCCTTCACCATGGCGAAGTTGGGCACCGCGCCGGAGCCCGCGACCAGGTGCAGCACGTGGTCCGTCTTCTCCGTCACGTCGTCGGGCAGGACGTACGGGCCCATGAAGCCCGTGACCTTGATGCGCGCGCCGGTGAGGCGGCCGTGCACCAGCAGCGGCGACAGGAGGGGCGGGTAGCGGGTGACGCCGGAGATGAACTCCTCGTCCTTCACCGTGATGGCCACGTGGGGCTCATGCGGCGCGGAGGCGAGCGAGTACGAGCGCGCCGGCTCCTTGCGCCCCTTCTGCTCCTGGAGGTACGCGCACTGGTGGGCGATGGCCGGGAACTGGTGCGGGTCGATGTTGAGGAACTGGCCCGCCTTGTAGTCGAGCGGTCCTGGCCCCAGGTCGAGCAGCAGGGTCGCCGTGTCGTGCGTCTCCATGCGCACGGCGGTGACGGTGGCCTCGTACTCGACGGGCTTCCTGGCGCGAGAGGGCGTGGCTTCGACGCTCATGGGGCTTCCCATAACACGCGGGGTGCGGCCCGCGCGGCGGTGGGGACCACGCCCGCACTCCATTTTTCCTCCCGCCCGGAACAAGGGGGAGGGGTGGGCGTTGGCTGGAGGACGGA
>NZ_RAVZ01000222.1 GCF_003611635.1 Corallococcus terminator | reverse complement strand
GGGGACATGGGCAGGGACGGGGTCATGGCGGTGGGACCTCGAAGCGCGCTCAAGCGGCTCGGAATGCGGACAGGATGCACACGTCCGCCCGCACGGAGGGTGACCTCGGGAACGAGCGGTCGCGGAGGCACTGCGAACGGCGCCAGTCCCCCCGTGGCCGGTCGGCGCGGTCAGGGCTCCGGGCGGCATCCCAGCGGTGAACGGCGCCGACACACAGGTGAACGGTCGGCGACATCGGGTCCGGAGCGGCGCCCCATTCCAATGAACGGCGCCGGTGCTCGCGTGAGCGGTCATCACAGGACACACGGATGCGGCACGTCCGGTCGTGCACGGACTCCCGGTCCCAGGGACGTGCGAGCCGCGCTGCGTCGGACGATTCGGGCCCGGTCCGCCCGGAAGCGCGCTGGAAGGCGGTGCTAGGTTGCCGCCCCGATGTCACCTTCGTCGCGGCCTTCCTTCGGCTCCCGTTCGCTCCGTTCCCACCTCTCCCTGTGCGGCCTCCTCCTCGCCTTCGCGGGATGTGATGGCCGGCCCGCGCAGACCCTGCCCACGCCGGACGCGGGCGCCTGTCTCTCCAGCGCCTGCTCGGTGCCCGACGGGGGAGCGCCTCCGGAAGGGTCCGCCGGCCGCGTGCGCATCGCCGCGTACAACGTGCACCGCCTCTTCGACACCGTGTGCGAGTCGGGCTCCTGCGGCGGCTCCAACTACGAGGAGCTCCCCACGCAGGCGGAGTTCGAACAGCAGGCGGAGCGGCTGGCCCGCGCCATCACCGCGCTCGACGCGGAGGTGGTGCTGCTGGAGGAGGTTGAAACCCAGGCGTCCCTGGACGAGCTCCAGCGTCGCACGCCGGGGTTCGGCCACGCGCGACTGGGAGAGATTGGCACCGTGGCGTCGGTGGACGTGGCGGTCCTCTCCAAGCACCCCATCATCGACGTGCGTCGCCACCGCGACCGCTACATCTACCGCCCGGACGGCTCCGCCACGCGCTTCTCACGCGAGCTGCTGGAGGTGCACCTGAACGTGCACGGCGCGGAGGTCATCGTCTTCGCGGCGCACTTCCGCTCCAAGGTGGACGACGATGCAGGCCGCCGCATCGCCGAAGCCACCGCGTCCCGGGAGATCGTCGTGGACGTGGCGAAGGCGTTCCCGGACGCGCTGGTGGTGCTCGGCGGAGACCTCAATGACGTCCCCGGCTCCGAGGCCCTCAACGCGATGGAGCGGGACGGCGCCCTGCTGCGCGTCTCCAGCGACCGGCCGTCCACCGAGGTCTGGACGTATGTCTATTCCAACCAGCGGCAGGCCATCGACCACCTCTACCTCGCGGCCGGCGGCGGCGCCTATGTCCCCGGCTCCTTCCGCGTGGCGCGCGAAGGCAACGGCTACGGCGGCTCCGACCACGGCGCGGTGATGGCGGACTTCTTCCTCGGGCCCCCGTCCCTGGGCACCCCCTGAGAAATCGGGGAAGGCCCCCCGTCGCGCCCGGCCACGGATGCGGTGGACTGAACACTGAAGGCCTGTCCCCCATGCACTCGGGGACCGCTTACCCCCCTGCCAGCCCTCCCTAACTTCCCGTCATGGAATCCATGCCGGGGCGAAGGTCGCAGCAATCACCGCGCGTCGCGGTTCGGCGCGCCATGACACTCCAAGGCCGCGTGGGCCCTCTCTCCGGAGGGCGCCATGGTTGAGGTGCGCACCTTCGAAGGCGACGCCGCGGAGGCGGCCTGGTTCATCAACCGCGTCTGGCAATCCAGCTACGGCAAGTCCGTCGCACTGCCTGTCTGGAATTCGCGCTTCATGGACTGGCTGCTGTTCCGCGGCGGACAGGCCCCCCGCGACTACCTGCTGGCGGCGTACGACAAGGGGACGTTGGTGGGCACGCTGTTCGCGGAGCCCGCGCGGATCCGCCTGGGCGCCCAGGAAGTGGACGGCACCCACGGGAGCCGGGCCAGCGTCGCGGATTCGCACCGGGGCGAGGGCGTCGCCGGGAAGCTGGCGCGGGAGCTGCTGCTTCGCCACCGCGATCGCGGGGCCCGCCTCTCCCTGGGCTGCGTGACGACGGGCGCGCGGGAGTCGGGCTTCTGGAAGCAGGCCTGGAACAAACGCCACATCCAGGGGCTGGGGCTCTGGGCGCATGTCTTTGATGCCCGGGCACTGGCGCGCGGGGCCTTCACGGACACGCAGCGCCACCTGCTCACGCTGGCGCGTCCCTTCCTCCGCCAGGGCTTCCGGGAAGCGGACACCCGGGGCATCCGGCCCTATCACCCCAACGACCTGCTGCGCTGCCTGAGCCTGGTGCGGCGGATGATGCAGCCGGTGACCCTGGGCTTCACCTATACGGCCGAGCGACTGGCGCACCAGCTCCAGTACCAGGACGTCCCGCGCACCTTCGTGCTGGAACAGGACGGTGAGGTGCAGGGCTTCGTGAACACATACAGCCTCGAGGTGACAGGCAAAGGCTCCCACTCCGTCACCTCGGAGGTCGTGGACCTGGTGGCCTTCGACGAGTCCGTGTCCTGCGCGGACCGGCAGCGGCTGCTCCAGGGCGTCATGCAGGACATGGAGCGCCGGGGCGTAGCCTGCGCCGGCATGCTGCGAAGCCCCAGCCTCCCGGCCTCCGTGATGCTGCGCACGGGCTGGCTGCCCCTGCCCGGGGGCGCGAAGCTGACGTGCCTGCTGCCGGGCTCGAACATGCCCCTGCCTGAATCCCTGAACGTCTTCACGCACCTGCGCTGAAGCCGCGCCCGTGCGACGGCCCGTCAGGCGCGGGCCCGCTGCACGAGCCTTCCGCCCCACCCCACCACGGTCCACACGCCCGAGCCCGCGCAGACGCACAGCGCGGGCAGGACGAGCAGCAGGTACTGCGGCCACTTCGTGCTCCACAGCAGCAGGAACACCAGCCCCACGACCGCGCCCACCGCCCACACGGGCCGCTCGCGCCACGTCCGGGGGCCGCCCACCACCGCCAGCGGCAGCAGCACCCACGTGTTGAAGGACGTGAGATAGATGCCCTCCTGCGACCGGGACAGCCACGGATCCACCAGGAACGCGAGCGGCTGGTACCAGGGCAGCGCGCTCCTCCGCACGTGTTCGCTGTGCGAGTAGTCCCAGTGGAACGTGACGGACTCCCACAGCGACGCGAACGGAGAGGACCACAGCGCGGGGTTCGCGAGCAGGAACACCGCCACCGTGGGCACGACGAACGCGGCCCACGCGCGCCACCGGGTCCGCGCGCCCGACACCAGGAACGGCAGGAACGTGAGCCCGCCCACCAGCCCGTACGGATACTTTCCCGCCGCCGCCAGCCCGAGCAGCGCGCCAGACACCGCGAGCCACGGGGATGCGAAACCCGCCGCACCCCGCCGCGCGCGTTCGAAGGCCAGCAGCGCGAGCGTCGCCAGCAGCCCGGGCACCGCTTCCAGGTAGGCCTGGGACGTGTACTTCGTGTGGTACGGATCCCACGCGAGCAGGAGCGCGCCCACCGGATCCACGGTCGCGAGCACCCCTACCTGAAGGACCCCGGCCACCGCGGACAGGCCCCGCGTCACGCGGAAGGCAGGCCGAGCGGCGTCGGGCAGGGGCTGGCCCATGGGCACGTTCTCCCAGTCGGGCTCGGGGGCGTGCGTGGTCCGCACCGCCTGCGCGAAGAGCAGCTTCACCAGCGGCGGGTGTTCGAAGTTCTCGCGCACCCCGCCGATGTCGCTCCAGCGCCCCTCGTCGAGCATCCCCGCGTAGGTGTAGGCGATGGGCAGGTAGGTCGCCTCGTCGAAGTCCTGCGACAGCCGTTCCACCGCCTGGAAGCGTTGCCAGGCGGCGACGAGGAGGGCGACGAGGGTGAGGACGAGGGCCAGCAGGCGGGAGCGGGACACGAGGCAACCGATATCACGGCGCTCCCCCTGCACCGGAAGCGGAGCGGAGGGACCGCCCGGACGCGGCCCCCCGAGCAACCGGGGCACGCCCCTGGTGGCGCGCGGCCCGACGCCCCAGCTTTGGAGCATGAAGACCGCCTGCATCCTCAGCGTCGCCGCCCTGCTCGCGGGCGGATCCGCCGTCGCGAAGACGGACGACATCGTGGAGCTCAAGACACCCCGGACGACCGTGCGCGCGAGCGTGAATGCGCAAGGTCTCCAGGGTCCCGACCTGCGCTTGCGGATGACGGACGACGCCCTGAGCGGAGAGGCCTTCCAGCGCCCCGTGGACCTGAAGCTGTCGGACCAGCGCATCCAGGGCACGGTGGGCAAGGAGCCGGTGGACCTCTCCGTGCGTGAACGGCCGGACGTGGTGGAGATGGCCGGGAACTTCGCGGGCCAGCCCTCGTCGCTGACGCTCAGTCCCATCGAGTTGATGGGTTCGGTGGGCCCGTGCGGCTACAACCTCATCATCGAGCGTGACCGCAAGCACTACATGGGCACGCGCGCCTGTGGGGACCAGCGCGAGGACAACGTGCGCGTCTCCATCCCGGAGTCGTTGGGAAGGGATTCCGCTTCCGCGCGCATGGCCGCGCTCAGCCTGGTGCTCTCCCATCCGTGAGGCCGGAAGGACGGGTGCCCATGGTGCCGGGACGGCGGGTGTAGTGAACTGCGGCCGTGTCCACACTTCCTGCTGGCGCTGAACCCAGGCGCACCGTCGGTCCCTTCCAACTGCTGGCCCTTGGCGTCAACGGCATCGTGGGCGTCGGCATCTTCTTCGCGCCCGCGGAGGTGGCGGCCCAGGCGCCGGGGATGGGCGCCGTGTGGGCCTTCGCGGTGACGGGCCTGGCGCTGGTGCCGGTGGCGCTCGCGTTCGCGGTGCTCGGGCGGCGGTTCGACGCGGACGGAGGGCCGGTCGTCTTCGCGCGCGCGGCGTTCGGCGAGCGGGCCTCGTTCCTCGTCGGCTGGGTGGCCTACGTCAGTGCCTTCCTGAGTGCCTCCGCGGTGAACGCGGGCCTGGCAAGGGCGCTGGCGCCGTCGCTGGGATTGGCGGGGCCGGTGGGCGAGCGCTTCCTGGCCACCGCGCTGGTGACGGCCCTGGTGGCGCTGGTGGCGACCGGGATGCGCGTGTCCGCGAGGACGTGGACGGCGCTCACGGTGCTCAAGCTGGTGCCCCTGGTGGCGCTGCTGGGGGCCTTCTTCTTCCTGCCCTCCGCCGGAGAGCTGCCGGCGCCGCTGCCCGCCACGGGAGGGTCGTGGCTGAAGGCGGGGCTCGCGGTGATGTTCGCCTTCCAGGGCTTTGAAATCGTCCCGGTCATCGCCGGGCAGGTGCGCTCGCCGGAGCGCACGGTGCCGCTGGCCACGGTGGGGTCGCTGCTGGTGGCGATGTTGCTGTACGTGGGGCTCACGTGGGCGTGCGTGGCGGCGCTGCCGGGACTCGCGCAGGCGACCGCGCCGCTGGTGCAGGCAGCGGGCGTCTGGGGGGGCCAGGGGCTGGAGCGCTTCGTGAACGCGGGCACCAGCGTGTCCGCGCTGGGCATCTGCCTGGGAACGCTGGTGACGACGCCGCGCTACCTGTCCACGCTGGCCTCCGGCGAGCGGTCGCTGTTCGGGCTGGAGCGGATGACGCCTTCGGGCGTGCCGATGCGGGCGCTCTTCGTGACGTGGGTGCTGGTGATCGGGTTCGTGAACATGGGGGACCTGTCGGAGCTTTTCGCCCTGTCCGCCATCGCGGTGCTGATGCAATTCGGTGTCACCGCCGCCGCGCTGGCGGTGTTGTCGCTGCGGCGCGAGCGGAACCTGAAGCCGGCGCACGCGCTGCTCGCGGTACCCACGCTGGTGCTGGGGTTGACGCTGGTGGCCTTCGGCGCGAGCGCCCGCGAGGCAGCGGTCGCTTCGCTGGCGGTGCTCGTGGGGTTCGCGCTCATGCAGTTGTCGCGGCCGAGGGTTCCAGCGCCCGGCCCCCAGCCTTGAGCAGGCTGTCCGCAAGCAGGGCGGGCAGGCGCTGGGACAACCTGCCAAGTTGGGTTGCGAAGAGGTGACCGGGCCGGGAGACTCCCCCGGGGGTTTCCAGGTCGATGCTCGGGTATCAGGCGAACGCGCAGTGGCGGGACATGTCCGACTTCGTGGTGCACTTCACGAAGCCCGGGCCCCCGTACCATGACGCCTACCAGAACATGATGAGCATCCTGGGAGCGCGCACGCTCATCCCGGGCGCGGAGGGTTTTGGCATCGCGCGGCGGGAAGCGAAGGTGGCGGACCGGAGCCGTTCGGTGTGCTTCAGCGAGATTCCCATCGACCAGTTGGGACGACTGGTGCAGCGCAGGAGCCTGTACGGCATCGCGTTCCGCAAGAGCTTCATCCTGTCGCAGGGAGGAGGCCCCGTCTGGTACGTGCAGTACGGCTCCCCTGCGCACCTGGCGATGAAGCACCAGTTGGACCAGGCGCTGACGGCGAAGGAGCCGCACAAGGAACCCGTGTGGGCGGTGACGCCCTTCGTGGACATCCAGGGGGACGCGCACAACGCGCCCTACAACTACCGCTTCGACTGGGAGCGGGAGTGGCGCGTGCCGGGCCTGCTGCGCTTCACGGAGTACGACGTCGCGGCGCTCTTCCTGCCGGAAGAAGTGCACACGCTGGCGCAGGACTTCTTCGCCTGGGCGGTGCGGGAGCGTGCGGGACCGGGCTACTTCTGCCCGGTGTTGGACCCTGGGTGGAAGGAAGCGCAGATCGCCGAAGCGCTGGCGAAGCACGCGGAAGCGCCTCCTCCGTCACGGACCGAGCGCAAGAGCGTGCCTGGGTGACTGCGTTCCATTCGCACGCTCCCGGGGGGCCGGTGGCGCGGTTCAAAGGCCTCTGGGCGAAGGGGTTGGGGAGCAGGCCCGCGCTGCCACCGGTCAGCGGGCTGACACGGTCGATTCCCTCACGCGTCGCGGAGTGAATCAGCACGAGGTGACCGCGAGGCATCGGTCCTCACGTGGACGAGCAAGCCAGTCGTTTCGGACACCGATGTCGAGACGCGGGCGAAGGTGCTCCGGCGTCCCCCTTCCTTGAAGCGCCGAGGCCCGCGAGGTAGAGAACGACGCATCATCTCCGCAGGGGGCGGGGATTCAGGGCAGGGACGCCTTCATGAACCCACGTGGCGCCGAGAAGGAATACCTTCAAGATGGCCTGCGCAGCGGCCTCAAGCTCGACGCGCGCTTCGACGCCCTGACGCCCCACCTCCACGTGTCGTGGATCTCCTGGGACAGCGGCTTCCGCGGTTCGGGACTGCGCGTGGGCGACCGGGTCATCGCCATCGACGGTCAGCCCGTCGTCAAGCCACCCGACCTGGCCACCACGCAGCGCACCGTGCCCTTCATGCTCGGCCAGTACGCCGAGAACCAGACCTGGGACAAACAGGGGCGAAAGGAGGGTGACAAGGTCCAGGTGCGAATCGTTCGCCGGCGCGAGCCCGGCGAGGGCTGGGAGGAGCACGAGTTCAGCGGCGCCCTGCTCCATGAACGCACCTGGAGCATCGCCGATACGACGCGGCAGCTCATCGGACCGGGAGGACCCGAGCGCATGGGTCGCGACGGCTTCGACGAGGCCTGGATGTCATGGCTGGAGAAGCGCGTCTTCGACTGGGAGCGCCTGCTCGACAGCACCTTCGGCGCCTGGCGCACCTCGCGAGGGACGCGCGCGGAGCTCGCGAATCACCTCAAACACAAAGCCCGCGTCGACTTCCTCGTCGAGCATTATCCCGGCCCCTTCGCGACGGCGATGCGCGAGGACTGGGAGACGGTGCATGCCTGTCTCGAAGGAGACCTCGTCACGCTCCCGGCGGATGCCCTTGAGTTCCGCACCCGGGGCGAGGAGCAGGTGAAGGCCATCGGCCTCCAGGCCGCGGCGGCGTGGAAGGCCCTGCTGGAGGCGCGTGCAGGGGAGACGCTCGGCGCCTTCCCCGTCGTCGACCCCTTCCGGGGTGACCGCTCGGCGGTGACCGGCAAGCTGGTCTCACTGCCGACGCTGACGCAACGGGAGTGGCTGGTCGACATGGGCAAGGGCTACCTGGCCTGGAACCAGTCAGGCGCCTGGGTCTTCTGCCCCGCCAACACCCCGGCCATGAACAAGGTCTTCTCCGCCATGCAGCGCTACCAGAAGCGCGTTGCCCCGTCGGTGAGGCTCGACATCGCCGTGCTCGGCCGCATCCTTCCGGATCCCCGCCTGCTCGCGGGCTCGGGCCGCACCGCCGCCGGCCTGGAGGTGGAGCCCGTCGCCGCCCTGGTCGGCGGCGTGGTCTGCGTCGATGTCAGCGACCCGAGCGAGGGCGGACCGCGCTTCGCCGGAGAGGAGACGCTCAGCCAGGAGAGCTTCGGCGCTCCGGCCGACGACGCGAGCCCGCGCGAGGTCCTCACCGCGATGATTTCAGCCGTGAAGCGCGGTGACCAGGAGACCTGGAACGGCCTCTTCGCGAACTGGCGCGCCGTGCCAGACGCCGACCGGCCCATCTACTACCCGGTCTGGACCTGGAACGGCCGCGACAGCGAGTGGGTGCGCGCGCGGGGTCTCATCCTCGGCAAGGTGCTGGACGCGCGGGTGCGCTGGATGGGCGAGGCGCGCGTCGTCATCCGGGGCGACGAGGCCCCGGGCCTGCCGCGCGTCGAGGAGGTCGAGTTGGAGCTGGACCACGTGGGCCTCTTCGAGGGCCAGACCCGCACCTTCAACTCCGTCGACGTGCGTCGGCGCTGGACGGTCCAACGCCGCAACGGTGGCCCCTGGCGCATCACCAGCGAGCAGAGCCTGTAAGGAGCACTCCATGGGCTGGTACTCAAGCCGCGTCTCTGAACTCAACGAACGGTTGAACCGCGCCTCGGAGGGCGCCCCCGACACGGTGAAGCGCGCTTTGAGCGACGCCTTCGTGAAGGTTGGAAACGCGGCCGATCAAGCCCTGTCGGCCATGCTCGACGCCAGCGAGCGCACCAGCGCCGGCAATCTGGGGACGCAGCGCAAGTGGCAGGAGCGCTGCGCCACGGCCGCGGCCGACATCAGCCGCGCCTTTGGCGATGCCGCCAAGGACAACATGCTCTCGCCCGCCCTCCAGCTCTTCTGGTACCAGGCGCTGGAGCACGAGATGGCCTTCTTCGACTCCCTGGCCAAGGTGCAGACGCCCCAGCTCCACGATGACCTGCTCGTCCACCAGGACCTGCTCAACAAGATGCTGGGCGAGTTGTGGGACAAGTGGACCTTCCTGCTGTCCAAGGACGTCACCTTCGAGAACGACCAGCGTCAGGTGGTGCAGCAAGTCTCACGGATGGCGCAGTCCATCGTCGACGAGCTCGCCCCGGGCGTGCTCAAGCGCGCCAGCGAGGGCGTCGCGCGCGCCACCGCGAAGTCGCTCGGCGTGGCCCTCAAGCTCGATGACAAGCTCCTGGGCGGCATGGGCGTGGACCTGGCCAAGCAGTTCATCTCCTTGCGGTTCAACGTCGAGATCCCCGACGAAATCAACCGCAACCTGCTGGACGCGGCGCAGGGTGACTCCGAAATCTACCAGGTGCAGAAGGGCCACTACCGAAACCTGGTGTCGGCCTACCAAAGCCTGGTGCAGGCGGAGAAGGGCAGCGTCCTGCTGCTCTTCAACGCGACGCGGGCGGAGGTCGACACGTACCGTGAGAAGAACGACCTGGGGAAGGCCAAGGTCATGCTCGACCAGGCCAAGGGCTACCTCTCCGACTGGGCCTCACGCGTGCCCAGCTCGGCCCAGCGAAGCGAAGCCTCCAGCTTCAAGGACAAGGTGTGCTCGGCCATCGACACCGACTGGAGGCTCACCGAGGAGCTCGACAACAAGTTCCGCGACAAGTTCAAGGGCATCTTCGTCCAGTCCCTGGGCAGCGAGACCCTCGAGCAGCTCGCGGAGTCCTACCTCTTCCGTCAGCACATCGAGGAAATCACTCGCAAGGACGCCGCCGGCAAGCTCAAGGCCCTGCCGGGCAACCTCCAGAGCGAGGTCGACAGCGCGCTCGAGCGGGGCCTGCGCCCCCTCGACGACCTGGTCAACCGCGTCCCGGAAGAGGTGCGCGAGCTGGCCCGCCTGGAGAACCAGAAGTTCAAGGAGCACGTGCGCGCCAGGCTCAAGGACCGCATCCAGGCCCTGCTGCCAGCCATCGTCGAGCTGGCCGCCCTCTGGGACCCGAACAACCTCGCGAGGGACTTCAGCCGCGAGGAGCTGGAGAAGGCCCTCCGCTGAGATGGGACGGCGCGACTCAGGGCCGCGCGTAACCTTGGAGCATGCCGCTGGTGGGAGTCGCCCCGCGCTCTCAACCGGGAGAACGCAGGGTTTTGCACTCACCGGTTGAGTGTGCCGTTCCCTACTTCACCCGCTCGATGCGCTGCTTGCGCCCCTTGATGCGGCCTTCGCTCAGGCGCTGGAAGGCGACCTTCACCACGCGCTTGGAGACGGCGACGAAGGCGTGGTGGTCGTGGATTTCGATCTTGCCCACGTCCGTCGCGGCCAGCCCGCCCGCCTCGCCCGTGAGCGCGCCCAGGATGTCACCCGGGCGCATCTTGTCCTTGCGGCCGGCGGAGATGGACAGCGTCTCCCAGCCGGAGATGAGCGACACCCCGGGCATGTTCTCCGGCACCAGCGCCTCCACGTCGCCCTTCTCCAGCTTCACGCCCGTGGTGCCCTCGATGTCCTCCACCTTCCGGCTGTCCGAGCGCGTCACCAGCGAGATGGCCAGGCCCCGCAGGCCCGCGCGGCCCGTGCGCCCGATGCGGTGTACGTACGCCTCCGGCTGCTGGGGCATCTCGTAGTTCACCACCGCGTCCAGCGCCTCCACGTCGATGCCCCGGCCCGCGACATCCGTGGCCACCAGCACGCGCGTGCTGTGATTGCGGAACTTCGCCATCACCCGGTCCCGGTCGAACTGCTCCAGGTCCCCCTGCAATCCGTCCGCGCTTACGCCCGCCTTCACCAATTCGCGCGTCACCTCCACCACCACCGCCTTGAAGTTGCAGAACACGATGGCGGACGTCGGCTGGTGCTGCTTGAGGATGCGCAGCAACATCCCCAGCTTCTCCTCCGGCTGGCATGCATACGCCACCTGTTGGATGTCCGGCGCGGCCTCCTCCTGCGCCAGCGACACCCGCACGGGGTCCTTCTGGAACGCGCGGCTCAGCTTCTCGATGTCGTCCGGGAACGTCGCGGAGAAGAGCACCGTCTGCCGCTTCGACGGCGTCGCGCCGAGCACGCGCTCCATGTCCTCACGGAAGCCCATGTCCAGCATCCGGTCCGCTTCATCCAGCACCACCGTCGCCAGGTGCCGCAGGTCCAGCACCTCGCGATCCAACAGGTCCAGGATGCGCCCCGGCGTCCCCACCGCGATGTGCACGCCCTTCTCCAGCGCCTCCACCTGCGGCTTGATGGGCGACCCGCCCGCCAGCGGCAGCACCTGCACGCCGGGCATCCGCCGCGCCAGCCGTCGGATTTCTCCGGCCACCTGCGCGCACAGCTCGCGCGTCGGGCAGAGCACCAGCGCCTGGAGCCTCCGGTCCTGCGTGAGCTTCACCTTCTGCAGGATGGGCAGCGCGAACGCCGCCGTCTTCCCACTGCCCGTGCGGGCCTGTCCGACGAGGTCCTTGCCCTGCAACAACACCGGGATGGTCTGGGCCTGGATGGGGGTGGCGGTGCGGAACTCCAGCTCCTCCAACACCTGGAGCAGCGGGGGCGACAACGCGAGCGCGGAGAAATCCATCAGGGCCTCGGGGGACGGAGGCACGGGGCGCCTCGGGGGTAACGCGCGCCCTTGTAGCAGTCTTCACGGGCCGGACAAGCCCGGCCCCGTCCTACCCCGCCCAGCCCGCCACCTCGCTCGCCGCCGCCTGGGCCAGCCTCGCCGCGGCGGCCGGGTCCACACGCGCCGTGACGAGCACGCCAATCACAGCCCCCACCAATAGTTCCACGCGGCGGGCCACCGTCTTCCGAGGCATCAGCCCCGTCCGCGCCGCGCCCTCCAGGGCCCGCGTCAGGTGCCCGCTCAGCAGGGTCCGGTAGTCCTCCACCGCCTGGTGGGCCTCCGCGTCGTGCGGTGCCAGCTCCGTCGCCGTATTCACCAGCAGGCACCCCCGCCGCGTCAGCGTGGGAGGCGCGGTGCCCATCGTCGTCGCGAGCGCTTCGAAATAGGTCGTCACCTGCTCCAGGCCCGGCGTGCCCGTGGTGAAGACGACCAGCCGGGGCGCGATGACCTCCTGGAGGTACAGCGTGATGGAGCGAGCGAACAGCGCGCGCTTGCTGTCGAACGCTTGATACAGGCTGGAGCGGTTCAGCCCCGTCGCGGACTCCAGGTCCGAAAGCGATGTCGCCTCATAACCCCGCGACCAGAACACCCCCAACGCCGCCCGTACCGCCACCGTCTCATCGAACGCCCGCGTCCGCGCCACGTCACCCTCCTTGACAATTCTGAACCGAACGATTCAATATAGATTCGGAACTGACTGGTACAGAATAGCCCACCCCGGAGGGGGAGTCATCATGTCGCCACTGGCACAGGTCTTCGCGGTCATCGCAGCGCTCATCCACGTGTTGTTCTTCGTGATGGAGAGCGTCCTCTTCTCGCAGCCGAAGGTGTGGAAGCGCTTCGGGCTGAAGTCGCAGTCGGACGCGGACGTGGCGAAGCCCATCATGCTCAACCAGGGCTTCTACAATCTGTTCCTCGCGCTGGGCGTCTTCGTCGGCGTGGCGCTGGTGCACACCGCGTCGGTGGCGTCGGGCGTGGCGGCCGTGATGTTCGGCTGCGCGTGCATGCTGCTGGCCGCGCTGGTGCTGGTGACGAGCAACCGCCGCTTCTTCACGGCCAGCATCGTCCAGGGCCTGCTGCCGCTGCTGGCCATCGTGCTCGTCGCGGTTTGAGGCAGGACTCGGGCAGCCCGAGCCTCGCGGGCTGCATCAGGACCGAGCATCCCCCTTCGTCCCGCTCCGTGCTCCGTCCTCGAACCCACCGTCCTCCTCGTCCTCCACCTTCGGCCCGCCTTCACGGGTGGCATCCGCGCCAGCACCGAAGACGGAGTAGAGGACAGGCAGCACCACGAGCGTCAGCAAGGTGGACGACAGGATTCCGCCAATCACCACCGTGGCCAGGGGCCGTTGCACCTCGGCCCCCACTCCCGTGTTGAGCGCCATGGGCAGGAATCCGATGGCGGCCACCGAGGATGTCATCAGCACGGGCCGCAAGCGCGAGAGCGCCGCCTCGCGGAGGGCCTCCTGCAATGGACGCCCCCGGTTGAGCAACTGACGCACCCGGGACACCAGCACCATGTCGCCCAGCACGGACACACCCGACAGCGCGATGAAGCCCACCGCGGCGGAGATGGAGAACGGGAGGCCTCGCACCAGCAGGGCCAGCACCCCGCCCACCAGCGCGAAGGGGACACCCATGAAGATGCGCACCGCGTCCAGCACGCGGCGATAGGTGAGATAGAGCAGCCCGAAGATGAGCGCGAGCGCCACCGGCACCACGACGAGGAGTCGGGCCTGGGCTCGCTCCAGGTTCTCGAACTGCCCGCCATACCGGAGGAAGTAGCCGGGAGGAAACGCCACCTTCTGCTCCAGTGTCTGGCGCACCTCGGCGACGAAGCCGCCCAGGTCCCGCCCGCGCACGTTGGCCTGCACCACGATGCGCCGCTTGCCCCACTCGCGCTGGAGGGTGGTGGGGCCGGACACCTCGCGAATCGTCGTCAGGCGTCCCAGGGGAATCCGCGCTCCATCCGGCGCGGCGACCAGCACCGTCGCGAGCTTCGCGGGCCGTTCGCGGTAGTCCTCCGCGAGGCGCACGGCGAGGTCGAACCGCCGCTCCCCTTCGCGCACCTCGCCTGTCTTCCGGGTGCCCACGGCCTCCACGACATCCAGGACGTCGCGCGCGGGGATGCCATGGCGGGCAATGGCCGCGCGGTCCACCACCACCTCCAGGACGGGCTGTCCCGTGACCTGCTCCACGGTGACGTCGGTCGCCCCTGGGATGGCTCGCACCAGCGCTTCCATCTCCTTCGCCTTGGCCTTGAGCACGTCCAGGTCGTCGCCGAACAGCTTGATGCCCACGTCACTGCGCACGCCGGCCACCATCTCGTTGACGCGCATCTCAATGGGCTGGAGGAACGCCATGCGCATGCCGGGCATGTCGGAGAGTTCCGCCTTCATCTCCGCGACGAGCCCGTCCTGTGTCGCCGCCCGCTTCCATTCCTCGCGGGGCTTCAAGGTGATGAAGACGTCCGCGAGTTCGATGCCCATCGTCTCCGTGGCCACCTCCGGTGAACCCGTGCGCGTCCACACGCGCTTCACCTCGTGAGGGAACTTCGCGAGCAGCACCTTCTCCAACTGCGTTCCGTAGCGGACCGACTCCGACAGCGACACCTCCGCCAGGCGCACGGTGTTGATGACGATGGTGCCCTCCGACAACCGGGGGACGAACTCGCGTCCCAACCGCGTGGCCCCAAGCCCCGCCCCCAACACCAGAAGCACCGCGGCACCGAGCACCGCGCGCGGATGCCCGAGGGTCCGGTCGAGGAGCGGCCGGTAGCCCCGCTTGAGCGCGCGGACCAGCCAGGGCTCCTTGTGGTGCGCAGCGCCCTTGCGCAACGCGAAGGACGCCAGCACCGGCATCAGCGTCATGGAGATGAGGGCGCTGCCCAGCAGGGCCAGGATGACGGTCAGCGCCATGGGCCGGAACAGCCGTCCCTCCACCCCCTCCAGCGTGAGGATGGGCAGGTACACCACCATGATGATGAGCTCGCCGAAGAGCGTGGGCTTTCTCACCTCCACGGCCGCATCCCGCACCACCTCCAGGATGCTGCGTCCACCCTTCGCATCCGCCAGTCGCCTCTCCGCGTTCTCCACCAGGATGACGGAGGAATCGACGACGAGGCCGAAGTCGATGGCGCCCAGACTCATCAGCGTGCCCGCGATGCCGAAACGCAGCATGCCGTTGAACGCGAAGAGCATGGACAGGGGAATGGCCGCGGCGACGATGAGCCCGGCGCGCACGTTGCCCAGGAAGAGGAAGAGGATCGCGATGACCAGGAGCGCCCCCTCGAAGAGGTTCTTCTCCACGGTGCGGATCACCAGGTCCACGAGCTCGGTCCGCTCGTAGACGGGCTCCACCGTCACGTCCCGGGGGAGGCTCTTCTTCACCTCCTCCAGGCGACTCGCCAGGGCCGCGGTCACGGTGTGGGAGTTCTCTCCCATCAGCATGAAGCCCAGGCCCAGCAGCACCTCCCCCTGCCCGTCCGCGGTGGTGGCGCCGCGCCGGATTTCGCGGCCCACCTCCACCCGCGCCACGTCCCGCACGAGCACCGGAACGCCCTGGCGGGCGGCGATGACGACGTCGCCCACCTGGGTGCCGTCCTCCAGGACGCCCACGCCCAGCACGAGGCTCACGGCGCCGCCCTGCTCCATCACCCCGCCCCCCACGTTGGCGTTGTTCGTCTCCAGGGCGCGGTAGACATCCCCGAGCGTCAGGTCGAACTTCTGCAGGCGCCTCGGGTCGACGATGACGTGCCATTGCCGCTCGGCACCGCCCCAGGTGTTGATCTCCGCCACGCCGGACACGCTGCGCAGTTGAGGAGCGATGACCCAGTCATGCAGCGCCCCGAGTTCCTCCAGGCTCTGTGTCCTGCTCTTCACCAGGTAGTGGAAGACTTCCCCCAGGCCCGTGGCGACCGGGCCCAGCGTCGGCCTCGCCACCCCGGCGGGCAGCTCCAGCGAGCCCAACCGCTCGCTGATGACCTGCCGGGCGAACCAGACCTGGGTGCCCTCCTTGAATTGCAGCGTCACCTGTCCCAGGCCGAACTTGGAGACCGAACGCAGCTCCTCCAGTCCCGGCAGGCCCGCGAGGACCTGCTCGATGGGAAGGGTCAGTTGTCGCTCCACCTCGACAGGGGTCAGGGCGGGCGCGACCACGTTCACCTGGACCTGGGTGGGCGTGGTGTCGGGGAGCGCGTCGATGGGCAGCTCGCGGAAGGCGAGGAGGCCCGAGACGATGAGCGCGAGCGTGGCCGCGAGCACCACCCCTCGGTGCTTGAGGGACCAGTCGATGGTCTGGATCAGCATGGCCAGCTCACCCGCCTCCCTCTTCGCAGCAGCCCGCCCCGATGGAGTCCTTCAGCACTTCCGTCTTGAGGAGGAAGGCCCCCGTGGTGACGACTTCCGCTCCGGAGGCGAGCCCCTTCACCACCTCCACGGAGTCGGAGAAGACGTCGCCCAGCTCCACCTGGGTGGGCTCGAAGAGGCCGGCGCCCGTCTTGACGAAGACGAGGCTCTTGCCGTCCGCGCGCTGCACGGCGACCTGGGGCACCAGGAGCACCTCCTTCTCGTCGGACACCTGGATCCGCGCCCGCAGGAAGACGCCCGCCTTGAGGCTTCCATCCGGGTTGGGCAGTTCCACGCGCACGCGCACCGTGCGCGTGCGCGGATCCACCGAGCTGGCGACACGGCTGAGCGTGGCCTCACGCGGTGGCCCCCGCTGCCCCTCGAAGAAGAGGATGACCTTCTGTCCGGGACGCACGGCGCCCGCTTCCGCCTCTGGCACCTCCAGCCAGGCCCACAGGGTGGAGAGATCCGCCACCTCGAACAGGACTTCACCAGGGACCGCGCTGCGACCGATGGTGGCGTTGCGCGCCACGACGGTGCCCGCGAAGGGAGACGTCAGGGCATAGCGTCCCCCCGTCCCAGAAGGCGCCGCCCCCGCCGCCCCCAGCGTCGCGCGGGCGCTCTCGGA
>NZ_RAVZ01000221.1 GCF_003611635.1 Corallococcus terminator | reverse complement strand
GTGCGCCTCCCTCCCCCCAGCAGGTGGTGTTGGCGGAGGTGCACATGGGGTCTCCCCTGGAGCCTGGGGAGTGCATCACCCGCACCCTGACGCTCGGAGCCGTCCTGCCTCCCGCCGCGACGGGAGAGGGTGCCTTCTATCTGGGAGCGCTCATCGACACGGAGCAGTCCGTGGCGGAGGTGGACGAGCTCAACAACGGCTTCGTCCGCGGCTTGATGGGCGTGGGTGACCTCGCGGACCTCGTGGTGTCCGAGCTGAAGGCCCCCGCCAGCGCGCGGTCCGGGGAGTATTTCCCCGTGGAGCTGCGCGTGTGCAACGCGGGCTCCACGTACGTGAGCGGCAGCAACGTGGCGCTGTTCATCTCCACCCAGGACACGCTGTCCGTGCCGGCTCCGGGTTCCCCCCCGTCGCCAACCCAGCGCCAGGTGGGGGATGTGTACGTGCCTTCGATGGAACCGGGCGTGTGCCTCACGCTCCAGGGGGAGGCCTCCGCCCAGCACCCGAACGCGGCCACGCCCGGGCAGCCGTTGTACTTCGGCGCCATCGTGGACCCGGAGGGTTTCAGGGAGGAGCTGCGCGAGGACAACAACGTGCGCGTCGCGGGCGTGCTGAGCATTGGCAATCAGGCCGACCTCGTGGTCACCGATGTGACGGGCGTGGACAACCTGTTCCCCTATGGCTGGGTGAACGCGTCCGTGCGGGTGTGCAACGTGGGCACCGACTGGACCAGCTCCGTGGGGGTGGACCTGCTCCTGTCCACGCTGCCCACGCTGTCGGGTCCCTTCAACCCGGGCTCCATGACGGAGTCGGTCATCGGTTCGGCGCAGACCTGGGGACTGGAGGCCGGACAGTGCTCCACGCTGTGGGTGCAGGGCTCCGTGTACGTGCCTCCGGCGGCCCTGCCGGACGCGCCGCTCTACGTGGGCGCGCGCGTGGACGGGACGATGAACGTCCCGGAGCTGCGGGAGGACAACAACACCTTCGTGAAGGGGCTCATCGGCGTGGGCCATGGCCCGGATCTGGTGATCCGCTCGCTGACGGCGCCCGATGACGCCATGCCCTCCGGGTCCTTCACCGCCGAGGCGAAGGTCTGCAACGTGGGCACCGAGTCGTCCCACTCCGCCCGCCTGGAGCTGTTCCTGTCCACGGAGGACGCGGTGGTGCTTCCGGCCCCCAACGGCCCCATCTATTCGCGCACCCAGGTCCCGGTGGGCTCGGTGGAGGTGAACAACCTGTATCCGGGCGACTGCGTGCTCCGCCGGGTGGAGGCGTCGGTCCAACTGCCCTACGAGGCCTACGGGAGCATGAACCCGAACCCGCCCCTGACGCTGGGCGCAATCGTGGATCCGCAGCGCATCACCCCGGAGCTGCGTGAGGACAACAACGTCTTCACGCTGGGGAAGCTGGGCGTGGGGTACGGCCCGGACCTGATCCTGCGCGACCTGAAGGTCCCCGCGAACCTGCGGCAGGGACAGTCCTTCACCGCGACCTACACGGTCTGCAACGCGGGCAATGACAACGTGCCCGGCTTCGGGATCTCCCTGTACCTGTCCACGCATGCCACGGCGCCCGAACCCCGGCCCGTGTACTACCCCTCGTACTCCAACCCGGCGCCCGGCTATCACCTCCTGGGCCGCGTGGATTCGAGCCCCTTCCTGCACGCGGGCCAGTGCATCGCGCAGCGGGCGACCTTCTATGCCTCCGGTGCACCGATCCCGCCCGAGCAGCCCGTGTACCTGAGCGCCGTCGTCGACACGACGTACTCCGAGCTGCGGCGGGACAACAACAGCTTCGCCGCGGGACGCGTGGGCCTGGGCTCGGCGCGGTCGGACCTGGCCATCACCGAGATCAACGCCCCCGCCAGCGCGCGGCAGGGCTACCCCTTCACCACCTCCATGCGGGTCTGCAACCTGGGCACCGAGATGTCGAACAGCACCTTCGTGGAGGTGTACCTGTCCTCCGAACCCTCGCTGTTCGTGCCGGCTCCCTACGCTCCGAGCGGACCGCCGCCGTCCTCGCAGATGCCCGTCAATACCGTGTCGGTGCCGTCACTGGGCGTCGGGGCGTGCATCACGCGGGAGGTCACCGGTACGGCCTCGCGGCCCTACAGCTCCAACCCCCAGCAGCCGGTGTACGTGGGCGCCCAGGTCAACCCGTGGCACTGGTCCTCCCAGCAGGAGCTGCGCCGCGACAACAACGTCCTCATGGCGGGGCGGATCAGCCTGGGCTCCGGACCGGATCTGATCATCACCGCGATGGACGCGCCCCCCAGCTTCGAACCCAACGCGCCGTTCTACGTGTCCGCGCGCGTCTGCAACGTGGGCAATGATGCTTCGTCCTCCACGAACGTGACGTTCCTCCTGGCCCAGGACGACCAGTGGAGCTCGCCTCCGGCCTGGGGGCCGCCCCCGTACAGCAGCAACCAGCAGGAGTTCGCCACCCTGCCCGTTCCGCAGCTCGAGCCCGGTCGCTGCGCGACCCCTTCCGAGGAGGTGTCCGCCTACGGGTGGTGGGGGTGGCAGGATCAACCGGTGTACGTGGGCGCCACCGTGGATCGCACCCAGAACCTGATGGAGCTGCGCGAGGACAACAACGTCTTCGTGCTCGGTCGGATCGGCGTGGGCCACGGCCCGGACCTGGTCGTCACGGACGTGACGGGCCCCACCAACGCCCAGCCGGGGCAGTCCTTCACCGCCAACGTGACCGTCTGCAACCAGGGCACGCAGGACGCCTTCAACGCATCGCGCGTGGATCTCTACGTGCTGGGCGTGCCCCAGTTGTCCATGCCCGCGCAGTACGGGCCGTCCTACCCGGAGCCGGTGGCCTGGACGTCGGTGGATCCGTTGGAGGCGGGAGCCTGCATCTCGCTCCCGGTGGAGGGGGGCCTGAATGTCTACGGGAACCTGGAGACCCAGACGTTCCACCTGGGCGCCGCCGTCGACGCGTTCCGGTCCGTCCAGGAGCTGCGCGAGGACAACAACACCTTCGTCGGCGCGCGCATCGGCGTGGGTTACCGGCCGGACCTCGTCATCACGGCCCTGGGCGGGCCGGCCAGCGTCATGTCCAGCGGGACGCTGCGGGCGCCCATCACCGTGTGCAACCAGGGCACGGCGCCCTCCCAGTCCCAGTCCGTGGAGGTCGTCCTCTCCACCGAGTCCGTCCTGCCGGAGCCGGTGCCCCCGCCGGACGGCATGGAGTTCTTCCCCACCCGGTCGCGGCTGGGGATGATGCAGGTGCCGTCGCTGCAGCCGGACGCGTGCACCACGGTGGACGAGCCCCTCTCCGTCATCCTGCCGACGGCGGCCCTGCCGGAATCGCCCCTCTTCCTGGGCGCGCTCCTGCCCGTGTCCTCCTACCTGGATCAAGAGCTGCGCACGGACAACAACACGTTCGTGCGCGGTCGCATCGGCGTGGGCAATGAGCCGGACCTCGTCATCACGCAGGTCACCGCGCCGTTCTCCGTGCGCAACAACGCCCTGTTCACCACCACCGTGAAGGTCTGCAACCAGGGCACCGCCACCGCGGGCACCAACGCGGGCCAGTTGGAGCTGTTCCTCTCCACCACCTCCACCCTGGAGTTCCCGCAGGACGTCACCATGGGTTCGACCCAGGTCTCCCTGGGCTCCTTGAACCTGGGCACGCTGCAACCCCAGCAGTGCACGACGCGCCAGCTCAGCACCCGCGCCATCCCGCCGCCCGGCTCCCCGGTCTCCGGGATGTTCTACCTGGGCGCCATCGTGGACTCGCAGCGGTCGGTGACGGAGCTGCGCGAGGACAACAACACCTTCGCGCAGGGCTTCCTCGCGGTGATGCCGTAGCCGTCGCACGCCGACGGTAGGACCTTCATCGTGTGAACGGGTGTCGGCCGGGGCCAGCAGGTGCCTCGGGCGACGCCCGTCGCCTTTTCAGCGCCCGGCGGCCGAGTCCATCCACTGGCGGTACCACGCCACCAGCCGGGCCACGCCCTCGTCCACGGACACGCGGGGCCGGAAGCCCGTTTCGTGTTCCAGGCGGGAGGTGTCCGCCCAGGTGGAGACCATCTCCGCCGCCTGCGCGGGCACGGACGTCACGCGGGCGCGCGCGCCCCAGTGCCGCTCCAGCAGGGCCACGAAGTCCCCCAGCACCACGGGCTCGCCGTGGCCCACGTTGAGCAGGCGATGGGGCGGGCTTCCTCGTGGAGGCCGGTCGAGCACCCGCAGCACCGCCTCCGCCACGTCGTCCACGAAGGTGAAGTCGCGCCGCATCCGCCCTTCGTCATGCAGCACCAGGGGCTCTCCCCGCGCCAGCGCGCGCAGGAACAGGAGCGGCGCCATGTCCGGACGTCCCCAGGGCCCGTACACCGTGAAGAAGCGCAGGCCACTGGTGGGCAGCCGGTGCAGGTGGCTGTACGCGTGCGCCATCAACTCGTTGGCGCGCTTGGTGGCGCCGTAGAGGTTGAGGGGTTGATCCACGGGCGCGTCCTCGCGGAACGGCACGGGCGTGGCCGCGCCGTACACGGAGCTGGAGGAGGCATAGACGAGGTGCGCGACACCCGCCTCGCGGCAGCCCTCCAGCACGCGCACGAAGCCCGTCACGTTGGTGTCCGCGTACGCCGGCGCCTCCGCGTCCGGGGCCCGCACGCCCACGCGCGCCGCCAGGTGCACCACGCCTTCGGGACGCGCGACCGCGAACGCTTCGCGCAGCCGGGCCGCGTCGGTGATGTCGCCTTCGAGGAAGGTGAAGCCGCGCGCTCCGGACAGCCTCGCGAGGCGCGAGCGCCGCAGCGCCACGTCCCCCGGTGCCGCGTCCAGCGCGTCCAGTCCCACCACCGCGTCACCGCGCGCGAGCAGCCGCTCACAGACGTGGGCTCCAATGAAGCCCGCCGCACCCGTCACCAGGATCCGCATGCCCCCCTCTTCGCACGGGGGGAACCGCTCCGGAGGCCGGGGCTCACGGAACCACCTGCACCGCGTCGATGACGGCGCGGCGCAGGAACGAGTTCCAGTCCCCCTGGGCCTGATAGATGCTGACCACGGGCTGGGAGCGGAAGGTGTCCGTCCACAGCACCTGCCCGGAGGGGTCCACCACGCCCAGGCGCAGCACCACGTCCACCCGGCCCATCACCGCCGCGCCCGACGTGTCCAGCCAGTCCAGGATGACCACCACGCCGGCCTCGGCCTTGTTCTGCTGGATGAAGGACACCACCTCGTCGGTGAGCGGCACCGGGGCCTGGGACTGGCGCGTGGCGACCACCTCGAAGCCGCGCTCGGCGAGCACCGCTTCGGTTTGACGCGCGATGACGGTGCGCGGGTTGCTCTCCCCGATCATGTCCTGACGGAACGAACCGGACGGCAGCACGTCCACGCGCGAGCCCGCCACCACCACCACCTTGCGGATGCTGCCCTGCGGGCGCACCTGCGGGGCGGCGCAGGCCGTGAGGACGACGGACACCAGGAGGGCCGGAAGGATTCGGGCGGGGCGCATCCCCTCACGCTAGGCCACAAGCGCCAGGGCCTCCACCGGGACCGCGCCGGCCTCCCCCTCAATCGAACAAGCCCTGCAGGTAGAAGCCCCCGTCCCGTCCGTCGCGGAACACCCAGGCGGGCCCCAGGCCCTCGAAGTGCACGCGGTAGTAGTCGCGCTGGTAGGGGGTGTCCGTCCACCACTCGCCCCCCAGCCGCTCCGGGCCCGCCATCGCCGTCACCCGGTGCCGCTTCCCCGCGAGCCGCGCCGCCAGCAGGTCCCCGGAGGCCGCCACCTCCGCGTCCAACCGCGCCGGCCGGGCCAGGAGCCGCGAGGGCCGCTCCCGGGCCGCCCCCGCCTCGCGCCACACGGTGACGGGCCCCTCCGGCTCCGCCGTGGACAACAGCCCGCGCCGCGCCTCCGGGGGATGGAACGCCCGGGGGACGTGCGCGACCTCTGGCCGGTGCGCGGCCTCCAGGGACGCGGAGAACAGCGCCTCCTCGCCCAGCGTCGTCGCCAGGCGCGACAGCACGCCCTCCAGGGCCGCGTCCCCCTCCGGCGCGTCCCCCAGCGCCAACTGCTGGCCCAGGTCCACGTCGTGCGCGTCCACCCGCACCGCGACCTCCGCCACCGGAGCCTCCAGCCGCAGCTCCCCCAGCCGGTGCCGGGCCAGCTCCAGCAGCAGCTTCGCCCGCGCCGTGGGCCGCGCCAGGAGCAGCGGCACCTGGGCCTCGCCGGTGGGATCCAGGCGCAGGACGAAGGTGAGCCGGACGGCCGCCAACCGCCGTCCGGAGAGCCGCGCGCTCAACCGGTCCAACAGCGTCTTGAGCGCGAACTGCACGGGTTCGAAGGTGTCCGCGGGCGCGTCCAGCACCACCCGGTCCTCCAGCGCTTCCTCCAGGGCTTCGGGGTCGAAGGGCGTGTCGTCCACGCCCCGGCACCTCGCGTGCACCCGGGCCGCGGACGCGCCACCCCGCGCCACCACGGCCCCGGCCGGCAGCGCCGCCACCTCCCCCAGCGTGGACAGCCCCAGCACGGTGAAGGCCCGCACGGCGTCGTCCTCCAGCGCCCGCAGCGGCAGCGGCGCGAGCGCCCGAGCGCCCTGCCCCTCCGGCACCACCTCCACCCGCAGGGTGCCGTGCCGCGCCAGCACCCGCGAGGTGAAGACCTCCGAGGCCACCGTCACATGCCCCCGGTAGCCCTGCTCCGCGCAGACCTCCAGCACCCGAGCACCCAGCTCCGGCTCGCCCCCCACCAGGTGCGCGGCCCCCGCGTCGAACCAGAGGCCATCCGGAGCACTGCGCTGGAAGCCCGGGCACAGGCCGAGCAGCGACTCCCCCAGCACGCGCAGCGCCTGCGCTTCGTCCTGGGGACGGTAGGGGAAGTGCTTCAGCTCAGGCTCCAGCGCGGTCGCCGCCGTCAGCGTCATCCCCATCCGCACGCCGACCTTCAGCGCACGCGTGGACGCGAAGGCCACCCGGCGCTGGCCGCGCACCTCCTCCACCAGCACGAACGGCTGACCCGAAAGCCCCGGCGATTCGATGACCTTGCGCTGCACCGGGAAGCGCGTGACGTGCAGGTAGCCCATCCGCATGACGTGCCCTCAGCAGGCGCCCGACGACGGCGGAAGCCCCTCATGCAGCGAGGGCATGGGCGCGTCGCGGCCGGGGCGCTGGCCCAGGATGCCGCAGCCGTTGCGCACGCTGTCTCCCGGCTCGCGGTAGAAGCCCGGCCCCGCCGTGCCAGCCCTCGCGTCGGTGCCCAGGTCATCCACGTCCAGCAGCCGGGCCCCGGCATCCAGCCCCACCTCCGGGTACAGCGCCTGCCAGGGGCTCACGACGCGCATCCCCACGCCTCCGCCCCGGCTGCGCTCCAGCTCCACGGACCAGCCCTGGACTCCTTGGGCCTCCAGCCGCAGACGCGCCAGCCCATCCGCCGGGGCCTCCGGAGAGGTCAGCAGCAGCACCAGCGTGCCGCCCCGCGCCGCCGCGTCCGCGAGCTTCCGGGCCTCCGGCAGGGACAGCCGCTCCGGCCTCCCCGCCGCGCCCACGCCGTGCGTCAGGTCCACCACCACGCACGTGAAGGCGCCGCTGCGCGCGAGCTGCACGGCGGACCACACCCGCTGCGCGTAGAGCCGGGGCCGCACGACGAGCAGCCGCTCCAGGTCCACGCCCAGCGCCGACGCCGCGGGCGGATACAGCTCCCGGGGACCATCCACCCACGCGCACAGCCGCTGCTCCCGGTGCGCGGCCGCCACCGCGCGCAGGGCCAGGCTTACGCGCCCCGACGCCGCCTCGCCGCACAGCTCCACGGAGTGCCCCAGGGGAAGCCCGCCCATGGGCAGCAGCGCGTCCACCGCGTCCACGCCCGTGCGCAGCACCGAGAGCGCGCGCCGGGGCGCGGCCTGGAGCTGACGGATCCGTTCGCGCAGTTCCTCCACCACCGCCAACCCCGACCGTTCCACCGCCGCGCCCATGTCGTCTCCCTCGCATGCGCACCCGCAATCGCCGCGGATGTCCGGCCAGTATGCGAAGCGGTCTGACACCCGCGCGAGGGGTTTGATGGCCGTTCCAACCTGTCGGGTCGGGTGCTCGCTCGGAGGAAAAAATGGATCCGCGCCGCGCCCCTTTTCGCGGCATCGGACATGGCGGGTCACTTGCTTCCGGCCACAACGAAAAAGGGCCCCGCGTCTTCACGCGAGGCCCTTCGTACGGAAACGCGCCCGGAAGGCGCGCGGATCAGCCCATGGCTACCCGGCGCACAGCACCTTGACCTCCACCTTCGTGTCGCCCACGCGCCGCAGGCACGGGCCCAGGAAGAACAGGCGCGCGGAGCGATCATCGCCGGACGGCTCGTAGCGGATGTCGCCGTTGGCCACCGTGCACGTCTGCACCGACCCATCCGCCCGCGTCACGTACACCACCGCCAGCCGCGGATCCGGCAGGTTCACCACGTCCACGCTCTGCGCCACCGTGGCCAGCTCCGCGATGTCGACCAGCGTCTGCTGGTAGTTGCTCTTGCAGATGGAATCCAGGTTCGCCCGCGTCGAATCGAACGCCTGCGCCAGGGCGCTCTGCCGGTAGCCGGGCCCGTAGGACGTCGGGCAGTCGACGTTGCGCACGTAGGTCTTCCCGCCCACCACCTCCGTCACGGCCTCCGCGCGCTTGTCCGTCAGCGACACCGGCCCGATGGTCGCCCACAGCACCTCGCGCGACGCGCCCCGCCCGTCGTGCAGGTTCTGGAAGATCCGGTAGTACTCCTCCACCGACGTGAGCTTGTCCGCCTGGGAGCTGCACGCATCCACCGCCGGATCCTGACCCAGCGCCACCGGCGGCGGCCGCACCGTGGAGCTGCAGTCCTCCTCGTCCGACACCACCACCACCAGCAGGCGCGCGCCATCCCGCAGGAAGCCAGCGTTGCCACCTTCCTCCAGGGGCTGCCGGGTCAGGGGCGAGTCGACCGCCAGCCGCACGGCTTCGAAGGGCGTCTCCTGCCCGCTGCCCGTGGTGCCCTGGGCCACCAGCCGCTGGAACTTGTCCAGGAGCAGTGGATCCGAGCTGTCGATGAAGCGCTCGAGGGTGGGCTGCCCGGCCTCGTCCTTCACCGGCTGCAGGCGCCCCTCCTGATCCGGGTAGGAGCGGATGCTGTCCGAACCGTCCCCCACGGTGAGCCGCTGGTACACGGAGGTGGTGATGACCCCCACGCGGAACTCCTGCGCCACCCCGCTGCCGGCCTTGAACGCGGCGAGGAAGGCGGGCAGCTCCGTGGCGATGCCCTGCTGCTCCTCCTGCATGGAGCTCGAATTGTCGATGACGAAGAGGATGTCCGTCTTCTGGGGCGCGACCACGGGAGGGGTTGCCTCGCAGGCCTCCGGCACCGTGGAGCCCGCGTCGTCGACGGGCGAATGACAGCCGACCGCCAGGAACGCGGACAGCGTCAGCAGGTGGGCACAGGTGTGGATCTTCACGTCGGCCTCCAGTGCGGAGGCGCACCCGCGCACCGCATCAAGCAGAGAGGGGGCAAGCATGCCCCACCCCCCCTTCGGACGCGAGACTTCTGGGCCGTTAAAGGAGGAGCGTCGTACAGCCGACGAGGCACGGAAATAACGCACATCGCGTTTGCCATGTCCGGTTTGGTTGTTACGTTGGTTCATCCGTCGCAGAAATCAACCGGATGGTTCACCGGCCCGGCTGCTTGCTGACCGGGTTCAAGCAAGGAAGAGGCCGAACTCCATGTCTGACGAGAAGAAGAAGGGCACCGCGGCCAGCGCCATGCCCACCGCGATGGCCCCTCCGGGGCTCATCAACAAGGAAGACATCCCGCAGGTGCTGCCCATCCTGCCGCTGCGCAACAGCGTGTTCTTCCCCGGGGGCGTGCTGCCCCTGGCCGTCGGCCGCCAGAAGACGATCGCGCTGATCAAGGATGCCGTGCGCGATGATCAGGTCATCGGCGTCGTCACGCAGCGCCGCGCCGAGGAAGAGGATCCGGGCGCGTCCGACCTGTACACGATGGGCACCGTCGCCCGCATCGTGAAGCTGCTGAAGATGGGCGAAGACAACTACTCACTTGTCGTCCAGGGCCTGGCGCGCTTCCGCGTGATGGAGCTGGTGCAGGAAGCGCCCTACCTCAAGGCCCGCGTCGACGCCGTGGAGGACAAGACCTCCTCCGAGAACGTCGAAGTGGAAGCCCTGGGCATCAACCTGAAGAAGCTGGCGCGCGAGGTCATCGAGCTGATGCCCGAGCTGCCCGCCGCCGCCACGGAGCTGGTGGAGAGCATCACGCACCCGGGCCACCTGGCGGACCTCATCGCCGCGAACGTGGACGTGCCCATCGAGGAGAAGCAGGCCGTGCTGGAGACGGTCGACCTCAAGGCGCGCATGAAGCTCGTGCTGGAGCTGCTCAACCGCAAGCGCGAGATCCTCAAGCTCTCCAACAAGATCGACTCCGCCGTGAAGGGCGAGATGTCGAAGACCCAGCGCGAGTACTACCTGCGCCAGCAGCTCAAGGCGATCAAGGAAGAGCTCGGCGAGATGGGCGAGGAAGAGGAGGAACTGGACGAGCTCCAGGAGCGCCTGAAGAAGGCCGCGCTTCCTCCCGAAGTGGAGAAGGTTGCCCAGAAGGAGCTCAACCGCCTGAAGACGATTCCGGCGGCCTCCAGCGAGTACACGGTCGCGCGCACCTACCTGGATTGGATCGCGGACCTGCCGTGGTCGAAGATCAGCGAGGACAACCTCGACATCGAGAACGCGCGCCAGCAGCTCGACAAGGATCACTTCGGCATCAAGAAGGTGAAGAAGCGCATCCTGGAGTACCTGGCCGTCCGCAAGCTGAAGAACGACATGCGCGGGCCCATCCTGTGCCTCGTCGGTCCCCCGGGCGTCGGCAAGACGTCGCTGGGCCAGAGCGTGGCGAAGGCCACCGGCCGCAAGTTCGTGCGCCTGTCCTTGGGCGGCGTGCGTGACGAGGCGGAGATCCGTGGCCACCGGCGCACCTACGTGGGCGCGCTGCCGGGCCGCTTCATCCAGAGCATGAAGAAGGCCGGGACGAAGAACCCGGTCATGATGCTGGACGAGATCGACAAGCTGGGCGCGGACTTCCGCGGCGACCCGAGCGCGGCGCTGCTGGAGGTGCTGGACCCGGAGCAGAACAGCACGTTCAGCGACCACTACCTGGACGTGGCGTTCGACCTGTCGAAGGTCATGTTCGTCGCCACGGCGAACCAGTTGGATCCCATCCCCGGTCCGTTGCGCGACCGCATGGAGATCATCGAGCTGACGGGCTACACGTTCGAGGAGAAGCAGGCCATCGCCCGCATCCACCTCGTGCCCAAGCAGTTGCGTGAGCACGGCCTGTCGTCGGACCACATCGAGATCCTGGATGACGCGCTGCTCATCCTGACGACCTCGTACACGCGTGAAGCCGGCGTGCGTAACCTGGAGCGCCGCATCGCGGACATCTGCCGCGCGGTGGCGGTGGAAGTGGCCGGTGGCAAGCTGGACAAGCAGACCATCGGCGCGGAGCGCGTGAAGGAGATCCTCGGGCCCGAGATGTTCTACTCGGAGGTCGCGGAGCGCACGGAGGTTCCCGGTGTGGCGACGGGCCTCGCGTGGACCGCGGCGGGCGGCGATCTGCTCTTCATCGAAGCGACCAAGATGGCGGGCAAGGGCGGCATGACCCTCACCGGCCAGTTGGGCGACGTGATGAAGGAGAGCGCGTCCACGGCGCTGAGCTACTTGCGCAGCAAGGCGGAGCTGCTCGGCATCAACCCGAACTTCCTCGAGAAGACGGACCTGCACCTGCACTTCCCCGCGGGCTCCATCCCCAAGGATGGTCCTTCGGCCGGCGTCACCATCCTCACCGCGCTCACCAGCCTGCTGACGGGCATCCGGGTGCGGCACGACACGGCGATGACGGGCGAGGCCACGCTGCGTGGCCTGGTCCTGCCGGTGGGTGGCATCAAGGAGAAGGTCCTGGCGGCGCACCGCGCGGGCATCAAGCGCGTCATCCTGCCGGAGCGTTGCCGCAAGGATCTGATCGACGTGCCGGATCAGGCGAGGAACGAGCTGGAGTTCATCTTCGCCACGCACATGGATGAGGTCCTCAAGGCCGCGCTGGAGTCCTCGCCGTTCAAGGAAGGAGCCGCGATTCCGTCGGCCACCTCCCCCGAGACGCCCGCCGCCGAAGTCCGGGCGTAGCGGTCCCCTGAAGCCTTGAAGTGACGCGGGCAGGTTCCCTTCTTCGGGAACCTGCCCGTCGTCTTTTCCGGAGCCGGTCTCCCCTGCCCTGCTTCAAGCGGGGTTGAGCACGAGGGGCAGCGTGGCGGGCCCGCGCACCAGCAGCGTGCGGTGCCACGTCATGGGCTCCGGGGCGGACTCCAGATGGCGGAAGGCGTCCAGCAGGGCCTCCAGGGCCAGCCGCCCTTCCAGCCGCGCCAACTGCGCGCCCAGGCAGAAGTGGATGCCATGGCCGAAGGGCAGGTTCTGCGGGCCGGGGCGGGACAGGTTGAAGCGGTCGCCGTCCGGGAAGTGCGCTTCGTCGCGCGTGGCGGACCCCATCAGCACCAGCACCGAGGCCCCTTTGGGGAGCCTCACGCCGCCCACCTCCACGTCCTCGGTGGTGAGGCGCGGCGCAGCCTGGAGGGGTGGCTCGTAGCGCAGCACCTCCTCCAGGAAGGCGGGGATGCGCGAGCGGTCCGCCCGGAGCTGGGCCCACACCTCCGGGTGCTCCCGCAGCACGACGAGCGACGAGCCCAACAGGTGCACCACGGTCTCGATGCCACCCACCAGCAGGAGCACCATGAAGGCGATGAGCTCGTCCTTCGACAGGGCCTCGCCTTCCACGCGGGCCTGTTTCAGCTCGCTGATCAGGTCGGTGCCAGCGGGCTCCCGCGCCCGGGCATCCAGCACGTCCCCGAAGTACGCGCGCACCTCCGCCACCGCGTCGCGGGCCCGCTGCTTGCGTTCCTCCTCCTCCGGACGGACGGTGGTGACACCGCCGGTCAGGAGGTCCGCCCAGTGCTTCAGGCGCGGGGAGTGCTGGGGGTCCAGGCCCAGCAGTTCGCTGATGACGGCGGCGGGGATGCGCAGGGCGAAGGGCTGCATCATGTCCACCGGGCGGCCCCGGGGCAGGTCCGCCACGGCCTGCCGACACAGCTCCCGCACCCGGGGCTCCAGCCTCGCCATCGCCGCCGCGCCGAAGGCCTTCTGCACCAGCACCCGCAGGCGGCCGTGCTGGGGTGGGTCCATCACCAGCATGGAGTCCGCGAAGGGATTGCCCCCCAGCCATGGCGGGTTGGTGATGTCGCGGAAGCCCTGGGAGGAGAAGCGCTGGGGGTCCTTCAGGACGCGCAGCACGTCGTCATGGCGCGACACCGCCCACATCCCGCCCGGGTCCACCTGACACACGGGCGACTCGCGGCGCATGCGGGCATAGGTGGGATAGGGATTGGCTCTCACTTCGGGCGACAAGAGGTTGAAGCGCTCGCTCATGGTGGGTCATACGCAAGCAGCACGTCGGACTGGCACTCAAGTGGGCCCCTGGACGGGGCGTCCACCACGGACAGAGGAGCGCACCATGAAGTACGCCAACCTGGGTCACACGGGCCTGCGGGTCTCCCGCATCTGCCTGGGCTGCATGAGCTACGGCACGCCGAAGTGGCGCCCGTGGGTGCTGGATGAGGAAGCCTCGCAGCCCTTCTTCCGCCGCGCGGTGGAGCTGGGCGTCACCTTCTTCGACACCGCGAACATGTACTCGGACGGCGTGAGCGAGGAGGTGACGGGCCGCGCGCTGCGCCGCTACGCGAAGATGGACGAGGTGGTGCTGGCCACGAAGGTCTACTTCCCCACCGGCAGCGGACAGAACGAGCGGGGCCTGTCGCGCAAGAACATCACCCAGGCGTGCGAGGCGAGCCTCAAGCGGCTGGGGGTGGAGACCATCGACCTGTACCAGATCCACCGGATGGACCCGAACACGCCCATCGAGGAGACGCTGTCCGCGCTGGATCAGCTCGTGCGTCAGGGCAAGGTGCGCTACCTGGGCGCCAGCTCGTCGTACGCGTGGCAGTTCGCGCGCGCGCTCGGGGTCTCCGAACGCAACGGCTGGGCCAGGTTCGTGTCCATGCAGGACCACTACAACCTCGTCTACCGCGAGGAGGAGCGGGAGATGCTGCCCCTGTGCGAGGCGGAGGGCATCGGCGTCATCCCCTGGTCCCCGCTGGCCCGGGGGCTGCTCACCGGTTCGCGCAAGTCGCTGGACGACCGCGAGGCGACGACGCGCGCGGGCTCCGACACGCTGTCGCCGGTGCTCTACAACCAGGCCGGGGACTGGGACGTGGTGGAGGCGGTGAAGAAGGTGGCGGAGGCGCGCAAGGCCCCGCCCGCGCAGGTGGCCCTGGCGTGGCTCTTGTCCAAGCCCGTCGTCACCGCGCCCATCATCGGCGCGACGAAGCCCGAGCACCTGGAGGACGCGGTGAAGGCGGTGACCCTCAAGCTCGCGCCCGAGGAGATCAAGGCGCTGGAGGCCCCCTACAAGCCCCACGAGGTGCGCGGGATGTAGGGGAGCCCTGCCGAAGAAGGTGGCCGCGCCTCAGTCTTCCTTCGCGAGCGCGTCCACCTTCTTCTCCAGCGGACGGGCCTTCTCGAAGAACGAATCCATCGAATGCGCCGGAGCCAGGCGCAGCGCGGGCGGCAGCAGCGACCGGGGGAACTCCAGCGCCTCGCTGAAGTCCTCGTTGCCCAGCAGCTTCGGCACGTTCGCCAGCAGCAGCACGCCCACGGACGCGACCGCGAGCCCGCGCGCCACGCGCTTGCCACTCCACCGCGTCACGTAGCGCAGGTGCCAGTAGAGCCCCCACCCCACCAGCGCCAGGACGGCCAGCGTCCGCACGAAGCCCAGCCACGAGCCCAGCGAGAAGCTGAAGCTCAAGAGCGCGAACAGCGGCGGCGCCAGCGCGAAGCCCATCAGCACCATCCCGCCGATGGTGGCGTGCACCCGGAAGTAGAAGCTGCGGCGCGCGATGCGGCTCGCCAGCGACCAGCCCCCCGCCCACATCAGCGTCAGGCCCAGGGGCAGCACGCTGGAGAGCAGCAGGTCCCCCCAGTCCGTCTTCTGGAACTGGGTCAGCCGCTCGGAGATGAAGGACGTGGCGACCAGCGCCTGCATCGTCAGCGCGAAGGCCCGGGGGCGCTCGAAGAGGCGCTCGCGCGCGTCGGCCGGGGCCTCGTTGACGACGGTGTCCTCCACCGCGAAGCCGCGCGGGCGGAAGCGCAGCACCGTGTCCCCCACGGACACGCGCGCGTCCGACGTGAGCACCAGCTCCCCGATGCGGGCCCACGGCGTCACGCTGAAGGTGCCATTCACGCTGCCCACGTCGCGCAGCAGCACCGCGCCGTCCTCGCGCCGCTCCAGGCGCAGGTGTTCGGCGGAGACCTTCGGGTCGTCCAGGATGACGTCGTTGCCGTAGCCGCGCCCCACCGTCACGGGCCACGTCTCCAGCCGGTGGCGGGCCTGGACGGCGTCGCCTTCCAACACCTCCAGGAAGATCACTTCGTCCACGACAGGCCCTCCAGGTAGCGGCGCGCCAGCTTGTGCGCGTTCTCCGCGGAGAAGCCGCCCAGCGTGAGGCTGGTGTCCACGCCGTGCGTGGAGGCATTCAGCGTGGCCGCGCGCAGCACCAGATCATAGAGGCCCGGGAAGCGGCGGTAGGCGCGCAGACAGAGGGCGGCGCGCACCGTGAGGCCCTTCACGTCCACGAACTCCGACGTGCAGCGGAAGTTGGTGACGTCCTCGCGCGTGGCGGACACCGGATCCGGATCCTGGGAGAAGAGCGTGCTGTAGAGCGCGGAGAAGCGCATCGCCCCCAGCTTCTGGCTCGTCACGTGCTGGTGCAGGTAGGACACGACGCCCGTGCGGTGGCTGGACGACAGGAAGATGTCCTCCTCGGAGGAGCACTGGTAGCTCGTCACCGTGTAGGGCGTCTCCGGATCATGCGGCGTGTCGCCCCAGCACTTGAGGAACGGACTCCAGCGGCCCGGGACGCGGTACTCGCCCAGCACCTGCTTCGGCAGCTCCGTGGCCATCAGCCGGTCGGTGATGCGCTGCTGGTTGGCCAGCAACTGCTCGCGCACGGACGCCATCAGCGCGGCGGCATCCGGCGGGGCCGCCAGCGCCAGCGTGCGATCCAACAACTGCCGCGCCCGCGCCACCGGCACGAGGAAGCCCACCTGGTTGCCCATGGTGGCCACGTTGACGCCCACCACGCCGCCCTCGCCGCTGAGCGTGGGCCCGCCGCTCATGCCGGGATTGATGGCGCCGGAGAAGTGCACGCGCTCGTAGAGGGCGTCGCGCACGAGGCCGTTGTACGTGCCCTCCACGATGGTGGTGCCCAAATCTCGCGGGTTGCCCATGGCGAACAGGCGCGTGCCCTGCGGCGGCTCACGGTCCTCCAACTTGAAGAAGTCCGCGACGGGCGCCTCCACCTGGATGACCGCGAGGTCGCTGGCCACGTCCACGGACAACAGGCGCACCGGCACCGTCGAGTCACCGCGATCCAGCTCCGCGGTGTAGTCCTCCGGGTGGAGCACCACGTCGGAGACCACGTGGTAGTTCGTGAGCGCGTGGCCCTTCTCGCTCACGAAGAACGCGGAGCCGATGGAGGACTTGGTGCCGGAGCGGCGCTCGATGATGCGCACCTGCGCGACGCGGCCCTGGATGCGGCGGAACAGGTCGTGGGTGGCGGGGGGCAGCGAGGCCACCGGCAGCGGTGGCACCACCGG
>NZ_RAVZ01000220.1 GCF_003611635.1 Corallococcus terminator | reverse complement strand
CTGCTGCCAGAGGCCGAGCGCCAGCGCGTCCTCCAAGCCTGGAACGACGCCACCGTCGACTTCCCCCGCGACGTCTGCGTCCACGAACGCTTCGCCCGGCAAGCCTCCCTCACCCCCGACGCTCCCGCCGTCACCTACGGCCCCGTCACCCTCTCCTATCGCCAGCTCGACGAGCGTTCCAACCAGCTCGCCTGGCACCTGCGCTCCCTTGGCGTGGGCCCCGAAGTCCTCGTCGGCCTCTGCGTCGAGCGCTCCCCGGACCTCATCGTCGGCATGCTCGCGGTCCTCAAGGCCGGTGGGGCCTACTTGCCCCTCGATGCGTCCCACCCCGCCGAGCGCCTGGCCTTCATGCTCCAGGATGCTCGCGTCAGCGTCCTGCTCGTCCACGAGCACAAGCGCCAGCAACTGCCTGCCTTCTCCGGCGCCACCGTCTGCATCGATACGGAAGCGGATGCACTGGGCCGCCTCTCCACCGCGCCCCTTCCGCGCACCTCTGGACCGGAGAATCTCGCCTACGTCATCTTCACCTCCGGCTCCACAGGCAGACCGAAGGGCAGCGCCATCCTTCATCGCGGCATCCTCGCCCTCGCCTTCGACCCGCTGCTGCATCCCTTCGACGCTTCGGACCGCGTCGCCCAGGCCTCCAACGCCTCCTTCGACCCCAGCACCTTCGAGATCTGGGGCGCACTGCTTCACGGCGCGCACCTCGTCGGCATCACCGCCAACCCCGCCCATTCGCCCCAAGAGTTCGCCGCGCAGGTGCGTGACACCCGCGTCTCCGTGATGTTCGTCACCACGGCCGTGCTGCACCTGCTCGCGCGTCAGGTCCCCGGGGCCTTCACAGGCTTGAAGACCCTCGTCTTCGGCGGTGAAGCCGCGGATCCGCTCGCCCTGCGCGAAGTCCTTCAGCACGGACCGCCCCAGCGCCTCGTCAACGGCTACGGCCCCACCGAGTGCACCGTCTTCTCTTCCTTCCACCTCGTGGATGCCCCCCCGGCCCTCGGCTTCCCGGTGCCCATTGGCGGCCCGCTCACGAACGGTCCGCTCTACCTGCTCGACGGCCGTCTCCAGCCCGTCCCCATCGGGGTCCCGGGAGAGCTGTACGTCTCCGGTGAGCGCCTGGGGCGCGGCTACTTCAACCGTCCTGAACTCACCGCTCGCATCTACCTGCCCAACCCCTTCTCCTCCGTCCCCGGCGCTCGCCTCTACAAGACGGGAGACCTCGCTCGCTTCCTCCCCGACGGTCGCATCGAGTACCTCGGTCGCGCCGACCACCAGGTGAAGGTCCGCGGCTACCGCGTCGAGCTGGGCGAAATCGAAGAGGCCCTCCGCCTCCACCCCGCCATCAAGGACGCCTCCGTCATCGCCCGTGAGGCTGGCGGCGACCGTCGCCTCGCCGCCTATCTCGTTCCCCACGACGCGATCCCCGATGTCTCCGAGCTGCGCGCCTGGCTTCGCGAGCGCCTTCCCGAACACATGGTGCCCGCCTCCTTCACCCCGCTCGCCGCGCTCCCCCTCACCGTCAACGGCAAGGTCGACCGCCGCGCGCTTCCCAATCCTGAACCAGCTCGCGGCGACGCCCTCTCCTACGTCCCGCCTCAGACGCCCACAGAAGTCGCCCTCTGCCGCCTCTGGGCCTCACTGCTCGACGTGGAACGGGTCGGCCTTCACGACAACTTCTTCCACCTTGGCGGCCATTCCCTCCTCGCCACACAGCTCGTCTCGCGGATCCGCGCGGAGCTGGGCGCGGAGCTCGCGCTTCGTGTCCTCTTCACCGGCCCCACGGTCGCGGAGATGGCGCAGCACCTGGGCACGCTCGTCCCGGACGACGGTCCTCGCGCGGTGCCTCCACTGGTTCGCGCGCCTCGGGACGGGGCGCTCCCGCTGTCGTACTCGCAGGAGCGGCTGTACCGCTTCTTCCTGCGGGCTCCCACGTCGAGCGCCTACAACATCCCCATCGGCTTCCGGATCCGGGGGCCCGTGCGGGTCGAGGCACTTCGTGGCGCCTTGCAGGCCCTGCTCGAACGACACGAGTCCATGCGGGTCAAGTTCTCCGAAGAGGACGGGCAGCTCGTGCAGCGGGTCACTCCGGCCGGTGAGTTCCCGTGGCGGTTCGAGGACCTGCGCGGACAGCCCGACGCGGAAGCGGCGGCATGGCGGCACATCCTCGCGGATGCGGCGACGCCGTTCGACCTCACGAAGGACCCGCTGGTGCGCGCCTCGCTCCTTTGCGTGAAGGACGACGAGCACCTGCTCATGATTTGCGTGCACCACATCTCCGCGGACGGCTGGTCCATGGGGGTCATCGCTCGGGAGCTGGGGGCGCTGTACTCGGCGCGGGTGCAGGGGCGTGCGTCCGACCTGGCGCCGCTCGTCGTGCAGTACCCCGACTACGCGGCATGGCAGCGGACGTGGCTCACCGGGACGGAGCTGTCGCGACGCCTTTCGTACTGGCAGCAGTCGCTCGCGGGCGCGCCCACGGAGCTTCAGCTTCCCACCGACCGTCCCCGGCCTCCGGTGCGCACCTTCAACGGCACCCACCGCGAGGTCCACCTGGGCCGCGACCGCAGCGACGCGCTCCATGCCCTGTGCCGGCGAGAGAACGTCACCCCGTTCATGGCCATGCTGTCCGCGTTCGGCGTCGTGCTCGCGCGCCGCTCCGGCCAGGAGGAGGTCGTCATCGGGTCGCCCATCGCGAACCGGCTCCTCCCGGAGCTGGAGCCGCTCATCGGCATGTTCGTCAACGGCCTGTGCCTGCGCGTGAACCTGCGTGGCAGCCCCGGGTTCCGCACGCTGCTCCAGCGAGTGCGCGAGGAGACGCTGGGCGCCTACGCGCACCAGGAAGTGCCCGTGGATCAGATCGTGGTTTCACTCGGCGTCGAACTGCCCGTGAACCGCTCCCCGGTGTTCCAGGTGATGTTCGTCCTGCAGAACGCCCCGGAGGCACCGTTCGAACTGCCGGGCCTGACGGTGACGCCCGTGGAGGTCAACCGGGGCTCCGTCACCTACGAGCTGGCGCTGTCCTTCACCGAGATGGCCGGCGGCTTCTCCGGCGTCCTGGAGTTCAACACCGACCTGTTCGACACCCGCACCGCTGAGGGCATCCGCGCGGACTTCCTGCGCGTGCTCGACGCGGTGCTCGCGAACCCGGACCTGCCGGTGGGGCTCGACGCTCAGGTGTCCTGACCCATCTCGACCATGACTTCGTTTCCCGGACTTGAAGGAAAGGCAGTGGTCATGCGTTTCCGCGCTTGCATCGCACTCCTCCTTTTTCTTTCAGCCTGCGCCACGTCGAAGCCGCTCCCCATCGAACAGGGAACCCGAAGCCTGAGGATCTCCAACCTCCAGCGAGCAGCGAAGCTGCCCTGGACTGACGGTGGACGTTGCGTCCTCCAAGAGGCTGCCCAGCCTTGGGCCGTGATGGTGGAGCGCTGCTTTCAGGCCGTCGACCATGACCGGGTCCGATTTCACGACCCAACGGGAAGATGCACGGTCGCTTCGGCGAACGCGGCTGCCATGGGACTCGGCGTCTGCGTCCTGATCGCACCTGAGATTGTCGTGGGAGCCATCGTCATCCTTGGCGTGGTGGTGGTCGCTGCCGCCATCAAGGAGGAACTGGATGCGTATGAGCTACGCCGGCTCTATCCCGAGGAGGCAGCGACCGCACGAGGAACGAAGGAAGTCCCCCTGGAAGCTGTATCGAAACGGAATCCCAAGCTGAAGCCGGAGCCATCCGGCCAGGACTGGCGCCCCCCGATGCCACCGGCCCCCCTTGACCGGGCGCGCCACTCCCGATGCGAGCCCATTCCGGTGCCACACCGAGGCGGAGACGACGCGCACGACGCGTGCGCCGATAGGGTTCCCCCCAACCGCTACCACGGGATGGATGTGCTCGTTGACGGCAAGCACTTCGACGCGCTGCAAGTCGGGGTGCGCGTCCTGTGGGAGATCAAGACCGACCAGTTTGACACCTACAGTGACTTCCTGCAGGAGCAGGTGGTCAAGGATCAGGTGGCCGAGATGCTGGAAGAACGCAGGATCGCGCGGGCATGTGGATATGGCTTCGTCGTCGGGGTCAGCACCCACGCGCACAAGGAAGCGCTGATCGACCTGGAACCCTCGCTTGCCCCCAATATCGTCGTTACGGGATGCGAACGATGACGATGCAAGGCCGCCTCCTGATTTCTGTCTACGCGCCAGCGCTTGAGGGCGATGATGGCCGCGCACTTGCTGCCGTCCGCGAAATGGAAAGGGCTCTGCCCGGCTTGCGCCTGGAGTGGGAGGTATCCAAGCAAGGGCGGCCCATCGCGTTGCACCAGCGTGATGCATGGGTTGCTGAGGCAGCAAGGCGCGGAGAGTTTCCGCTCCTATGCAATGGCGATGAGAGCAACCCGGTCACGATCACGGGGTTGCGAAGACCCGCGAGTTTGATTCCAGGGGGCCAGCCCCAGCTTCAGGTCCATGCGAAGCTGCCACTCGACGCGCTCACCCTCATGGCGGCATCGAATGTGCTGGAGGGTGTTGCGAAAGGAACTCAAGCGTTCTGGGGGCATGCGTCGCCAAAGGGCTTCGGCTCGGAGGTCGCGCAGCAGATGCGCAGCGCACCTCATGGACCGGAGTACTCACCACGCGGGCTTCCCATGCTCACGCCCCCAGATGAAATCCGCTCGCCTGAGATTCCGCATTACCTCGGGTGGTTGAACTACTGGTCGGCGGCTACCGCACGGACCCTCGGATTCCCGGACGCGGCCCGCGATGCCGAGCTGATGTCACGGGCGCGGCGCACGGCGACAGGCGGCTGGGTTGTCCAGCTCACGGACACCCCTCTCGATTTCAACACCCCTGCGCACCTCGCGGCGCTCCTGCGCGCCTATGAGCGCTTCCCGGGAATCGGCGGGCGCTCGGTGCGCTGACCTCACGACGCGCAGCGAGAGGCCCGTCGAAAGTCGCGAGATGTCGTTTGGAACGTGCCGCCCTCGCCGCGAGGGGCGCACCGTTTCGAAGCCAGGTGCAGGACCCGCGATCACGGACATCCTTCATTTGTGCAGGGACGCCACGGCCACATCCGCCGCGACCACCTGCACGGCCCGGGGCCGCTCCGCGAGGCGCAGCAGGCGGAACAAATCCCGCGACAGTTGCTCCACGGAGCGCCGCTCATCCGAGACCGTGAGGACCACGTCGTAGTCGTCCCCCTCCGCGCCCTTGATGACCTGCGTGCGCGCCGTGAGCACCCCGGGGAGCATCATGGCCAGACGTCGCACGGAGGCCATGCTGATCTTCTCGCTGCCTCGCACCAGGAAGTCGGAGACGCGCCCCTGGAAGTACAGGTAGCCCTCCGCGTCGATGTCGAACACGTCCCCCGTGGCCAACAGCCGGGGGCCTCGCAGCGCATGCTGCTTCTCCCCTTCCACGATGCCGATGCGGCGCTTCATCACCGTGTCCGAGGAGACGAACAGCTCCCGTTGTCCATCCGGCCCACGCGGCACGAGCGTCACCTCCGTGCCCGGCAAGGGCAGCCCCACGGACGCGAAGCGGCGCTCCGGCTCCGCATGCGCGGCGAGCGTCGCCACGCGCGGTCCTGCCTCGGACAAACCATAGGTCAGATACAGCTCCCCACCCGGTCGCGCGTGCAGCATCCGCTTCACATGCTCGGGCGCGAGCACGTCACCACCCACCCCCAGACACCGCAGACCGTCCGGGAACGCCTCCCCGTGTTGCAGCAACCCGCGCACCAGCAGCGGCGTCAGCGCGGACACGGTGATGCCCTGCTCCGCCAGGAGGCGCAGGTACGCCGCGGGCTGGAACGGCGGTCCACTGATGACCAACTCCAGCCCTCGCCGCAGCGCGGAGAACGCCTGCGCGACCATCGAATACGAATAATACAGCGGCAGGTTCACCAGGGCCGTGTCCCCCGCGCGCAGCCCCACCGCGTCCGCGTGCCGGTCCGCGTTGCGAAAGAGCGCTGCCAGGTCGAACACACAGCCGCTCGCGAATCCGGACGTCCCGGACGTGAGCAGCACTATCTCCCCTGCCTCAGCCCCTGGCGGAGTGGTGTCTGGAAACAGGGCCACCTCCGCCCCACCCAATGCGAAGCGCTCCACCCCTTCCGCATGCGGCGCGGGTGCACGCATCGCCACCAGCGCACGCGCCGGCAACGCATCCACCAACGACTGCTGCCGGCCCGCGGGCGACGCGGGCGACACCAACGCGGGGACACCCCGGGCCGCGAGCACCGCGAAGACCTGGGCCAGCAGGCCCACGCCATTGGGCAGCGCGAGCAGCACGACATCCCCAGGCCTGAGACCTCGGGCCATCCATCCGGCCGCCAGTGACGACACGGAGCGGTCGGCGGTCGGGTGCGCTTCGGTGAGGTCGCGGATGCGGTCCAGGAACGCCTGGACGGTGGCCAGCGGTACGCCCGCGAGTTCCTGGAGAGGTGAGGCCATGTTCACTCCGCTCGGAATTGAAGGGACCGCGCAATGACATCCACGCTGACACCCGGTCCGGTTCCCCGCGACAGGACGAGGCAGCCCGCGCCCGGTGGCCGGCCTTCCACCGCCAGCACGGAACCGATGAGGGCCCAGTCCACGACCCCACGCTGGAGCCACGCCACGGACATCGCCAGCGCGACCTCCGCGCCCGTCGCCACGGGCATCGTCAGCGCCAGCGTCGGACCTCGCAGCCCATGGACGATGCAGGACAGGCCCGTGGGGGCGCTCGGGGTCGCGGCGGGAAAGCGCAGCGGGGACGCAAAGCCTCGCACGGCATCGCTCGCCACCTGGGCCCACGTCTCACGAGGCCCCACCGCGCCCACCTGGATGAGCGAACACCGGTCCGCCGCGCGCGTGAAGTCCTCGCCCAGTGAACCCGTCGCCTCGCCCACGGCCATGACCAGCGCCCAGGACAGCGGGTCCGCGTAGCGCACGGACGGCTTCCATTTGACGAGGTGCGGATTCGGCGCGTCCGCGAACACCACCGCGCTGCCGCGCAGGGCCACCGAAGACAGGGACGTCATCGCGCCACCTCGAAGACGAGCGATGTGTCGAAGCCACCGAAGCCCAGCGTCACGCTCAAGCCCTTCCGGGCCGCATGCCGGGTCGGTGCCCCCACGGACAGCGGGCACGGAAACTCCGGGTCCGGCTGCTCCAGTCCGACGATGGGCGGAACGATGCCCTCCCGAAGCCCCAGGATGGTCGCGATGGCCTCCATCGCCCCGGTGGCCCCCAGCGTGTGACCGAAGGCCCCCTTCGTCGCGAACACGAGCGGTCCCCCCTCGGCGCCAAACACGCTCCGGAACGCCGCGGCCTCCGCCCGGTCGTTCACCGGGGTCGCGGAGCCATGACCATTGACCAGTCCAATGTCCGACGCCGCGAGGCCCGCATCCACCAGCGAGCGCTCCATCGCCAACCGAGCACCCGCCGCCGCGGGATCCGGCGACGTCATGCTCGCCGCGTCGTTGGCCGAACCCACACCGCGCAATCGCGCCAGGATGCGCGCCGACCGCTGCTCCGCATGCGCCGCCGACTCCAGCACGAGGAACGCCGCGCCCTCTCCCAACATCATGCCGTCATGCCGCGTGTCATAGGCCCGCGCACGCGACGGAGACAGCGTGGACAGCGCGGAGTGCGCCAATCGCTTGCTCGGCGTCAGGATGTCCACCCCACCGCAAACGCAGACATCCGCGAGCCCCGCGCGAATGCACTCCGCACCCACCACGAGCGCATCCGAACCCGACGAGCACGCCGTGGACAGCACCACGGGCGGCGCCTTCGCCCCCAACGCTCCCACCACCGCGTCCGCCCACTGGTGCAGCGGCGCGTTCCGTTCGCCCTCGTCGTCCAGGTACGCCCCCAGACTGGTCCCCAGCACGAACAGGGTGCGCACCCCGTCACCCGCCAGGCCCGCGTGTTCCAGGGCCTCACGCAGCGTCTCGACCGCGAGCCCACGCAACCGCTCCGCCGGCCCGCTCGGACGTCCCGCCACCACGGCCGCCTGCGTGTTGCGCAGCCGGTGCGGGGACGGAACCTCCACGAAGCCGTGCTCGCCCGCGAGCAGCCGGCGCCACACGGCGTCCAGCCCGCTGCCGAGCGGCGTCGTCCACGCGGCGCCTGTGACGACGACGGGTGCTACCACAGCGGCGAGCCCAGGTCGGCGACCCGGGAGCGAACGAGACTCGCGCGGAACGCCGCCACGCGAGTCGTCCCCACCATGGCCTTGCCCGTGAAGTGGAACAGCCCTCCCGCCAGCCGGTTCTGCTGCACGTGCAGGAGCACCTGGTCTCCCGGCACCACCACCTTCAGGAAGCGCGCCTCCACCGAACCGATGAGCGTCAGCTCGTCCTCGGCCAGCATCGACGTGCTCATCTGGTAGAGGATGATGCCCGCCTGCGCGAAGGACTGGATGAGGTGGCTGCCCGGGAAGATGGCCCGCTCCGGGAAGTGGCCGGCGATGCTGTCCATGTTCCCGGAGATGCAGATGAGCGCGTCCAGGAACTTCCCCGGCTCATGGTCCACGATGCGGTCCAGGTAGATCATCGGGTGGCGGTGCCGCAGCCACTGCTTCAGCGCCGTGAAGCCCAACGGCTTCGGCGTGCGCTCCACGGTGTTCACTGCGCCTGCTTGAGCGCGCTGCTGAGGGACGGCGGTAGACATGCGGGCACTCCGTTCTCGCGGGTGACGACGGCGAAATCCAGACTTCCAAAGGCAAGCAGCAACGGCTCCGGGCCCTCGCGGTACAGCTTCACGCCCAGCTTAAGGCTGGCGGGCCCGACGTGGTCCACCGTGGGCACCATCAACAACCAGTCCTGGAAGCGTGCCGCCGCGCGGTAGCTGACGCGCAGCTCCCGCACGCGCAAATCCAGGCCCTGCGCGGACAGCACCTCCAGCCCCGCCCCCCGTCGCTCCAATTCCTCCAACCCCGCCGTCTCCAGCAGCGACGCGTAGCGGGAGAAATGCACGACGCCGGAAGCGTCCGTGTCCACGTGCTCCACCCTCCGGCGCAGCGAGGGCGGAACCTCCGGCAGCGGCACCGCGGCCTCCGTCACGACCCGGACTCCACGAACGTCCGCACACCTCGCTGGAGGCGCGCGACCATCTCCTGGAGGTCCGCCTCCCCCGCGATGAGCGGCGGGGCGATGCGCATCGCCGGGAACAGGTAGCGCAAGCCCCGAGAGCGCCGTCCCGCGCCCGCCATGAACTCCACGAAGATGCCCGCGTCGAGCAGCCGTGTCCGCAGCCGACCCAGGTTCCCCGACGCCTTCTCCGTCAGCTCCAGGCCATTCATGTAGCCCAGGCCGCGGACGTCCTGGAACACCTCCGGGAACGCCTGCGCCACGTCCTTGCGCAGCCGCTCGCGCAGCATCTCGCCCAGTGGCCCCGTGCGCTCCACGAGTCCCTCGCCGGACAGGTACTGGATCCCCGAACGCATCACCGCGCTCGTCAGGGGCCGCAGGTCGGACGTGGACACCGCGCCGCTGGAGCGCACCGACAGCTCGCGCCGGGCAATCACCATGGACGTGGAGACCACCCCCATGCCCAGGCTCTTGCCAATGACGGTGATGTCCGTGGGGATGGGCCCCTCCGCGTCCGTCATGCCGAAGAAGCGGCCCGTCTTCGCGAACGTGAGCACTTCGTCCGCCACCAGCAGCACCTCATGCTCGCGACACAGCGTGGCCAGCCTTCGCAGGTAGCCCGCGGGCGGCACCAGGATGCCGGCGTCCCCCTGGATGGGCTCCACGAACACCCCAGCCAGCTTCCGCCCGTGCTCCGCGAAGAAGGCTTCCAGATGCGCCAGCTCCCCGAACGGCAGGAACTGCACGTCGAGCGTCTCCGCCGCCGGAAGCGGCATCCCCAGCCGGTAGTGCCGGCGGTTGAGCAGACTCACCAGGCCCTGCGTCCACCCGTGCCACGCACCTTCGAAGGCGAGAATGGTCCGCCGCTCCGAGCGCTCGGGCTTCGGCGCCATCCGCCGCCGGTCGAAGTTCGACTCCAACACCAGACGCAGCGCCAGCTCCAGGCCCTCGGAGCCGGAGTTACGGCCGCTCGCGTGGTACGCGTCCCCCGGGAAGCGGTCCGCCCAGAGCCCCTTCGCGCCGAACAGCTCCTCCAGGAGCAGCGTGCGCTCCAGCGACCCCAGCTCGTCGGTGACGTAGCCCGTGCGCTCCAGGCCGTCGCGCAGCGCTTCCTGCATGCGCGGATGGCCAGCGCCCAGACACGCGCTCGCGTAGCCACCACTGGCGTCCAGGACCTCGACGACGCGGCCCGCGTCAGGGCCCTCCAGCGCCGTCATGTGCTGCACGAGCCCCTTCGCCTTCAGACAGACATACGGCAGGCGTCCGCCGCCGTAGTGGTCCATCTGCAACGCCATGCCGGCGCGCAGGCGGGCGACGTCGTCCGCCCCCAGCTTCTCCCCCGCGGCGGGCACCTTCACTTGGCGCCCCCCTGTTGCTGGGCCTTGAGCTTCACGATGAGCGCCGACAACAGGTTGAGCGTGCGGAAGTTCTCCGTGTCGAAATCCTGGTCGGAGATGCTCACGCCGAACTGATCCTCACAGATGACCCGCAGCTCCAGGAAGCCCACGGAGTCCAGGCCGACGACGGACTGCAACCCGTCGTCTCCGCCAATCTGCTCCTCGGGAATCTCCACGAAGAGGTTGTTCGTCAGGATCTTCTTGAGGCTTCTGGAGATGTCGTCCTGCATGGGGAACTCCTCGCTTAGGGGGTCGTTGCTTCAGTTGGAATGCTCAGGGTGCCCACGGTGCCCTTCGTCACGCGCAGCAGCTCCGCGGGCGTCAGGCGCAACAACAGCTCCGGCCGCCCGCCGCCGCCGTAGCCTTCCGGGTACTCCAGGACGGCCGCGTCCACGAACACGCGCAAGGCATGCGGATGGCCCAGGGGTGGCGTGCCTCCGGGCGGATAGCCCGTCGCCTCCAGCGCCCGCTCACGGCTCGCGAACGCGACCTTGCGACAGCCCGCCACCCGCGCCACCGCCTTGAAATCCACGCGCCGGTCTCCGGGCAGCACGACGACCAGCACCTCGTCCGTGTCCGTGGTGAACACCAGCGATTTGAAGATGCCACCCACGGCGATGCCCAGCTCCTGCGCGGCGGCCGCCGCCGTCGTCATCGGCGTCGCCAGGGTCAGCAATCGCGCGTTCACCTGCTCGCGCTTCAGGAACTCGCCCAGGTCCGTCACGGCGCCACCGTCAGGACGATCTTCCCGATGTTGCGATTGGCCTCCATCTCCGCGTGGGCCTCCACCACCGCCTCCAGCGGCCAGCTTCCGTGGATGACGGGCGGCAGCCCGCCTCGCGCCAGCACCTCCATCCACCGCTGCCGGAAGCGCGCGTTGACCTGCCGCTTCTCCACCATGGGCCGCAGCCGCAGCGACGAGCCCTTGAGCTGCAACCGGCGCTGGACGACGCGCAGCAGGTCCAGCTCCGCCGCCATCCCGTCCAGCAGACCCACCAGCACCAGACAGCCCTCGTGCTTCAGCACGGAGAGGTTGCGCGACAGGTACGCGCCGCCCACGAAGTCCATCACCAGGTCCACGCCCTCGCCGCGCGTGCGCTCCATCACCTCCGCCACGAAGTCCTGGCGCCGGTAGTCGATGGCCACGTCCGCGCCCAGCCGCGTCAGCGCCTCCACCTTCTGGGGCGTGCCCACCGTGCACAGCGCCGTGGCGCCCACGTGCTTCACCATCTGCACCATCGTCGTGCCAATGCCGCTGGCCCCCGCGTGCACCAGCACCGTCTGTCCGGGCTTGAGTCCTCCCAGCTCGAACAGCGTCTCGTTGGCGGTGAGGCACGACTCGGCGGCGGCGGCGGCCTCCACGAAGCCCAGGGCTTCCGGAATGATCAGCGCCATGTCCGCGTCCAGCAGGCAGAACTCGGCGTACCCGCCGCCCTCCACCACGCCGAACACGCGCTGGCCCCGGGTGAAGCCCTTCACGTCCTCGCCCCACGCCTCCACCGTGCCCGCGACCTCCACGCCGGGGATGACGGACTGCCCCTCCGGCACGTGGTAGATGCCGGCGCGCTGGAGCAGGTCCGCGCGGTTGAGCGCGGTGGCGTGTACGCGCACGAGCAGCGCGTTGCCGACCGGCACCGGACGGGGAACGTCGCGGAGCTTCACCACCTCCGGGCCCCCGGAGCCTTCGAAGACGACGGCGCGCATGGCTCTTCAGTACCCAGCCCTTTCCTCGACACCGCGCTCGCGCGTGGGCACGAGGAAGCTGCGCTCGAACGTCAGGAACACTTCGCCCGTGGACTTCAGCCCCCGCGTCTCACAGGTGACGATGCCCTCCCCGTCGCGCTTCGCGGACAGGCGCTTGGCGAGGATGCGGCTCTCCGCGTACAGCGTGTCCCCGGCGAACACCGGGTGCGTGAGCCGGATGCGGTCCCACCCCAGGTTCGCCAGGGCCCGGCCGCTGGTGCTGCGCACGCTCATGCCGCACACCACGCTGAACGTCACCAGGCTGGAGATGAGCGGCCGCTCCCACGGCGTGTGCGCGCAATAGGCCGCGTCCAGGTGCAGCGGGGACGGGTTCAGGCTCAGCGTGTTCATGAGCACGTTGTCCGCCTCCGTCACCGTGCGGCCGGGACGGTGTTCGAAGACATCCCCGACGGTGAAGTCCTCGAACGCGAAGCCCAGCAGCTCCCGGTAGCGCTGCGGTCCCACCTGCTTGTAGCCAGTGCCCTCCATGTCGTGTGTCCTCGCGCTCGGAGTTGGGTTTCAGAAGCCGGAGATGATGTCCTTCGCCGTCGCGCAGAAGCGCGTCAGCTCGTCCGGTTCGATGTCCGCGCGCATCATCAGGCGCACGCCCGCTTCGCCCTTGGCCACCACGGGGAAGAACACCGCCGAGCAGTAGTAGCCCGCCCGGTACAGCTCCTGGGACAGGCGCACCGCCTTCTCCTCCGCGCCCACTTCAATCTTGCGGATGGGCATCCCGTTGCCCGCGTGCTGCGACGGGAACTGGCTGTCGAAGTAGTCGATGTTGCGCGCCAGCTTGTCCTGGAGCGTCTTCAGCTCCGGGCTCTTGTGCAGCGCGATGCTGGCCAGCGACGCGCCGATGTTCGGTACCTGGAGGTTCTGCGACCACGCCAGGGGCCCTGCGTTCCGGTTGAGGAAGTTGAACAGCTTCTCGCTGCCCAGCATGGCCACGCCGCCCGCGCTCCCGAACGCCTTGGCCAGCGACGCGACGATCATCGTCAGCGGGTTCATCTTCAGGCGCGAGCGGACCCAGCCCTCGCCGTTCTTCCCGGTGATGGACAGCGAGTGCGAGTCATCGAAGTACAGGAACAGGCCGTACTTCTCCTGGAGCTGGAGCAGGCCCTCCAGCGCGGTGAGCCCGCCCATGGAGTAGGCGCCGTCCGCCACGTAGGCGACGCGCGGATACTTCTTGCAGACGTCCTCCAGGTAGTTGAGGTCGTTGTGGGGGCTGGTCAGCACCAGGCTCTCGTCCCCGACGATGGGCTTCACGTACGCCATGGAGAAGTGACAGAAGCGGTCGAACACCATGACGCGCGGCTGTCCGTCCTCGGTCAGGTGTCCGGATGCGAGCAGCGGCAGGATGCCCGCGGTCAGCGCGGTACACGACGCGGCCGGCAACGACGGACAGCCGTACAGGTCACGCAGGCCCTCCTCCAGCCGCGCCATCAGGCCCAGGCGGATGCGCAGCGTGGAGAGCGCCAGTCCGATGGTGCCCTCTTCCTGGAGCGCGGTGATGGCGCCCTGGAGGATGGCCGGGTGGTGGTTGAGGCCCAGGTACGAGCACGAGCACAGCACCATGAAGGCGTGCCGGGTCGCCTGGTCGATGAGGTGGTTGTTGGACTCGAAGTCCACCTTGAGGTTGATGAGGCCGTGGTCCTCGGCCTGCTGCCAGCCGGCGTCACCCAGCCCGACGAACTTCTCGTTGTTGCGGTAGCGCCGGGGGCCCAGGACGCTCTCGGGAATGCTCGTTGCCATGCGGACTCCTCCTGCGCGGAATGGTTGGGAAAGACGGGGAATGAGAGGCGGTGGAAATCAGCCCTCGGTGACGCCGAAGTCCTCGAGCGTGCGCTTCGCGGCCTCGATGAAGGGCGTGCCCACCATGGCGCCGTCGACGACGCAGATGTTCGCGTCGCGGGCCTGACTCTCCGCGACGATCTTCCGCGCCTTCTGCAGGGTGCGCTCGTCCGGGGAGAAGGCCTTGTTGATGATCTCCACCTGATGCGGGTGGATGGCGGCCTTGCCGCTGAAGCCCAGGCTCCGCGCGCGGGCGGACTCCGCGCGCAGCCCCTCCAGGTCCCCCATGTCGAACAGGGGCGTGTCCACCACCTGGAGGTTCGCGGAGCGCGCGGCCGCCACCAGCCGGGAGCGCGCGTACAGCAGGGGCTCCCAGGCAAGCGCCGCGCCGATGCTGAAGGAGAAGTCCGCCGAGCCGAACACCAGCGCCTTGAGACGGGGCGTCGCGAACACGATGGTGTTGAGGTTCTCCACGCCACGCGGCGTCTCCACCAGCGCCAGCAGGTCCACGTGCGCGCACTCGGAGCCCAGCGCCTGTTCGACGATCTCCAGGTCGCGCGGCGATTCCACCTTGGGAATCAAGATCGCGTCGGGCTTCACCGCGTACTCACGCAGGGCCAGCAGGTCGCGCAAGCCCTCAGGGCGCGTCACGGAGTTGATGCGCACCGCGCGGCGGCTCTCCCCCACACGGGGCGTCAGGAAGAAGGCCTCCGCGTGCTGGCGGGCCGCGTCCTTGTGGGCCGCCGCCACGGAGTCCTCCAGGTCCACCAGGCTGATATCGGCACCGGATTGCTGCCCTCGCTCGAAGCGATCCACGGAGAGCCCTGGAGTGAACAGGATGGAGCGGCAATAGCGGGTGAAGCGCATGACGGCCTCCAGTCAGTGAATGACTGGGTACGCGTCTATTCCTAGCACGTCAAGATTCAACCCAACCGCTCACGAACATGACGTGACGAATGGATGAAACGTATTGGTATGTCTTTGAATGTGGAGCGATGTTGTGCGACGGGAAATAACAACACCCAGCGCGTGGGTATCTCAAGACCTACCTGGTGCGTTACACGCGTCGCGTCAGTGTCGACATGCGACAGGGCGAACCGCGATGCCGCAATATCGCAGCACCGCGGGAACGGGCCGCCGTGTCAGGTGCGCGCGAGTACGGGAAAGCCGTGGGGTTCGCGTGACAGGGACAGTCCGCGCACGAACAGGAAGGCTTCCAGGTCCTCGCCGGCCTCCGCCGCCTCCGGCCACCAGCGCTCCGGAGTGAAGCCGAAATGGACGGTGCGGATGGGGCGATCGATCAGCCGAGGCACCCAGGCGCGCAGGTCGAAGGGCTCCCGGGCGAAGATGTCATCGATGTACAGCGTGTCGCCCTCCACGCCGGCGGAGATCCACGCGTCGTCCCCCAGGCGCGACAAGGGCCGCGCGAACCCATTGGCCATATGCCAGCTCGCGGCGGTCGAGTACCCGCGTGCGCCGAAGCGCTCCGTCACCGGAATCCCCTCGTTGGAGAGCGCGGACAGGCCCGCGCGCACCGCCGCGTCCTCCAGGTCGAGCCGGGGCGCGAGAGGGCCTTCGGGCCAGGCCTCATACGCAGCGGCGAACAGCGTCTGCTTGCAGGGTTGGAAGCCGAAGCGCGGGTAGTACTGGAGCACCCTGGGATTGGCGAACAGCAACATCGGCGCATCGCCGCATGCATCCAGCGCGGCGTCCATCACCACCCGGGACAGTCCCCGTCCGCGATGTGACGGCACACACCCCACGGCGCCGAGCTGCCAGGCCTCCACCTCGCGCCCCTCCACGAGCAGCCGCATCCGCATCACCGCGGTATTGGCCACCACGCGGCCTTCCTCCAGCACCGCGTAGGCCCGGTAGTCGTCGGTCCACTCCCCCCACTGACACCAACGCCTGAAGTCGGCACGGCCGAACACCTGGGGGATGAAGTCGCAAAAGGCAGCCTGCAAACCCATATCGCCGGCGCCGATTTCGGTGACCTGGGGGGTCGCGTTCATTTCCATCCGGGGATCATCGCACGCGCTCCCCTCGCGCGGCCATCGTCCCCCAACTCCAGACATGCACGCATCGTCCGGAGGCGGAAGAGGCTATCGCGGGGCCTGGCCCGCGTCTTCCGCCCAATGGCACAACCCCAGCCCCCACACGAACATGAACGACAGGTGCACGCTCGGGTGGAATGGCAGGTAGTGCACCAGGGCCAGGACGTGGAAACCGACGAATGACAGCAGCGCGCCCGTCGCCGCGATGGAACCCTGACGGTGCCTTCGCACCAGGGCCCGCGCCAACAGGCCGTGCATCGCTGCCAGCAACAGAAGGCCGACAAGCCCCGTCTCCGCCCAGGCCGTCAGCCAGATGTTGTGGGAGTCCGTGGCCAGCAGGTCCGTGATGCCCGTCTGGGCCTGCGTCGCCAGCGCCGCGGGTTTGTGATTGCCGAAGCCCACGCCCACCCACGGGTGCTCCTGCACCAGACGCCAGCCCACCGACATCGCCAGCGAGCGCTCCCCGCTGCCGAAGAGGTTGTCCACCGCCTTGCCAAACCGCTCCCGCCACGCGGGCGTCAGCAGCACCAGCACGACCAGCGCCACCGCCACCCCGAGTCCCGCCTTCCGGGCCGTCCCACGCAGCAGGAGCAACAGCGCCAGCACGCACACGCCCAGCGCCGCCCCCAGCGCAGCCCTCGCGAACGCGCCGTAGATGGAC
>NZ_RAVZ01000021.1 GCF_003611635.1 Corallococcus terminator | reverse complement strand
AAGCAGGACGGAAGCGGGTCTTTGGGGGCCGCTTTCGATGAGGGGGACCCCTCGGGGGAGGGGTTGAGTCACTGGGAGCGCGTCGAGGGGGCGCGCTCCCAGTGTTTTTTCAGGGGTCGGCCTGGATCCGCGCGGGGGCGCTGGGTCGGCTGGCCCGTTTCATTTCTGGAGGGAGAAGACGGTGGGGAAGGCACTTCCCGCCTACCCCCCGGAGACGACGCGCAGCGGCTGGGTGCCTTCGCGCGTCGGCAGCCTCGTGGCCCCGGCCAGCTCCAGCACATGCGCGCCTTCGGCCTCGAAGTGCGCGCGCAGCCAGGGGTGGCAGGTGAAGGCGATGACCTGATGGTGTTCGGCCATCCGCGCGAGGAGGCGTACCGCGCCGCGGGCCCGCTCTGGATCGAAGTTCACCAGCACGTCGTCCGCGATGAGCGGCAGCGCGCCGCGCGTCTCCCCGAAGTAGCGGATGACGGCCAGCCGGAACGCCAGGAAGAGCTGCTCGCGCGTGCCTCGGGACAACTGCTCCGCGCTCCAGTCCCGGGCCCCGTCGCTCACCCGCAGCTCCCGCGCATCCCCCGCCGGGATGTAGACGCGGCGGTAGCGGCCTCCCGTCATCTCCAGGAAGGACTCGCTCGCGAGCTGGATGACGCGCGGCTGCTGCTCCTCCTCGAAGCGCCGCCGCGCCCGTCCCAGCAGCGCCAGCGTCAGCCGGTCCGCCGCGTAGCGCGTGGCCAGCTCCGACGCCTTCGCTTTCAGCGTCTCTTCCTGGATGCGCAGCCGGAACACCCGGTCGTCGTTCTCCCACTGGGACAGTTGCGTCTTCAGGCTGCCCTGCTCGGTGAGCACCGCCTTGAGCCGCTCGCCCTCGGTGCGGTAGCGCTCGCGCAGGCCGGACAGCCGCTCCTTCAGGCCCGCCTCCGCGCCCGCCGCGTGCACCTGCGCGCGCGCCACGTCCTCCTTGAGGCCCGTGAGCGCCTGCACCCGCTGGCCGTGCTCGCGCACCCGGAGGACCAGCTCCGCGTACCGTCGCGCCTGCACCGCGCGGCGGCGGAAGGTGGCCTCGTCCTGGCACCCGCCTTCCGCGAGCAGCGCATCCAGCGTCTGGTCCTCATCCAGCACCAACTGATCCAACCGGGCCTTCTCCGCCAGCAGCTCCCCGCGCTGTCCATCCAACTGGCGTTGATCCGCCGCCCTCGCGCGGACCTCCTCCAACGCCAGGGACACCCGCGCCGCCACCGTCTCCGCCGGCCCCTGGGGCAGGTGCGCCGCCTGGGCCTCCGCCAACAGCCGGGACGTCGTCGCGCCACACGCGGCCTCCGCCACGGTGAACTCCTCCTCGTCCGTGCGCAGGTCCAACAGCCGCTGTCGCAGCGCGGAAGCATCACGCCACAACGTCAGCGCCGACGCCGGGGCCAGGGCCACCGGGAAACGCCGCGCCACCAGGAACGCAGCCCACTCCTCGCGCAGCGCGTCCGCGCGTTGCTCCGCGCGCAGTCGCAGCTCCTCCACGCGCTGCTCCTCGCGCACCGCCCCGTCCCACGCCGTGCGCTGCGAGTCCTCCTCGCGCACGAGCAGTTCACGCCGCTCGGCCTGCGTCAGCCGCTCCGCGAGCAGGGACTCCTGCGCGGCCAGGTCGGACAGCGAAGCGCCTGGGGACATGCCCGCCGCGCCGGAGGCATGCAGGAGCTCCCGCTGGAGCAGCTCCTCGCGCGCGGCCATCGTCGCCTGCGCCGCGCGGAAGCGGTCCTCCTCCTGCTTCCGCCAGCGGTGCCGAGCCGCCTGCGCCTCCAGGCTCGCATGCCGCGCCGTCTCCACACGGTGACGCACGAGCAGCAACAACCCCACGAGCAATGCACCACCCACCGCGCACAGCACGCCCACCGAAACACCCGCGAGCACCGCCGCGATCACCGCGAAGCCCAGCGCCACGCCTCCCGCCGCCACCACCCACGACAGCGGCAGCAGCGAATGCAGGGGCACCGCGTCCGTGGGCGCCCGCACGCCGTCCATCTGTCGGCGCTGCTCCAGGCGCTGCTCGGCCAGCCGCTCCAGGTCTCCGCGCACCGCGCGCATCCGGCCCACTGCCGCCTGCCGCTGGCGCACCTGCGCGGGCCGCTCGTCGGGCAGTGACTCCAACTCCACCTGGAGCCGCGCCAGCGACGTCTCCAGCCGCGTCCGCTCCTCGCGCGTCCGCGCCTGCTCCGTCTCCGCCGCGCCGACCGCGCCGTCCGAAGCGTCCAGCCGGCCCGCCAGCGCCTCCATCTCCCCGCGCGCCCGGGCCCCCAGGTCCAGCGCGAGCAACCCGCCCGCGTCCACCGCGAGCCCCAGCTCTCCCAGCGCCTGCTCCAGTTGTCGCCGCCGCGAGGCGAGCGACGCCCTGCGCGCGGGCAGGGCGCGAAGCTGTTCCGAATGTCCCGCGAAGGCGGCCAGCGCCGTGCGCAGGGTCTCGGAGCGCTCGCGCACGGGCCAGGGCGCGGCGTGCCGTTCCCGCGCCTCGTCGATGGGCGCCAGCCGCTCATGAAGCTGCGCCTGCTGGGCCCGGTACGTCTTGCGTCGCTGAAGGACATCCTCCAGCCGCGTCTCACCGCCCGCGGGGAAGGTGTCCAGCACCGGCAGCTCGGACAGCTCCGCGCGGTCGCGCGCGAGCACCGACAAATCCCCCAGCGCGGACTCCAGCCGCACCGCGTGGTCCAGTTCGCGAGCGGCCTCCTTCTGCGCCACCTCCAGCGCGTGGCCCTCCGCGATGCGCCCCGTCAGCCGGTCGCGCGTGGAGAAGTAGAGCGCGGGCCGATCCCCCGCCTCGCGCAGCGCCTGCTGCACGTCCTCCAGGTCCTTCATCACCTTGTTCAGTTCGGGCTTCTGCCCTCGCGGCGCGTACAGCCCTTCCGCGTCCTTGCGCAGCCGCTCCAGCGCTTCGGGCAGCCGCCGCGCGCCCTGCATGCCGGCGGCGAACAGCGCTTCGGACACGCCGCGTTGCTGCGCCAGCCGCTGGAAGGACGACAGCTCATCCAGCCGGAAGGCGAACACCTCGAAGAACAGGTCGCGGGGCACGTCCGCCAGCGCCTGCGCGAGCAGCGTCTCCGGCAGCGGCTGCCCCTCCGGCGTCTGCACCGTGAGCGTGCCCTCCGACGCGCGCTTTCCCACGCGGCGGCGCACCACCAGCGGCCCCGCCTCCGTGTCCAACCACAGCTCGCCGCCGAAGAGCGCGCCCTCGGGTTCGTAGCGCTCCGGCTGGCCGCGCTTCTCGAAGCCGAACAGCACGCCGCGCAGGAAGGCCAGCAGCGTGCTCTTGCCCGCTTCGTTGGGGCCATACAGCAGCGTGAGCCCCGGGGCCGGCGCCCCCGAGTAGCCCGAGAAGTGCCCGAACCCATCCACCTGGAAGCGGTTGATGCGCAGTCCTGGCTTCATGACGTCTCCTCGTGGAGTTGCTCCACGCCGCGCTGTCCCGCCTGCGCCACCAGCTCCGGACGGGGCGCCTCCAGCGCGTCCACGCCCAGCCGCTTCAAGCGCTGGCCCAGCGTCGTCAGTTCCTCGTCGTCCCACAGCGCCGCGAGCGCCGCGTCGTCCTGCTCCAGGCTCCGGGCTTCCTCCAGCAGCGTGCCCATGAAGCCGCCACCGGCCCGCACCGCCTCCAGGTCCACCTCCGGGCGGCTGCCATCCCGGAGCGACTCCAGCAGCACCGGAGGATGCGCGCGCGACAGCCGCTCCCGCAGGTCCGCCTCAAGCTGCGCCCGAGCCCCCGGCCGCGACAGCTCCCGGTGCAGCGGCCCGCGTCCGGCCAGCGTGAGGCGCACCGCGTGCCCGTCGAAGTCCTCCGCGCACCGCGCCTCCACCACCTCCGTCGCCACCGCCTGGAGCGCGTCCAGCGAACCCACGCCGGCCAGGGGCACGTCCAGCCGGTGCCAGCGCACCCGGTCCACCGGCACGAAGCGCCTGCGCGCGACGCCGTCCTCCACGTCCACCACCACGCAGCCGCGCTCGCCCGTCTCGTGGATGTGCCGCCCCTGCGGATTGCCCGGGTACACCGCCACGCCGCCACCGGGCAGCAGGTGCTCCGCGCGCGTATGCACGTGGCCCAGGGCCCAGTAGTCCAGCCCGCCCGCCGCCAGGTCCGCGGCGGTGCAGGGCGCGTAGTTCGCGTGCCCCGCGTCGCCGCCCAGGTTCGCGTGCAAGAGGCCCACGCTGAAGTGCGTGCCGGTGCGGCGGAATCTCGCGGACAGGTTCTCGCGCACCTCCACGTCCGGATAGGACACGCCCTGCACGTGGCACAGGCGCCGGCCCTCGCGCCGCACCTCCACGTCCTCCCACTCCGGCCCGAACACCTTCACCGAAGAGGGCAGCCCCAGCGTGCCGGTGTCCCCGCTCAACGGATCATGGTTGCCGTGGACGATGAAGGTCTGGATGCCCGCCCGGTCCAGCCGCGCCAGCTCCGAGCGCAGCGCCAGCCGAGCGCGCACGGACCGGTCCTTCACGTCGAACAGGTCCCCGGCCAGCAGCAGGAACGTCACGCGCTCTCGCAGACACACGTCCACGATGCGCGCGAGCGCCAGGAAGGTGGATTGCTGGAAACGCTCCAGGAGGGGCCCGTGCGTGGCGACCCCCCGAAATGGCGTGTCCAGGTGCAGATCCGCGGCATGGACGAACGAGAAGCGCATCGTGTGGGCAACGTACCCGAGTCTCCCCGCACGCCCGACTTTCCCTCCCCGGAGGGTGATGCACCGGTGGACACACGGGATGTCCTGGAGTCGCACCGAGCGTCCGACTTCGGAAACCCGCCACGTCGTCCCGCGCCCAAGGCCTCGCGTCGCGCGCTCGCACGCAAGCGGGAGGCGCGGGCCGGCAGTCCACCCTGCCATGCCCGCGCCCCTCGTCTTCCAGAACGATGCCCCTGCGACTAGCGCGTCGTTTCGTTGCCCGAGCCGCCCATGTTGCCGCCGGTCCCGGTGGTGTTGTTGCCGCCGGACGTGTCCATGTCGTTGCCGGTGGCGCCGGAGCTACCCGGGGAGTCCATCGGGTCCTGCATCATTCCGGAGCCTCCGGTGCCGGAGTCCATGCCCATGCCGGAACCTCCCGTGCCCGCGTCCATCATGCCGGAGCCGCCCATGCCCTCTTCCGTAGGTGAGGTCTCCATGGTGCCCGTGTCAGGCGGGGGCTCCGTCTGGGGGCTCGGTGCGGGCTCCGTCTGGGTGGGGGACTGCATCGTGCCCCCGGTGCCCTGGGTGCTGCCGGAGCCACCCGTGCCCTCTTGCGGCGCCATGCTCTCCGACGAGCGGTCCCGATCCTGACACCCGGAGAGGGCCATCGCGCCCGCCACCGCCCCCATCACCAGCCATCGCGTGTAACCCGTCATTCGCGCTACCTCCCATTGGATGTGACGAACCCAAGGCTGGGAGTGATGGCGCGTGGCGGCATCGTCCTGGCTGGCCAAAGCCGTCGGTTCGCCCACCCTGCCTGCCGTGGGGTGGGCGCTCGCCGGGTCGTCCACTCCAGGGCAGGCGTCAGGGTTCGCGACGCAGCACGAGCAGCGCGTACTCCAGCCCGCCATCCATCAGGCCCTGTTGCAGCCACAGGTGGTCGCGCTGCGACTCCATCCGCACGGCGTTGAGCGCGGCGCGCAGGTTTCGGGCGTTCGCGGGCGCGTGCGCCATGTGCTCGTGGACGAGCAGCTCCGACGTCAGCGTCCAGAAGCCCACCGTGCGCGCGGACACGTCGTCATGCACCTCCAGCTCCAGGCCCGCCTGCTGCGCGGCGGCGAGGAATTCGTTCACGCGGCCCAGGTGCGTGCGCCACGCGTCGCCGGACGGGTGCACCGCGCCGGGACGCACCCAGAAGCAGTCCGCGATGGCCAGCAGCCCGCCGGGCTTGAGCCGGCTGCTCGCGACCCTCAGCCAGTCCGCGCGGGGCAGGTCGCACGCGTTCTCCACGGCGATGATGGCGTCGAAGCGCGCGCGGCCCCGCGACTCCTCCGCGGAGGTCATCCGGGCCTGCACGCGGTGCCCTACGCCCGCCTCGTGCGCGAACCGGCGCACCTGCTCCACGTGTTCAGGCACGTTCACCATCGCCGTCACGGACGCGCGGTGTTCCTGGGCCCAGTACAGCGCGCTGCCGCCCAGGCCACTGCCCACGTCCATCACGTCGCCGCCGTCCGGGAAGGGGCCCATGGCGCGCGCCAGCTCCGCGAGCAGCGCCTCCTGTGAGGCCCGCAGCCGTTCGCGCAGCTCCGTGGCCGGCGTGCCGGGCGTGGGCAGCCGGTCCACCAGTCCCATGTGGCAGTGCACCCGGGGGCCGGGGCCATAGCGGGCGAGTCCCCGCGTGGCGAGGGCTTCGTGGTAGGCGCGCAGCTCGTTCGGGAGCGCGTGCGGGCGCGAGCCGCCGCTGGCCGGGAGCGATTCGCTGGCGCCGCCCCGGCCCGGTTCTCCCGGGGCGGGGTGCGTCTTGTGGAAGGCTCTCAGGGGCTTCATCGGTACTCCCGGGGAAGCAGGATGCGAAGCAGGGCACCGCCGCCCGGCGCGTTGTGGCGATGCAGCAGGCCCCCGCTGGCGCGCAGCAGGCACTCACTGGTGTAGAGGCCCAGGCCCGTGCCCTGGGGTTTGGTCGTGTGGAGCTCTTCCGCGGGCGCGGTGAGTCGCTCGGGGGGGAAGCCGGGTCCGTCGTCCTCGATTTCGACCTCCAGCCGTCCGCTGAGCGGTTCGGTGCGCGCGCGGATGAAGACCTGGGAGGCGCCCTGTTCGCCATTGCCCTCGCATGCGTTGACCACCAGGTTCTCCACCACCCGGCGCAGCGTGATGGGGCCTCCGCGCAAGAGCGCGAGCTGGGGACGGGGCGGCTCCAGCTCCACGTGGATGTCCACGTCCGGGAAGCGCAAGGAGACCTGGGCCTGCACGGCCTCCAGCACGGGCCCCAGCTCCACGGGCTCGGGTTCGGTGCCGGCGAAGCGGCGGCCCTTGGCGCGCACCTCCTTCACCATCTCCTCGATTTGCCGGAGGCTGTCCTGGAGCTGGCGGGCCTGGTCCTCGAACTCGGAGCGCGCCAGCAGGCCGCGCTGTCCGCCGATGGCCTTCATCATGTCCGCCGCGCTGCCCGCGTGGAGCAGGGCCTGCTCCATGTCGTGGTGGTGGCGCAGCATCTCCGCCATGGCCTGGGTGAGCTGGCCTACGTCGCGCTCCTGCTGCTCGATGAGCTGCGCGTGCACGGCGGCGCGAAGGCGCTCCGCGTCGGCGCGGGCCTGGTCATGGCGCACGGCGAAGGCGCCCAGGTACACCTGGGCGAACAGGACCGAGGGAATCACGACGGCGAAGAGCACCGCGTGGTCGGGGCTGACGCGCAGGGGCAGGGCGCACAGCATGCCCACGAGCGTGCCCACCGCGAGGAAGGGCTGGCGCCACGTCACGCGGTACTGGCGGCCATGCACGGCGGTGGTGAAGACGAGCACCAGGGCGAAGACGAAGGCCCCCGGCATCGCGGCCAGCGCCATGAGGCTCGCGAGGAAGAAGTGCAGCGTGGCCATGCAGGGCAGCCGCCAAAGCCAGCCCCAGGTGGCCAGCCGCGTCCGGCGCGAGTGCACGAAGGAGAAGGCCAGCCCGTTGACGATGCCGGGCACGAAGCACGCGAACGCGGTGGAGAAGGGGATGGCGAAGAACGTGCGCGCGCCGGGGGCCCACGCGATGGCGGCGAGCAGCGCGGTGCCCGCGAGGACGGTGCCCACGCAGGAGCCCACGCGTTCGGAGGCGAGGATGTGGGCCGCGTCCTGGGCGCGCATCCAGCGGCGGAATGCCGTCACCACCCAGGAGGACGATTCTGGCGGGGTGCTCCTGCGCGGACCGCGAGGCATGCGGGGGGCAATCCGCGGCGTGGCATCGCCCGCGCGAGGCCGGCCATGGGCGTGCCCGGACGGATGGCTGTGGTCCTGTTGCGGCCTCATGCTGGTCACCCCCCTGCACCAAGCACAGCCTTCTGCGTCGCGAAGCAAAGGCGAACCCGGGTGCCCGGTCAAACCGGAGGGAGGGGCACTGTTGGCCAGTCCGCCGTGCTGGTCTGTCGTCCCGATGCGTTACGCGCTTGGGTGCGCGTGTGGGGCGGAGTAGAGGGGGCGCCCATGCGTGACAGAATCCAGACGGTGTTGCGGCAACTGGTCCAGTCCTCCGAGTTGGAGGTGCGGTGGCTGCATACGTTGTCGTTGCTGGAGTTCATCGGGGCGCGGAAGATTTCGCGCACGGTGGCGGACCGGCATCCGACGTTGGAGGTGTTGGGGCACCTGGCGGACGAGACGCGCCACGCCTTCACCTTCAAGCGACTGGCGTGCGAGGTCGCGGGCCGCGAGGACGTGACGGAGTTCCTGAGCGTGGGCGCGGCGTCCACGTGGTTCCAGTCGCTGGACCGCGAGCTGGCGACGTGGGCGATGCAACTGACGGGGCAGACGGACGTGCACCTGCACTATCTGCTCACCACGGCGGTGGTGGAGCGCCGGGCGATGGTGCTCTACCCGCTCTACAAGGCGGCGACGCGGCACGCGGTGGTGCGCGAGGAGTTGGGCCGCGTGGTGGTGGAGGAGCAGGGCCACCGGCGCACCATCGAGGACGCCTGCGCGCAGCGGCTGGCGATGGTGGGCGCGACGCTGGAGCCCGCGCTCGCGCTGGAGGCACGCCTGTTCGAAACGTTCCTGGGCGTGCTGGAAAAGGACGTGGCGACAGCGCTCGAAGGGTCCCGGGCGGCCTGAAGGGGCGGATTGCAAAACCCTGGCACGGGGACTAATTGATTCACTTCCGCCTCAGAAGTGAATCAAAAGTGCCCGCCAGGGAGCGCCCGCCATGTCCCACCGCCTGCAGCCCACTGTTTCGGACCCCGTCATGGAGCAGGTCCAGCGGCTGCGACGCGAGCTGGGTGGGGACATCTCGGAGGTCATCACCGAGGCCATCAGCCTGTTGGACAAGGTGGTGCTGGAGGCGAGGCGAGGCGCGCGGCTCACGTTCGTGCCCCTCCAGCCCGGGCAGCCGGTGCGCGAGTACAGCTCCCCGGCGCTGACCCGCCTGGAGTGGAGGGCGCTGGAGGAGCAGTCCATCGTCCTGCCCGCGAAGGACTTCGACCGGGTCGCCGCCGCGGTGGAATCCCCAGCGAAGCCGGCACGCGCATTGCGTGAGCTCTCCCGCCGACGTCGGCGAGAGCGTCCTTGAACAAACCGAAGCCCCCCGTCATCCCCGCGCCGTACACCGAGGCCCTGAGCCGCGAGGACGCGGCCAGTGGCTTCCAGTGCGAGCACGAAGCGCTCAACCGCTTCTTCCAGCAGGACGCTGGCCAGAACCAGCGGAGGGATGTCAGTCGCACCTGGGTGCTTCACCGTCCGGACACCCGTCCTGACTGGCCCCGGGTGCTCGGCTACTACACCCTCACCGTGGGACAGGTGTCCCGGTCCGAAGCGCCCGAGGACGTCATCAAGCGCCTGCCGCGCTATCCCCTGCCGGCGGTCGTCATCGGAAGGCTCGCGAGGGACTCGCGCGTCCGCGGCGCGGGAGTGGGTGAGCAGTTGCTGGACGACGCGCATCGCCGGGCGTTGGCCATCGGTGAGAACGCGGGCGTCGTGCTCGTCATCGTGGATGCGAAGGATGCTCCGGCGGCGCGCTTCTACACGCGCTTCGGCTACCGACCGCTGCTGTCTTCCTCGCCCGACGCGCCGGAATGGCCCCGGAGGCTGTTCCTGCCCGCGAGCCACCTGCGCGCGTCTTTCGAGGACGACGCCTGAAGCCTCACGCCTCGTCCGGCGCGTCCGGCGAATCCTCGCCCCCGCCCGCGCCGGACAACAGCACCAGCTTGGAGCCATTCCACGTGGCCTGGAGGTTGCGGGCCCGGCGGGCTCTCTTGCGGCTGAGCTCCACGCCCACCGCGTCCATGCCCAGCGCGTTGGCCACCGCGAGCGCCGTGCCATGGCCGCAGAACGGATCCACCACCGTGCGCGTGCGCGTCTGCTCCAGGATGAAGCGGCACGCCACCAGACATGCGGACAGCCCCATGCCGCGCGTCCACGTCACCTCGCCGGCCTCCGGCAGCACGTCCGCGGTGGACTTTCCCGCGTCCGCCTTCAGCCCCTTGGAGAAGCACAGCAGGTGCGAATACGCGGGCCGCCCGAACGTCACCGTGCCCGGCGTTCGGCGACACACCACCTTGTGCCAGAGCGTCTCGAAGCCCGCCGCGTCCGCCGCCTTGGACACCAGGTAGCCCTTGTCCACCCAGGCCCCGTCCTTCTTCACGTCGGACTGGTAGAACACCGCCACCCCGTCCTCCGGCACCCGCGACAACACCCGCGCCGCCGCCCCCACGAACCAGTCCTTCCACTGGGGCACCGTGAGCGACGGGAACTCCGACACGTCCGGCATGGACGCCACCACCGAGCACCCCGCCAACACCGGGCGTGCGTCCAGCCACGCCAACGCGTCCTCGCAGTACACCGTGCGCTTGGGCCCCGCCGCTCCGCTTCGCTCGTCGTCCGTCATGACGCGACGCAGTCTGCCAGAGCGCACCCGCTCCCACCCTTCATTCCCATCGAGCCCTACCTGCTGGGGAAGCCCGTCCTTCCAGGGAACAGGCAACCCCCGAGCATATGGACGCCCCTGCCTCGTCGTGGCTTGCTACACTTTCCGTCTAACCCTGCTTGACCCACTCCCCCCGGAGTAAGGATTCCCCCTCATGGCCACGACGACCGCGACGGATGGCACCCTCTTGCATTACCGCGTGCTGGGCGACGGACCCCGCACCGTGGTGCTGGTGCATGGGTGGATGGTGTCGGGCTCGGTGTGGGACGCGATGATCGAGAAGCTGGACCTGACGGGGCTCCGGCTGGTGGTGCCGGACCACCGGGGCACCGGCAAGTCTGGACGTCCGACGTCTGGCTATTCGCTGGAGCAGTACGCGAAGGACGTGCTCGCGGTGGCGGACCACTCGGAGGCGAAGCGCTTTGCGCTCGTTGGCCACAGCATGGGCGGGCAGATCGCCAAGTGGGTCGCGTCCGAAGCGCCCGAGCGCGTGTCGGGGCTGGTGCTGCTCAACTCGGTGCCCGCTTCGGGGCTGCCTTTGCCTCCGGACGCGGCGGGCCTGTTCCGCACGTCGGCGGGGGACCGGGAGAAGCAGAAGACCATCCTCGGCCTGGCCTGCAAGCAGTTGTCGCCGGAGTCGCTGGAGAACCTGCTGAAGGACTCCGGTGACGTGTCGAAGGACGCCATCGAGCAGTGCTTCGACGCCTGGACGGCGGGCGGCTTCGCGCACCGGTTGGCGTCCATCACGGCGCCCACGCTGGTGGTGGCCACGGATGATCCGTTCCTGCCGCCGGTGTTCCTGAAGCAGGCGGTGGTGGCGCTCATCCAGAACGCGCGCCTGACGCACCTGCCGGGGCCGGGGCACTACCCGCAGGTGGAGCGTCCGGCGGAGACGGCGGCGTTGTTGGGTTCGTTCCTCGCGGGCAGCTCCGCCCAGGCCTGAAGCAGCATCCTCCAGTCGGTTGGACCGGGAAGCAGGAGCGAACGCGATGGCCTGGAGCATGTCCTTCGAACACGACGCCGAACACGACGTGGTGACGGCGAACTTCACCGACTGCATCCTCGTGTCGGACGAGGACGTGTATCGCTGGCGGCGCGAGGTGGAGGAGCAGTTCGCGAAGTTCAACGGCCGGGTGGATCTGCTCATCAACCTGGATGGGCTGGTGGTGCGCCACACCGCGGGGCGCACCTTCGGCAAGGAGCGCCGCGAGGTGCTGGAGCGCAACACGCACCGCTCGTTCCGCTACGGCGGCGATGAGACGACGCGCGTGTTCATCGCCACCAGCGGCGCCATCAACGGCGCGGCGGTGAACCACTACCCCACGCGCGAGGCCGCCCTGAAAGCGCTGCTGGCGGAGCGGGACGCCCTGCGCAAGGGCGGCTTCATGCCCTTCGTGTCCAACTACCGCAGCACCAAGCTCTGAGGCTCAGGCGGCGGGCCGGGGCCAGCGCTTCGTCTTGACGTATTCGCGCTTCAGCTCCGGCTTCGGGTCGGGCGCGTCCACCGGCTCCTCCACGATTTCGAAGAGGCCGTGGTCGAAGGGCCTGCCGGGAGCCGGGGCCTTGGGCAGCAGCCGCTCCCGCACGCCTTCCGCGGCGCGGGCCTTCGCGCGGTAGTGGCAGTAGGGGTTGTTGCCCGGCCGGCCGAACAGCGCGTGCGCGGTGAAGCTGCACCCGGCCATGCACGTTTCCGCGAACGGACACGTGCGGCAGAAGCCCCACAAATCCTCCACCGTGCGCGTCCGCGTGAAGGCAAGCTGGGGCGTGTCGTTCCAGATGCGCTCCAACGGCTGCTCACGCAGGTTGCCTCCCACGTAGTGGGCGCTCTGGAGGGAAGGGCAGCCCTTCACGGCGCCGTTGGACTCGATGCCCATCACGTATTTGCCCGCCTGACAGCCCTGCCAGTGGTCCCGGCCTTCGGAATGCACGGAGCGCAGCCGCGCCTCCTCCGGCCCGAAGTAGCCCAGGTTGTTGCCCGGCATGACGGTGATGCGGTCCTGGCGCGCGTGCAGCTTCAGCCGGTCGATGCGCGGCATCAGGTCCATCAGGTCCCACGGTTGCAGCAGCAGGTCCGGACGGTCCGCCGCGCGTCCGAGCGGCGCGGTGATCTGCACCTGCCACGCCCCGATGCCCTGCGTGCGCAGGTGCGCATAGAGGCCCTCCAGGTCGCCCTGGTTGAGCCGGTTGAGGTTGGTGTTGGCGGCGGTTCGCACGCCCGCCGTCTTCAGGAAGCCGAGCGCCGCCGTCGCGGAAGCGAAGCTGCCCTTGGCCGCGCGCATGAGGTCGTGTGTGGGCTCCAGTCCGTCGATGCTGACCGACGCCGCGTACAGCCCCGCCTGCGCCATCCGCGACGCCAGCTCCGCGGTGATGCCGCGTCCCCCCGTCGTCAGGCCCGGACGGATGCCCGCGGCCTTCAGCGCCTGGATGATGTCGAGGAACCCCGGGTGCAGGTACGCCTCGCCGCCAATCAGCACCACCTCCCGGGCGCGCATGGCCGAAAGCTGCGTCACCACCCCCAGCGCCTCCTCGGTGCTCAGCTCGCCCGGACGCGCGGTGCCCGCCCGCGAACCGCAGTGCGTGCAGGGTTGATCACACGCCAGCGTCAGCTCCCACACCACGTAGGCGGGGTGGTAGTCGGCGCGGCCCACATCGAGGCGACGTTTCACCATGGGCGCGCAGCCTAGCGGGACACTCCTGTCGGGTGCACCCGTGACATCCATGTCCTGGGGGGAGCGGCCTCCGGGGCCGTTCTGCTGCGGACTCTCAGGGGTGGGTCCTGGCACCCTGCTTGCTTTGAGCCGGCCGGCTTCAACCCCCACTCCGACAAGGATGTCCTGCATGTCCCCGCTGTCGAGCTGCCCGTCCTGCCAGGGCTTCAATCCCGCCGCCGCCCGCGCGTGCCTCCACTGTCAGCGCCCGTTGGGCCCGGGGCGTCCGCCTCGCAGGGCGTCGTGGGTGGCCACGCTGTGGACGCTCACGGGGGCCAGCGCGACGGCGCTCACGTTGATGGCCTGCTACGGAATGCCGCCCTGCGAGGACGGGACCTTCGATTGCGTCGAACCGCCGGACGCGGGCAACTGCGACGTGCGGGCGGAGGCGGATGGAGGCGATGTGGATGCGGGGGACGTGGACGCGGGGGACTGCGTGCCCGTACCCGACGACGCGGGTGTGGAGCGGGACGCGGGCATGGAGGCCGACGCGGGGCCGTGAGCTACACGCCGGCGAACCACTCGTAGCCCCGGTCCTCCCAGTAGCCGCCGCTGGCCGCTGGGAGGAACCGGACGGTGGTGAGGTACTTCACCATCTTGTAGCCCAGCTTCACGCCCGAATAGAGCCGCAGGGGCGCGCCGTGGCCGGGCTCCAGCGGCTGGCCGTTCATGCCGTACGCGAGGATTGTCTGGGCATGCAGGGCGCCAGGCGCGTCCCATGAGGAGTAGTAGCCGCTGTCGAACGAGCGGAACTCCACGAAGCCCGCGCGAGGGTCGGCGCCCACCGCCCGCGCCAGGTCGCTCACGCGCACGCCGTGCCATGACGCCACCGCGCTCCAGCCCTCCACGCAGTGGTGGCGGATCCGGTAGTCGGTGCGCGGCAGCCGCTGCAACTCCTCCAGCGAGAAGGAGCGAGGCTGGGACACGAGTCCGCCCACCTCCAGACGCCAGCCGGCCGGGGCCAGGGGCACGGTGTCGGAGATGAAGTAGTGGGGGAAGTCCCTGGGCGGGGTGAGTTGCTCGACGGGCTCTTCGGGCGCGAGCCGGGTGGGGCTGAAGAGGGCGGTCTGCGCGCGCTGGTTGAAGCGCTCCATCGCGCCGAGGAACCCTTCGCGCGGGCGGCTGGAATCACAGGCGCTGGTGGCGAGCGCGGCGGCGCCCAGCAGCACGCGGCGGCGGGTGAGGATTCGGGGCCCGGCCTCAGACATGGGGCTTCCTCCCGCCGGTCACCATCTCCCCGAGGGTGCGCGGGTGCAGGGCGACGAGCACCACGTGGCCCACGGTGAAGAAGGCGAGCAGCGCGAGCAGCAGCAGGTGCACCGCGCGCGCCGGGTCGTAGCCACCGAAGAGCGAGGTGAGCCAGCGCAACTGCACGGGCTTGTGGAGGGCGAGGCCGGACAGGACGGACAGCGCGCCCAGGACGAGCGCGGACGTGTACGCCAGCCGCTGGAGTCCGTTGTAGAGGCCGACCTGCGCGGGCGCGGGGCGGATCCGCAGGTAGTACGCGAGCGTGGCCACGGCATCGCGCGTGTCGCGGTGGGGAAGGAACAGGCGGCGGCGCCACTCGCCACTGAAGGCGAGGTAGAGCACGTACGCGACGCCATTGAGGGCGAGGAACCAGCCAAAGGCGAAGTGCCAGGCCCGTGCCCCCGCGAGCCAGTCTCCCAATCGCAGCCACGAAGGAGGCATGGCGCCCTGGAAGGGATAGAGCGCGTAGGCGTGACCGCGAGGACCCATGCGCGGATACGCCGCGAGGATCTGCAATCCACTGGCGGCGAGGATGGCGAGCAGCGGCACGTTGGCCCAGTGCATGAGGCGGATGGGCCACGGTTGGGGACGGCGCTGTTCAGGCGGGTGCACGCGGTGGAGCACAGCACCGGGGCCCGGGGCGCGGCCACGCGGGACGGTGACGGCTGCGCGTTGGAGAACGTCGCTGGGGGATTTCGTCGGCCAGTGGATGGCGGACGTGCGCGCGGGGGTAGGGATTGCCCTGTGCGCGCGGTGGAGCGAGCAGTATGCGAGCGAGCGAGGGCTTGCGGAGAAGTCGCGCCCGCCCAGAAGTCGCGGGCGAGTGGCGGACACTGGACGACGCGCCGCGCGAGACGACTCGGAGGAGCCCGGCGAATTGGACGTGGCAGGGCGACCCGGTATCGTCTCCCTTTGCCCAAGCGTCTTCCGAGGACGGTGCGACCATGCGACGAATCCATGCGGTGCACCTGGCGGGAGCCCTGCTGCTGACCACGTTCGGCTGCGTGCAGGAGGAGCCCTCCTTCGATGTGGCGCCGTCCGGTGGTGCGCGGCTGGTGGTCGCGCTGCCCCGTTCCCTGGTGGCGACGAGCGTGGCGGAAGTCACGTCCACGGCGACGAATGGCTCGGGGAAGGAGGCGTCGTCGAGTCTGGCTCTGGAAGACAACGCCAACGCCAACCTGTGGGTCGGCGAGATGGGGCCGGTGACGGTGGCGGGCGAAACCGTGGGCCTGCGCGTGGATGCCCGGGATGCCACGGGCGCGGTGGTGGCCACGGTGAGCGTGCCGACGGTGGCGCTGCCACCGTATGGCGATGCGCTGGTGGTCGCGGTGCCGCAGCCGGAGGCCGCGCCGGGAGAAGCGGGCGGCAACACGGCCCCGCGCATCGACGCGGTGGTGGCCTCGGTGTTTCGGGGGGTTCCGGGCGACCGCGTGGAGCTGCGGGCGTGGGCGCACGACCTGGATGCCGGTGAGGTGCTGGCCTACGCGTGGAGTGCTCCCGGCGATTCGCTGGAGTGCCCGGAGGACCCCACGCAGCCCACGTGCACGTGGACGGTTCCCGAGAACCCCGAGAGAAAAACTGACGTGGTGCTGGGGCTCAGCGTCTCGGATCCGCGAGGCGGAGTGTCCTCGCTCAGCTTCCGGTTCGCGCTGGGTGAGGTGGGCGCGGTGGCTTCGAACAAGGACATCCAGTTCAACCGCGCGCCCTTCCTGGAGGCGGCCGTGGACACCCAGCAGGTGGGCGTGGGGCTGCCCATCGCAATGGAAGCGAAGGCCACGGATGAGGACGGGGATGCGCTGACCTACACGTGGAGCGCCACCTGCACGGGCAGCTTCGAGGGTGGCAACACGTCCAGCGTCATCTTCACCCCCACGGAGGATCCCGCGGAGTGTGGTTGTCAGGTGGAAGCCCGGGTGGAGGATGCCTTCACGGGCGCGGACACGGCGATCGTCGCGAAGCTGTGCGTGCGGCGCAGCGAACCGCCCGTCATCGGCCCCCCGACGCAGTCCGCCCCGAGCGCCCGCGCGGGCGAGCGCGTGACCTTCACCGTGACGGCGACGGACCCCCGGAGCGAGCCGCTGACCTTCACCTGGAAGACGAGCGCGGGTGCGGTGGGCACGGCGGTGGGCGACGGCACGACGAGCACGGTGGACTGGACGGAGCTGTCCTGCGTGCCGACGGACGTGGCGCCTACGGTGGAGGTGACGGTGACGAACGCGTCAGGTTCGAGCGCGCGGCACACCTTCACGGTGGAGTGGACGGACCGGCGCTGCGGCGCGCTGGCCGGAGCGTGCGCGTTCACGATGGCGCAGACGCAGGTGACGCTGTCCGCGGACTGCGTGACGCAGGGACCGGTGTTCATCCCGGACGGCTTCACGTTCGACGGGGCGGCGCACACGGTGACGGCCGTGGAGGACGTGGACGCGGGGGAGCACTTCCAGGGCGCGGTGCTGCGCAACCGGGGGCCGGTGGCGAGCGTGCGCAACGTGACGGTGACGGCGCGCAACCTGTCGGATGTGTGTGACGCGGGCGCGGCCCGGCTGCGCGGCATCTTCCTGGAGGGGGCGAGCGGCGTGGTGGTGGACACGGTGGTGACGGACCTGCACCAGAAGGGAAACCTGAGCGGGTGCCAGGAGGGTGTCGCCATCGAGGTGCGCAATGACGTGGTCGGCGCCACGCCGGTGAAGGTGGACGTGCTGCGCAACCGGGTGACGGGCTACCAGAAGGGGGGCGTGGTGGTGGTGGGGCAGGTGGTGGCGACGGTGGAGGCCAACATCCTGGAGGGTGGAGGGCTGGTGGACCACATCGCGCGCAACGGCCTCCAACTGGCTTACGGGGTTTCGGGCCGGGTGGAGGGCAACCAGGTGACGGGCCACGCGTACACGGGCGAGGACACGGGGTCCGGCATCCTGGTGGTGGGAGGTTCGTACTACGGCGCGGGGCGTGCGCTGTGCCACGACCTGTTCATCCAGGGCAACGAGCTGACGGGAAACGACGTGGGCGTCAATCTGGCGCAGGCCGAGGGGGCCGAGTTCAGCGCTCCTTCGGAGCCCACCCGCATCCAGGTGCTGGAGAACGTGCTGAGCAATGACGCGCTGACCAACGGGTACGTCTATCAGGCGGCCATCTCGGACTCCGGGACCGGAAACCTCATCAGCCTCAACAGGATCAGCGGGGATGGCTACGACCCCGTGGCGCATCCAGACGAGGCGTTCTCCGTGGACGTGGTGACGGTGAGCGGGGAACGCGAGGTGGCCTTCGCCACGCCAGCACGGTCGGTGGAGGGAGGGACCTGCTCCGAAGCGCTGGTGGTGCAGGGGCGGGATGTCGCGGACAACCTCGCCTCGCTGGTGGATCCGACAGTGGAGCTGACCGCGTCGGAAGGCGGAACGGCGTTCCACCTGCAACCAGATTGCTCGGATGCGTCTGTGGCGTCGGTGGAGCTCGCGGGTGCGCAGCGCGAAGCGGTCTTCTACGTCCGGGCCGGAGCGGCGGGCGTGGTGACGGTCACGGCGACCGGCGACGGCGTGAGCGTGACGCAGGACCTGACCGTCCGCTGATCCGGAGCGGGGCGCGCCCCATGCTCCGCGTGTGCGTGGCGCGCGAGGGTGCGCGACGGACGGTCCGGGAGGGACCGGGGACGGCACATCGTAGTCGCCTCGGAAGCCACGGCGCGGTACACGGGGCGCGTGCACGGACGGGCGGTCATCACGTGGGTGGGGCTCTGCCTCCTTCTTCTGCTTCCCTCCTGTCTGCCGCGCGCCGTGAAGAAGGGCGTGCCGGGTGGGCCGGAGGACGTGGCCCGCGTGTACCTGGAGGCCTGGGCGCGCAACGACCCCGGTGCCCAGCGACAAGCGCTCGTGCAGGTGCCCGAGGACTTCGACGCGCAGCACGCGCGGTGGAGACAGGGCCTGGGCGTGGTGGCCTCGCGCTTCGAGGGGCTGGACCTCGAAGCCGAGGATGACAGCGTCGCGGTGGTGGTCTTTCGCGGCGTGCACACGCTGCGGGGGCTCGGTGACTGGGCGGTGGAGTCGCGGCTGCGCTTCGAGCGCAAGGGTCAGCGCTGGCTCTTGCGCTGGACGCCGGAGGTGTTCCATCCGGAGGCGCGCGCCGGAGACAGCTTCGGACGGCTGCGAACGTGGGGCCCGCGCGCCGCGCTGCTCGATGCCAGCGGAGCGCTGCTCACCGTGCCCGGAGAGGTCATCAGCATCGGTGCGTATCCGGGGAGGGTGAGGGACGGCGCGGCCGTGGCCAGCGCGCTCCAATCACAGCTCGGAATGGACCCCGCCAGGGTCCAGGCCCTCCTGAAGTCCGCGGCCTCTCAGCCCGAACAGTTCGTGGCGTTCATCGACGTGCGCCCGGAGCGCTACCAGCAGGTGCGCGCCGTGCTGGCGCCGGTGCCCGGCATCTTCTTTCGCAAGAAGGCCGCGCGCCTCACCCCGGCGGAAGGCTTCGCCGCGCACACGCTGGGCCGGGTGGGCGAGGTGACGGCGGAGGCGCTCCAGGTCCTGGGCCATCCCTATCAGGCGGGAGACCTCGTGGGCCTGTCGGGCCTGGAGCGGGCGCAGGAGAGGATGCTGGCCGGAAGCCCCGCCGGAGAGGTGCGACTGCTGCGCCGTTCGGGAGAGGCCGTGGTGCTCTACCGCTTCGAAGGCGCGGCGGGGACGCCGGTGCGCACCACGTTGAGAAGGGACGTGCAGGCCGCGGCGGAGGCAGCGCTCGCGGATGTCACGAGGCCCGCCGCGCTGGTGGCGGTGGACTCGGCCACGGGCGAAGTGCTGGCGGTGGCCAGCCGTCCCCTGGGCGAGGCGCTGCACCGAGCGCTGACGGGGCGCTACCCCCCGGGCTCCACGTTCAAGGTCGTGACGGCCGAAGCGCTGCTCGCGAGCGGTGTGAAGCCAGACACCCGCGTCGACTGTCCCGTGGAGGTGACGGCGGGTCGCAGGCGCTTTCGCAACTTCGAAGCGGAGGCCTTTGGGGAGTCGAGCTTCCGGCAGGTGTTCGCGCTCTCGTGCAACACCGCGTTCATCCAGCTCGCCGCGAGGTTGGGGCGCAACGCGCTGGAGGACGCGGCCCGGCGTTTCGGCTTCGGGGTCCGCTACGACGTGGGGCTGCCCTCGCCCGGTGCCTCCTTCCCGGCGCCCGGGGACGATGCCGACCGCGCGGCGGCCGCGATGGGACAGGGACGCGTGCTGGCCACGCCACTGCACATGGCCACGGTCGCGGCGGCGGTGGACACCGGCGTCTGGCACGCACCGCGCTTGCTGGCGGATGCGGAGGCGGGCCCGGAGGCACGGCTGAGCGCGGGCACCCCGGCGGGCCTCCGCAACCTCATGCGCGCGGTGGTGACGGAAGGAACGGCGAAGTCCGCGGTGAGCCTCCAGGGGCTCATGGGCAAGACAGGGACTGCGGAGTTCGGCACGGCGCTGCCGCCCGAAACCCACGCCTGGTTCATCGGCCTGCGCGGAGGCATGGGCTTCGCGGTGTTCGTGGAGGGAGGCGGAGTGGGAGGCCGTGTCGCCGTTCCCATCGCTGCGCGCTTTCTCCAGGCACTGGATGCGGCGGCGCGCTGAGCGTCAAGGCAGTGGGTTGTCGCGTGAGGCGGCTCAGTCGATGCGCTTCACGGTAGCAAAAGGCTATCGCTCCGCGTCGTGAGCTTCGGCCGCAGGGGACTTCGAGGCCTGGGTCTCCAAGGGGAGCCTGGCCATGGGCGGACAGTAGGGATGGGCCTCGCAAGGCCCTGGGAGGCCCGTGCGTTCCCAGATGCGAAGCAGGGCAAGCCCCTCGAACCAGAGGAACCGATAGGGAGCGAGCTTGGGCTCCGAGGCCGTCACGGCCTGCACCTGGCGCTGAATGTCCTCCTGATGCAGGACGCAGAGCGCGGCGAAAGCATCGTTGAGTGCGAGGCCCTCTCGCCCGACGAGGCCGCGAACCCATGATTGTCGGTGCTCGTTCAGCTCGCCCCCCAGCGCTCCGAGTCGTGCAAGCAAGGTATCGAGTCGAGGACTCCTACCGCCGCGCGTGAGCACGAGTTGCTGGAGGAGCAGGGCCCAGCACGCATCGTCCTCGTACTCCTCCTTCTCTTGCCAGTGGTCCGGTGAGGTCTCCGCAAGAGGGTGCGCGAGTTCCCAATGGCTGGCGAGGATGGCGCCGAGAAGTGGCTTGTTTCGACTGACTGCAGGAGCGGCCCACTGCCGGGCCCTTTGATGCTTCAGGAAACGGAGCCAGTGACTGGCGGCGTTGTGGAGTTCCTCGCGAAACCTCGATGGATTCCCCTCGACCAACAAGGCACCTGCGGCCAGGGTGTGGAAATGCAGAGACACCTCTTCGAAACCCTGGAGGGTCTCCTGCCGGCTGCCCGTCAGGTCCAGGCGGGAGAGAAGCCAGGGGAGGGCTTCCTCCGAACGCTGGCAAAGAGAGAGCAGGTCGATCCGCATCACAAGGCGAATCCATTCCAACCCTCTGCTGGGAAGGCCTTGAGGCCCGTCACTCCGGCAGAGAGGAATGCTTCATGGAGCGATGCGTGGAGGAAGATTTCGCGCATGCGAGTCCGGGCGCGGAAGAGCAGTGCCCCGGACTCGACGTCCTCCGCCTTCACCGCCAACCGTTTGATGCGGAAGATCTGACTCGGGTCGAATGGGCTGGGGACGTAGTCCGACCGCTCCATGTCGATGATGTCCTGGACGTCCAGGACATTGAGGATGGAATGCTCCGTGGAGGCGACGCGTCCTTTGTGGTCCAGCAGCGTGACGGGGAGGGTCTCGAAGCGATTGGCTCCGAGCTGGACGAGTACATCCACCATCTTGGCCGAGACAATGGGGAGTCCCAGGGTGTTGGTGACGAAGTCGAAGACGTTGATGAGGTCCGGATAGTCGTTGGAAAAGCCCATGGCGCCACCCCGAGGGAAACGATCTCCCAGGGGCATGGCTTCGAAGAAGTCGGGATCGTCAGGGCTGCCGACGGGCAACGCCTCGAGCACGGCCCCATCGTTCACGCTGGCAGGAGTCAAGACCCAGTAGCTCATGCGAGATGGCTTTCAGCCAATGACACCGAAGAGGTGCCGGGTTTTCATGCCCTTGGCATTGGTGGTCCAGAATTTGATTAGTCCACCGTAGGCATGCAGGTCTTCTTCCTTGATTACGCCGAAGGCCACGGCCGCTGCGGCATTGCTCAGAAGGACGACGAGGGACCAGAACTCGTCCTCGAGCGTGTGAAACACCTTCAGGATGGCCTTGAAAAGCGCGAGATGTTTCTTGGTTCTCTTGGCCTCGTTGAAGATCTTCTTGAGCGCCGTAGCGACCTCCTTCATTCGGGCCTTGAGCTGGAGGGTATAGACTGGGTGATCAGAGAAGTGGGCGATGAGCCGATGGACGGGGCTGTACTTTGGATCCGCGGGCAGCATGATGATGTTATGCCCATTGTTGATATTGTAGAAAGAACGCTTCAACACCATCATCATGTCGGCGTCAAATGGGGAGTTCTTCTCGAAGAAAACCGACTGGGGGATGAGGTGGTGTGCCTGCCACGGATAGGGATGTCTCTGGCCATTGGGTGATAGGTTGGAGAAGTTGCCGCGTTCTCCCGGAAATGTACTGCCCTGTTCGGGGAACGCAGCCACACGCATCCACTTCTCCCGGCTGGCGGTGACATACAGGGGCGGCTCATCCGCGACACGACGGCCCCTTTTGAGATAGAAGAGGACACTCGCCGTGCTGAAAACCGAGCGGCTGAAGTCGTTGTAGATCTTCATCCGTGGCTCGTCCTGGAAGATGAATCGAGGCCCCCGATATGCGTAGTGGTCACCATTCGTGAGCAGCGAAGTCTCTGGCTGATTTGGGTCCGCATGGAACGCATCGGAGTCAGACAGTTCCTGGATGTAGCTGTCGGGATAGCCTTTCTTCAGCTCTGGAAACTTGCTGTCCTTGGGCGGATTGCGCGCCCTGAGGTTGGCTTTTCGCGCTTGTTTGATCGCACTCTTTTTTCCTGCGGGCATGGGCGTTCCTCCAGATGCTCTATCGGAGCGGCGAGACCACGATGGCTGCGCGCATTCCCTCATCGGAGCTGGAGAGGATGACTGGCGTTGGGGTGGGGCTGTAGCCGCGCTGAAGACCTCTGACGGCCGCACACAATCCGAGCGCCCCCGATGCCGCACCCGTGTCTCCGAAGCCAATCGCTGGGAGCCATGATGCAAGCCGTTCGTGCCCCAGCCCTGCGGCTCGAAGGTGGAGCATCAGCATGCCCCACTCACGGGCTCGAAATTCTTCGCCGTTGTGATCTCCGATGAGCAGGAGACACGCACCATCCGCCTCGGCAGTGTGGAGCGCGGAGGTCACGCATTGCGCAAGCATTCGACCGTCAGGAGGCAGGTCGCCTCCCCGGATTCTCTCATCGTCTCCCAAGACGACGGCCCGGAAGGCGACGCGCGGTTCTTTTCCCTTTGAGACCAGGGGCGCCTCCTGCTCCGGAGACAGCCAGAGCGCGACACTGCCCTCCCCCGGGATGAAGCCTGTCGGAGTGTCGGCCGTCTTGATCCTGCGCTGTTCGAGGAGCCCTGGGAGCACATCAGGGCCGCAGAGGCTGTCGACCGCGATGATGAGGCAGTGCCCATGGCGGCGTTCGACGAGTGCGTCCATCGCGGCCTTCAATGCCTTGGGGAAGGCCGCGTGCCCGCCACTTGCGATGTGCCAGGTCTTGGCCTTCCAGGAGACTCCTGCCACCTCGAACGCACGCTCCAGCACGCGCCGGCCGAGTGCTTCATGTCGCCGGGGCTCATCCTCTTCAAGCTCGGGTGTGAGGGGAAACCCGCGCTCCAAGGGGTCTGGCAATGCCAGAACGACGAGGGTGTCCCCTGGCAGGCTGGACAGGTTGACCCGAGTGCAGAGGTCCTCCAGCGCCGCGGCGACCAGGGCTACCAGCCTTCCGACATTCGAGAACCCCAGTGTGATGACAGGCACTTCGCATGTCATGACGGATTGCCCGAGGCTCTCTCGTTCGCATGCATGGGGCAGATAGGGGGACGGACGGGTTCGGGAGATGCCTGCCCGAAGCGCGGCGCAGCCTTGGATCAGCGCTCCGAGGGGGCTTGCCATCCCAAGCGCCTGAATCACGAGACTCATGGAGGAACTCCCAAGATGCTTCGCCGACAGCGCTGATGCCCGGTCCATGGACTTTCGCAGATGGACTGGATGGAATCCACTCTGGGTGAAGAGGCTTCTGGCGCGGTCTGCGTTCTTCTTCGCGCCGTCCATGCAATCGCCGGCCCGCTGAAGCGTGTGGAGGCTCATGAGCGGAGCGACCCCATGAACTGGATCCCTGTGCGCCTCTTGAGTGTCCTTGCTGCCCTCCTGCTGTTCGTGCCCGTCGCGGGCGCCGCCCCGAAGGCACAGGAGCTGGACCGACTGGTCACGCAGTACCACCAACTGCGCCAGTTCAACGGCGCCGTGCTCGTCGCCAACGAGAAAGGGGTGCTCTTCAAGAAGGGTTACGGCTTCGCCAACTTCGAATGGCAGGCGCCGAACACGACGGACACGAAGTTCCGTCTGGCCTCCGTCACGAAGCAGTTCACCGCGATGGTCATCCTGCAGCTCGTCGCGGAGGGAAAGCTCCAACTGGACGACCCGCTCGTGAAGCTGCTGCCGGACTACCGCAAGGACACGGGCTCGCGCGTCACCCTCACGCACCTGCTGAACCACACCTCGGGCATTCCCAGCTACACGTCCGCGCCGGACTTCTTTCCGAAGGTGTCGCGCAATCCCTACAAGGTCGCGGACTTCGTGAAGCAGTTCGCCAGCGGCGACCTGGAGTTCGAGCCCGGCTCGAAGTTCGCCTACAACAACTCCGGCTACTTCCTGCTCGGCGCCATCATCGAACGCACCACCGGGAAGACGTACGCGCAGGCAGTCCAGGAGCGCATCTTCGACACGCTGGGGATGAAGAACTCCGGCTACGACGTGTACGCCACGGTGCTCCCCAAGCGTGCGAGCGGCTACGAGCTCAAGCCGGAGGGGTACATGAACGCCCCCTACGTGGACATGTCCACTCCGTACGCGGCCGGCTCGCTGTACTCCACGGTGGAGGACCTCTACCTCTGGGACCGCGCGCTCTACACGGACGCGCTGCTGCCCGCGGCGCTCAAGCAGAAGATGTTCACGCCCGGCCTGGAGAAGTACGGCTTCGGGTGGACCATCGAACCGATGAAGCTCCAGGACGACAAGACGGAGCTGGCCACGGTGACGCACAGCGGCGGCATCAACGGGTTCAGCACCCGCATCTACCGCGTGCCCGCGAGCCGGGAGGTCGTCATCCTCCTGGACAACACGTCGCGCGGCGACAAGCTCAAGGAGCTCGCCAGCGGGTTGTTCAGCGCCCTGCATGGCATCACGCCCAGGGCGCCCCGGCCGGGCATCCGGGAGACCTTGAGCGCGACGCTCGACAAGGCGCCCGTGGCGGAGGTCATCGCCCGGTACCGCGACCTGAAGGCGAAGAAGGCGGACGCGTATGACTTCTCCGAGGGGCAGCTCAACGGACTGGGCTACGAGTTTCTCCGTACGGGGCGGGTCACGGACGCCATTGAAATCTTCAAGCTGAACGTGGAGATGTTCCCGAAGGACGCGAACCTCTACGACAGCCTGGGCGAGGCGTACCTGGCCCACGGCGACAAGGAACAGGCCCGGGTGAACTACCGCAAGGCGCTGGAGCTGGAGCCGGGGATGCCGAGCGCGGAGGCGGCGCTCAGGGGGATGGGGACGCCGGCGGTGGCGCCTGCATCGAAGGCCATTCCCTGAAGGACATCCCGGGGAACGAATGGACCCGTTCCCCGGGGCGTTCTGCTAGGTGAATGTCCGACGTTCGTCCCTTCCGGAGGTGCCTGGATGAAGCTCTATTTCAATCCGAAGAGTCGCGCGGTGATCGCCAAGTGGATGCTCGATGAGTGCGGCGCCGAGTATGAAATCGTCCCCATCAGCTTCGAGAAGGGCGAGCACAAGGCGCCCGAGTTCCTGAAGATCAACCCGGCCGGCAAGCTGCCCGCGCTGGTGGACGGAGCTACCCGGGTGTTCGAGGGTGCGGCCATCTGTATGTACCTGGCCGAGAAGTATCCCCAGGCCAACCTCGCGCCGAAGGTGGGCTCACCGGAGCGCGGCCGGTTCCTGTCCCTGATGGTGTACTCGACGTCCCAGTTGGAGCCCTCCATGGGCGACTTCCTGCTGAAGGCTCCGACGGCGCCCTCGCGTGGTTGGACGGACTTCGAGGGTGCCCTGAACGCCATCGAGAGGGAGTTGGGCGAAGGGCCCTACCTGTTCGGCGACTGGTTCACCGCAGCCGACGTGATGATCGGCTCGATGTTCATCTGGCAGCGCATGTTCGGCTCCAAGTCGGGCCGTCCGAAGATCGATGCCTATGTGGACCGGCTGCTGGCCCGTCCCAAGGGCATGAAGATGGGCTGAGGCCTCCGGGGCGCGCCCTGTCTCAAGCGCGCCCCGTGTCTTCCCCTGCCGGCGCCGCGAACCCACGCGCCAGCCAATCCATGAACACACGCACGCGAGGCGAAAGCTGCCGGCTGCGCGGATAGAGCAACGACACCGGCGTCGGCGTGGGCGGATTCGCTGGCAGCACCAACACCAGCGTGCCTCGCGCCAGGTCCTCCTCCAGGTGGTAGCGAGGGGCCTGCATGATTCCGAATCCCAGCCGCGCGGAGGCCACCAGACTCTCCGCCCCGTTCACGGACACGGTGGCCGGAAGCACCACGTGGCGCACCTCGCCGCCCACCGTGAACTCCAGCGGCAACAGGGTCCCCGTCGCGGAGGAACGGAAGCCCACCATCCGGTGCCCCTGCTGGAGCGCTTCGATGCTCTCCGGCACGCCATGCCGCGCCAGATACGTCGGTGACGCGCACGTCACCTCCTCCAGCATCGCGACCCTTCTCGCCACCATGTCGCTGTCGTGGAGGTCCCCCACGCGCAGCACGCAGTCGATTCCCTCCCGGACCAGGTCCACCAGCCGGTCCCCTTCGCTCATGTAGAGCTCGATGCCCGGGTACCGCTCCAGGAACTCCGGCAGTCGGGGCAGCACGAACCTGCGCGCCAGCGTCCCGTGCACGTCCACGCGCAGCAGTCCCTTCGGCTGCGCCCCCACGAACGCCGCGTCGGCTTCCTCCAGGTCCGCCAGCAGCGACACGCAGCGCTGGTAGTACGCCTCCCCGTCCAGCGTGGGGCTCACGTGCCGCGTCGTGCGCTGGAGCAGGCGCACGCCCAGCCGCTCCTCCAACTGCTTCACCGCGTCCGTCACCGACGACCGGGGCAACCCCAGGTCCTGGGCCGCCTGCGTGAAACTCCTCCGCTCCACGATGCGGGTGAAGACCCGTAGTGCATCGAACCGGTCCATTGTCCGCCCTGTCGAACAGTGATGACGAACCGTGCCCGATTATCCGCAGACCAGAAAGGTCCATCTTCCTCTCATCCACGCAGCAGCGAACCCGGAGAGAGACCATGACCGCCCCGACCCCGACCCCGTCCTCCAAGAAGACCGCCATCGTGACCGGCGCCTCGCGCGGCATCGGGGCCGCCGTGGCGGAGCGGCTCGCCCGCGATGGCTTCAACGTCATCGTCAACTACGCGGGCAGCAAGGACTCCGCCGAAGCCCTGGTGCGGAAGATTGAAGCGGCCGGGGGCCGCGCCCTCAGTGCCCAGGCGGACGTGTCCGACCCCGCCGCCGTCGCGCGGATGTTCGACTCCGCCGAGACCGTGTTCGGCGGCGTCGACGTGCTGGTGAACAACGCGGGCGTGATGATGCTCAAGCGCTTCGCGGACAGCGACGACGCGCTGTTCGACCGGCAGATCGCCATCAACTTGAAGGGCACCTTCAACGGCCTGCGCGAAGCCTCGCGGCGCCTGCGCGACGGGGGCCGCATCGTCAGCTTCTCCACCAGCGTGGTCGGGCTGAAGCTCGAAACGTACGGCGTCTACGCCGCCACCAAGGCCGCCGTGGAGACCATGACCGCCATCCTGTCCAAGGAGCTGCGTGGCCGCTCCATCACCGTCAACGCTGTCGCCCCCGGCCCCACCGCCACCGACCTGTTCCTCGATGGCAAGTCGCAGGAACTCGTCGACCGCATGGCGAAGATGAACCCGCTGGAGCGCCTGGGCACCCCCGAGGACATCGCCGCGTCCGTCTCCTTCCTCGTCGGCCCCGACGGCGGGTGGATCAACGGCCAGGTGCTGCGCGCCAACGGCGGCATGGTCTGAGGCTTTTCTCCCGGAGGAGGTGAGGAGAAACAAGGGGCCATTTCGTTGGGTGGAGGCAGGCGCGAAACCGGCGCCCCCTTCCAAAGGAGCAGCACCCATGCCCTCCCACCTTCGTTCCGCCATCCGGCTCACCGCCGTGGCCGTCGCCACCGTCAGCGTCGGCGCCTCCGCGCAGACCTACGCCTTTCCCGGCAGCAGCGCGGACCTCCCCGACGGCAGCCACTGGTGGATCTCCAGCGACCACGACGGCACGGAGAACCGGGACCTCAACGCCGCGCGCTTCGACGCCACCGTCAGCCGGTTCACCCGCGTGAAGATTCCCTTCGCGGACTACGCCGTGAACCCCAAGAACTCCGACTGGGTCATCTACGGCCTGCCCGTCTCCGCCATCGCGGACGGCGAGGTGGTGACCTGCTGGCGCAACGCCCCGGAAGGCCTCAAGCCCGCCGTGCACGGGGGCGACGACGTGCCCCATCCGGGCCGCACCTCGGATCCGCTCATCATCCCGCGCTCGGGCAACCACCTGAACATCCGCACGAACGACGGGAAGGTCATCCTCTACGCGCACCTTCAGCCGGGCAGCATCCCGGAGGCGCTGTGTCCCTTCAACGCCACCTACGTGGCGGACGCCGAGGACCGCGTGGGCGACCTTCCCCGCGAGACGATGGTCCCCGCCGCGCAGCGGGCGTTCGTGAAGCGGGGCCAGTTCATCGGCCGCGTGGGCAGCTCCGGTGCTTCTTCAGGTCCGCACCTGCACGTGCACCTGAAGCCCATGCTCAGCGAGACGACGATGGGGGTGTCCCTCCCGATCACCTTCTCTCAGGCGTGGCAGAAGGACGGGGCGGTGACGTACGACTCGTCGCTCGACTTCGTTCCGCTGCGCGCCGAAGCGCTGAACCAGTTCCCCTCCGCCATCCACCCGGATCCGCTGCTGCGCCGGGGCTCCATCACCGGCGACGCGGCGATGGAGGTGGCGATGGCGACCTCGGGCGACATGGTGGTGACGGCCACGCGCGACATCTCCGGGCGGCTCGTGATGGGCTCCTGGCGGCTCGCGGGGGATGGCACCTTCACGAAGCTCTTCGGCGCGAATACGACCGACGCGTCCACCCACGTGTCCATCGCGAACCCCGGCCTGGGCCGCGACGTGGTGACGGCCGCGCGGGACGCCGACGGCAAGCTCAAGCTCACCGCCTGGCGGGTGTCGTCCGGCGGCAGCTTCACCCGGCAGGCGGAGGCGGGTGGGGATGCCATCTCCAGCCAGATGGCGCTCGCGTCCATGCCGGGCGGCAGCCTGGGCGTGGTGAGCGCCGTCCGCGACTCGGCGGGCCGCTTGAAGGTCAGCACCTGGGAGACCTCCTCCAGCCTGGACGCCATCACCCGCCGGGGCAACGGCTTCGGTGAGGATGCCACCCATGTCTCGCTCGCGGCCGTCGCCAATGGCCGCGTCGCGGGAGACACGGGCAGCAGCTTCAAGGGCGTCATCACCGCGGTGCGCACCCCGGCCGGCAAGCTGAGCGTCACGGCCTGGGAGATCGGCTCCACGGGCCTCGTCTACAAGCGCGGCACCTACCTGGGCGGCGACGTTGCGGACGTGGCCATCAGCAGCCTCTCCTTCACCAACGTGCGGGACCTGGTGGTGGTCAGCGCCCGGCTGCCCACGGGCGTGCTGCGCAACATCTCCTTCGACATCACCACGGCGGGACAGCTCGTGCGCCGTGACGACGAGGACGCGAGCGGCGTCTCGGACGTACAGGCGGTGCGGGTGGTGGGACAGCACCTGGTGACGCCGGTGCGGGATTCGGCGGGCAACCTGCGCGTGTTCACCTGGGACGTGGACTCGGACAGCAAGGTGCACCGCACCGGGCAGGAGCTGGCGGGCGACATCCTGGACGGCATGGCGGTCACCTCCACCTATGTGGGCGCACGCTTCGTCATCACCGCGGTGCGCCTGGCCTCGGGTGGCGACGTGCGGTTGATCGCCTGGGACGCGAACCTTCCGTAGCGGGTGTCCTCCCCCGAGCACCGTCTTGGGGGATTGGCGGCTCCGCCTTGCCGCCTGGGGGGGATTCAACGACCATCGGCACCCTTTCCCGGAGGGGATGCACTTGGAGCTGCGACACGGCCACTCCGCGGGGGCCTCGCCGGACGCCGGGCTCGAAACGCTCCGGCGCGACCTGGAGAAGGCCCTCGCCAGCGTCTGCCCCCCGTCCCTCGCGGACCGGCGGGACGACCTGTTGCAGGTGGCGATGATGCGCGTGGTGGAGCTGCGCAAGCGGGACCCGGGACGCGCGGCGCTCTCGTCCGCGTACCTGTACCGGGTGGCCTACACGGCGCTCATCGATGAGCTGCGCCGGGTGAACGCTCGCAAGGAGGTGGCGCTGGAAGAAGTGGAGCAGGCGCCCGTGCAGCCCGTGGCGCCGGGAGACCCGGAGCGTTCGGCCGGCGCCGCGCAGATTGCCCGGGCCGTGCGCGACTGTCTCCAGGGCCTCGTGCAGGACCGCCGCCTCGCCGTGACGCTGCACCTGCAGGGACACACCCTCCACGAAGCCGCGGAGCTGCTGGGCTGGGAGAGCAAGCGCACCGAAAACCTCATCTACCGTGGACTCAGCGCCCTGCGCGCCTGCCTCTCCACGAAGGGAATCACGCCGTGAGCGACCACCGCCCCGAGGATGACTCCATCGACGACGCGGGCGTGGAGCGGCTGCGGACGGCGCTGCGCGACGACGCGGCGACGCCCGGAGAACCGGTGGACGCGGACCTCGTCTGGCGCGCCGTGACGCAGGAACTCCCGGCCGATGAGCGCCGGGCGGTCATCGAGCGCGTCGCGGCGGATCCTACGTGGGCCCAGGCCTGGCGGCTGGCGATGGAGATGTCCCGTGCGGCCGCGAAGGCGGATGCACCGGCGAAGGTGCTGTCGCTGACGGACCGCAAGGCGGCGCAGGGCAAGCGCTCCTGGAGCGGCCGTCCCGCATGGGCCGCGATGGCGGCGATGTGGGTGGTCCTGGTGGGTGGGGTCCTGGTGTGGCGGCAGCAGCAGCGCGAGGACCCGGAGCGGATCCGGGGCGGCGAGGCGGAAGCCATCACCTCCGGGGTGCCGGAAGCCACCGCGCTTGCCCGCGACCGCTTCGTGCTGCGTTGGAGTGGGGTGCCCCAGGCGACGCACTGGAGCGTGCAGGTGTCGTCGGAGGACTTGAAGGTGTTCCACCGCGTGGAGCGGCTGGAGCAGCGGGAATACACCGTGCCGGCCCCGGTGCTGGCGGAGCTGCCCTCGGGGGCGAGGGTGCTCTGGCAGGTCGAAGCACGGTTGCCGGATGGAAGCGTCCGGCGAAGCAGCACGTTCGTGAACCGGTTGCAGTGAGCGCGCGGCAGGGGCCGCGTCCAATCCAAGACAAGGCAGAGGGGGATGTGATGAAGACAATCAATGCGCAGGGACGATGGGGGCGGGTGTTGGCGGTGGTGGCGCTCTTGTGGGGTGTCACGGCGGCGGCACAGGCCGCGCCCACCCCGGTCACGGTGCTGGTGACGACGGATGTCCTGGTGGGTTCCGCGAACGACACGGTGGTGGCCTCCGTCGTGGACGCGGGCGTGCTGCGCACGGGGCCCGCGGTGCCGGTGACCTTGCGCATCCTGAGTGACCGGGGCGTCGTGCTCGCGACCGTCACGGGAACCGTGGGGCCGGGGTCCCCCCTGCGGTTGACGGCCCGGGCGCCCTCGAGCGCCGGTGTCCGCGCGCAGCTCGTCCTGCTGCCAAGCCGCCTGCAGATGTCCGCCGGCGTCCTGGTCCTCGAACGGGAAGATCCGAGTGATCCGCCTCCGAAGAGGGCCGTCTGCCTGGCGCCGGCCAAGGACCCGACCACCACCATGCCGGAGCCCGTCACGGTGGAGGGCTGCTGGGTGGAAGTCGAGGAGTGACGTGTCCGGAGGGCGGCGACAGCACGCGAGGCGACCGGGGCTCCTCACCTTCGTGGTGGGGCTGACCCTGTGTTGCCTCGCGGGGGCCGCCCCTCCCGCGGAGCCCCCCGCGCTGGCCCGGTGCGAGGAGGGCTTCCTTGCCCACCCGGAGGGCCCCGAAGCGGCGATGTGCTTCTTCCGAGAGGCCCAGGGACTGGAGGGGCGCGACGAGGCCCGGCGCAGGCTCCAGGGGCTCATCGAGCGTCACCCGGATCGTCCCTGGCTCACGCTGGTCCTGGGCCATCTGGAGCTGCTGTCCGAGCCCCGCCAGGCCGAAGCGTCCTACCGTCACGCGGCCCTCGCGTTCCGGCGCCGGGGGGACGCGGAGGGCGAAGTGATGGCCGGCATCAACCTGCGCAGCGTGCTGGGGATGCTGGGGCGGGCAGAGGAAGCGCACCAGTGGGTCCTGCGGGTGGGCGAGGTGGCCCGGGCCTCCGGTGACGCGCGCTTGCAGGTGCGAGCGCTCATCCTGGAGGCGGCCGAACTCTCCGACCTGGGCCAGGACCTGGGGCGCGCCTATCTGCTCCTCAAGCGCGCGGAGGCCCTCACCTTTCCCGGGGGCACCGACGGCATGAAGAAGCAACTGCTGAGTCCCCTGGCCACGGTGAGCGTGAACCTGGGACGCCTGGACGAGGCGCTGGACGCGTACGGGAGGCTCGCGGAGCTCGCGCGGCGCACCCGGGACGCGGGCACGGAAGCGCGCGTGCGTCTGGCCGTGGCGAACCTCGCGCTGCTGCGACACGAGGAACGCCCCGAACCGGGAGGCCGTCCGGAACTGCTGCGGCTCGCGCGGGAGGCGCTCGCGGCGGCCGAACGCGCGGGCAGCAAGGCCTTCGAGGCGATGTCCCTGCGCCTCGTGGCGGAGCTGCTGGGCGACGGTCCGGAGGAGCGGCGCGACGCGGAGGCGTTCCTGGAGCGCTGCATCGACATCGCACGAAAGACGGGGTTGCCCGAGCGCCGCATCTCCTGTCTGTGGACGCGCGCCGAGCGCCGCGCCAGGGGGGATGCCGCCGCCGCCGTCGCCGCCGAGCACGACGCGGACGAGGCCCTGCGCCTCGCCGCCGAACACGACAACCCGCTCTACCTCGCCCCGGCGTGGAGGGCGCACTCGATGGTGGCCTTCCGCACGCGGCCCTTGCCGGAGGCGCTGCGACAGGCGGAGCGCGCGCTCGACGCGGTGGAGGTGCTGCGCCAGTTGCAGCGCGACGCCTCCAGTCAGGCCGAGCTGTTCTCCGGTTGGGCGAGCGACTACCACCGGCTCGCCGGCCGTACGCTGGAGGCCGGTGAGGCTGCCGTCGTACCACCCCGGGAAGCCCTGGAGCGCGCCTTCACCGTGAGCGAGCGCCTGCGGGCGAGGACCCTGTTCGAAGCGCTCGTGGCTTCCCGTGCGTTGGCCGCCGGGGAGGACGCGCCGGAGCGCCGGGAGCAGCGGGCCGGCGTGCTGCGCGACCTGTCCGCCACCCAGCGGCGACTGCTCGGAAAGGAGCTCTCCGCGCCCGAGCGCACGCGCCTGCTGGGGGAACTCCAGGAGCTGGAGCGCCGGGAGCAGGAGCTGCGTCTCTCGCCCCGGCATGCCGCGGTCCAGTTCGCCTCGCTGGAGCAGACGGAGCAGCGTCTGGGCGACGACGAGGCGCTGCTCGTCTTCCTCGTGGGCGCGGACCAGGATCTCCAGGCGGAGCGCGCGGGAGGCGCCTGGGTGCTGGCCGTGACCCGGGAGGGCACGCGCGCGCACCGCATCCCTGAGCGTGCGCGGCTGCGTCCCGCCGTGGCGCTCCTGTCGGGCCTCATCGAACGGCGTGACGGTTCGGAGGCGGGTGCCGCCGCCGCGCTGCATGCGCAACTGCTCGGCCCCGCGCTGCGGGAGCTTCCGCAGCGCGTCTCCCGCCTGTTGCTCGTGCCGGACGGGCCGCTGCATGACCTGGCCTTCGCCGCGTTGCGGGAGCGCGTGGACGGTCCGCCGTTGATCGCCCGGTACGAACTCGCGCTGGTGCCCTCCGCGAGCCTGCTGCACCACTGGAGGGAGCGGTCCACGAGGCCTCTGGGAGGCCAGGCCCTGGTCCTGGCGGATCCGGACCGGAGTGCTGCCCCGGAGGGCGCGACGGTGGTGGCCTCCGCGCGAGGCGGCGTGTTCGGTGAGACCGCGAGCCTGGGCGCGCTCCCAGAAGCCAGGCGCGAAGGGCACACCGTGGAGGCGTCGCTGGAGGACACCGCCGTGAGGCCGCGCCTGCTGGTGGGCGCGGAGGCCTCCGAGCAGGCCCTCAAGGCCACCGCGTTGGACGACGTGCGCATCCTCCACCTGGCCGCGCACGCCGTCGTCGACGTCGAGGCCCCCGAGCGGTCCGCGCTGGTGCTGGCCCCGGGCGCGGCGCAGGAGGACGGCCTGCTCCAGCCCCGGGAGATCTCGGAGTTGAAACTGGGGGACGCACTGGTGGTGCTCTCCAGTTGTCAGGGCGCGTCCGGCGCGCTGCTCGCGGGGGAAGGGGTGCTGAGCCTCGCGAGGGCCTTCTTCGAAGCTGGAGCGCATGCCGTGGTGGCGAGCCTGTGGCCCATGCGCGACGCCGAGGCCGCGTGGCTCCTGGAGCGCTATTACAGACATCTGGCGTCGGGGCAGGGCGTGTCCCTGGCCCTGCGTTCCGCCCAGCGCGAGGCCTGGGAGGACGGTCAGCCCGCGGCCGCCTGGGCGGGGCTCGTGGTGATGGGGGATGCGGCGCTGGTCCCCGTGCCTGCACCCGAAGCGAAGGCCGCGCACATCACGGGTTCGTTACGAGCCTGGAACCTGTTCGCGCTCCTCTGCGCCGTCGCCCTGGTCGTGGGCGGCTTCTGGTGGTGGCGGAGGTCTCGCGCGAAGGCGTGACCGGGCAGGGACGCCTGGCCGCCCGAGGTGCGGGGGGCGGGCCGACGGCACGGGTGGCACCGGAAGGGAGTGATCCCCACCCTTGGCTCGTGAGCGACCCGGTGGCGGAGACCGAGACGGATGCACGGTTGCAGGCACTGGAGGGCCTGCTGGCCCTTCCCGCCGCGGAACTCCAACCGACCCTGAACACGGTGGGCCAGCTTGTCTCGGAGCTGCTGAAGGCGGACAAGGTGGACGTCTTCCTCCTCGACACGAGCACCCAGTGCCTGGTCGCGGTCGGGACGAGCGACACGCCCATGGCCCGCCTCCAGAAGTCGTTGGGCCTGGACCGGCTTCAGCTCGCCAACGGGGGCCGTGCCGTCCAGGTGTATGAAACGGAAGCGCCCTTCATCACGGGCCGTCACGAGGAGGATCCGGAGGAGCTTCCCGGCATCAAGCACCGGCTGGGGGCCCGCTCCTCCGTGATGGTGCCCCTGCCCATCGGCATGGAGACCCGGGGCGTGCTGGCCGTGACGTCGGCCCGGAATGACTTCTTCACGCAGGGCGACCTGCGCTTCCTCCAGGCGGTGGCGCGCTGGGTGGGCCTGGTGGCCCACCGGGTGGAGCTGGTGCAGGAGCTGACGAACCTGGCGGTGAAGCAGGCCCGCCGGGCCGCGGCGGAGGAGCTCATCACCGTGCTGGCCCACGACATGGCCAACTACCTGCTGCCGCTCCAGGCTCGCATCCAGCTCATCCAGCGGCGGGCCACGCGCAACCAGAGCGTCGAGGACCAGCGGGATGCGAATGGCGCGGCTGCGTCCCTGCGCTCCCTCACCCGGCTCATCCAGGACCTGCTGGACGTGGGGCGCCTGGACCAGGGGCTCTTCACGTTGCGCCCCCAGCCGGTGGATGTGGCGGGGCTCGCGCGGGAGGTGGCCTCCACCGCGAACACGCCCGGACATCCGGTGAACTACCGGGGCCCCGAGGAGCTGGTGATGCTGGCGGACCCCGAGCGCCTGCGTCAGGCGCTGGAGAATCTGGTGGCGAACGCGCTGAAGCACTCACCGCCGGGGCTTCCCGTGCTCGTCGATGTGCAGATGCAGCGGCGTCTGGAGGGGCCCTGGGCCCGCCTCGCGGTCATCGACGAGGGGCCGGGAATCCCCGGCGAGCAGCTTCCCACCCTTTTTGAACGCTTCGCGAGGGGCCCTGGCTCCACGGGGCTGGGAATCGGCCTGTTCCTCGCGCGTCGCATCGCCGAGGCCCACGGAGGCACCCTGGAGGTGACGTCGAGACCGGGGGATGGCACGCGCTTCGAGTTGGCGCTGCCAGAAGACCTGGCGACCTCCAGGTAGGCAGGCAGGGAGCCCTCGCGCGTCAGGGGGCCGCGCACTAGGGTGCCGGAGCGATGAGTGACACGAGCCGTGAGACGACGCCGAAGCTGACCATCGAGGTGAAGGACCTCTACAAGTCCTTCGGCGGCCAGCCGGCGCTCCGGGGTGTGAGCCTGGTGGTGCCGGAGGGCACGACCTGCGTGCTGATGGGCGTCTCCGGCTCCGGCAAGACGGTGCTGATGAAGCACATCATGGGGCTCATCCGTCCCGACAAGGGCGTGGTGCTGGTGGAGGGCGAGGAGGTGGCGAAGATGAACGAGCCCGCGCTCAACCAGATGCGCCGCAAGCTGGGCATCCTCTTCCAGGCCAACGCGCTCTTCGACTCGCTCAACGTCTTCGACAACGTGGCGTTCCCGCTGCGCGAGCGCACCAACACGCCCGAGCCGGAAATCACCAAGCTGGTGAACCAGACGCTGGAGAAGGTGGGCCTGTCGCATGCGGCCACGCGCTTCCCGGGAGAGCTGTCCGGCGGCATGCAGAAGCGCGTGGGCTTCGCGCGCGCGACCATCCTCCAGCCGAAAATCCTCCTCTACGACGACCCCACCGCCGGTCTGGATCCGCTCACCACCGCGGCCGTCAATGAGATCATCACCAAGGGCAAGCAGCAGTTGGGCGCCACGTCGCTGGTCATCACCCCGGACGTGGCGTCCGCCTTCGGCACCGCGGACAACCTGGCCCTGATGCACGAGGGACTGATTGTCGAGTACGGCCCGCCGGAGCACTTCAAGCAATCACAGCACCCGGAGGTGAAGGCCTTCCTTCGCAACTGGCTCCGGCGCCGCTCCGAACAGCGCCCGCCCAAGGCCTGAGCCTGGGGCGGGGCGTCGGCGGGGAACTACCAGCCGTTGTTGAACCAGGAGTGGCGCAGGGTGTTGTCCGTGCCGCGATAGAAGACATCCAGCCGGCCGGGACCCCAGCTCGCGACATCGGGCGCGGAGGTCATCTCACCGCCGAGCCAGTTCCAGCCGCTCCAGCCGGAGCCCGTCCACGAGTTCACCCAGAGGCTGTTGTCCGCGCCCCGGCCGAACACGTCCAGCTTGTTCACGCCGCGCGAGGCCACCGCCGGAGCGGAGGTGAAGGTGCCGCCCAGCGAGCCCCAGGCGCTCCAGGCCGTGCCATTCCAGTACTTGTGGAGGAAGGTGTTGTCGGTGCCCCTGGCGAACAGGTCGATGCGGTTGGGGCCCCAGCTCACCGCGGCAGGGTCCGACGTCACGACGCCCGGAATCACGTTCCACGACGTCCAGCCCGAGCCCGTCCAGGACTGTTGGTAGAGCTGGTTGTCCAGGCCCTGGCCGAACACGTCCAGCCGGTTCGTGCCCCAGGACGCCACGGCCGGGCCGGAGTTGAAGGCGCCGCCCTGCGAGTACCAGGGGCTCCAGCCGGTGCCATCCCACGCCTTGTGGAGCATGGAGTTGTCCGAGCCGCGCGCGAACACGTCGATGCGATTGGAGCCCCAGCTCACCGCCGCCGGGTCGGACGTAATGACGCCCGTGTGGAGGCCCCAGCCGCTCCAGCCCGCGCCCGCCCAGTACTGGTGGTGCATCTGGCTGTCCAGGCCCCGGACGAACACGTCCAGCCGGTTCGCGCCCCAGGACGAAGCTCCCGGGCTGGAGGCCAGGCCGCCGCCCAGCGACTCCCAGGGGACGCCGTAGGTGATCTTCGCGCCCTGGACATCCGTGGCGCTCAGGTTGCCATCCCCGTTCCAGGCCGGGTTGCAGTAGTTCATCACGGAGCCCAGGTCCCACGGCCCGATGAGCCAGTCACCCGAGGAGCCCTGCGCGGGCTCGGTGCAGGTGGAGGGCCGGTCCGGACGGTTCTGCTCGTGGGCGTAGCCCAGCGCGTGACCGAACTCATGCACCGCGATGGCGTCGATGCAGTACTTGAGGGTGCTGGCGCACGACTGGCCCCAGTTGGCGAACGTGAAGTTGAGCACCATGCCCTGGGCCCTGCCGTTGAGGCCGTTGCCCAGCGCCTTCACGTGCGGGCCCACGTCGCTGATGTTGATGCGGACGCCGCTGGACGAGAACGGACACGTCCCCCAGCCGTAGAAGCGCACGCTCGAATTCGCCTCCCACGTGCGCGTCACCGCGTCGCGCACCCACTGTCGCTGGGTGGCGTTGCCAGCGGCCGGGTTCTCCCAACACACGGGGATGGTCAGCGGCCACCACAGGGTGGAGGACGCCACATAGAGTTCGGCCTCGCTGTGCCGCAGCTCTCCTGGAGGCGTCTGCTCGGAAGGCATGGATGCCTCCGGCGCGCTTCCACAGCCAACCAGTGCTCCGAGCCCGAGCGCGACGAGCAGCGCCCCCCCTGGGCGATGCGTGCTTTCCTTGAACATGGTGTCCCCTCTTGCGTCCGCCCGCTCCTCGGACGGGGCCTGTATGGCCCACGCATCCCCGGACGAGACAAATCATATCCTGACACGAAGCCTGATGTATTGGAAGCGAAAGCGGGTTAATCCAGTGCGTTCAGGAAATTCTCCAGATGCGGGCTTCGAGGAGGCATTGCATCTGTTTCTTGAATCACAGTCGCTTCTGGCGGGCGGGGTATGCTCCGGCGCATGACCTCTGGTGAGAGCAGTCCCCGAAGAGTGCGTAGGCGGCTGTCGCGGGACGCCGTGGTGGAGACCGCCGTCACGCTCGTCCGGGAGCAGGGGTTGCGACAGCTCTCCATGCGGACGCTGGCCGAACGGCTCCGGGTTACGCCCATGGCCATATACAAGCACGTCGCGAACCGGGACGCACTCGTGCTCCTGTGTGCGGAGGCCATCCTCCAGACACGGGTGTTGCCCGCGGAGCAACGTCTGGTGTTGCCTGTGAGGCAACGTCTGGTGTTGCCCGCGGAGCAACAGGATCCGGTGGCGTGGCTCCGGCAGCTCGCGGGCCGTCTGCGCGCCGTGGGGCTGGCGCACCCGGGGCTGATGGAGTTCCTGTTGGAGCAAGGCCCCGTCGTCCACACCGCGCTCGTCATCCTCGACCGGACCGTGAGCGGACTTCACGCCGCCGGCATCCCGTGGAAGGAGGCGGGGGCACTGCACAACACGTTCTTCTCCTGGCTGGCCGGGGCCATCCGTCGGCAGGAGTCGTGGGACGTGGGTCCCCCAGGGACGCCCCCGCCGTTCGAACGGTTCTTCGCGGCGGCCCAGGCGCTCCCCGCCAGGGACTACCCGGGGCTTGCCCACAGCGTGCCGCACATGCGGGCCACCGACGTGGAGCGGGAGTTCGAGGCGAGCCTCGGCTTCATGCTGGAGGGCATCCAGCGGCGCATCGACGCACGACAGGCCCCCGCGCGGAAGCGGCCCCCTCGTCGCCAGCGCTGAGGCTGGCTTCGCGTCACGCGTCCTTCGCGCCGCCTCCCATGTCCCAGTGGGCGGAGAGGTCCGCCCGTCCGCGCAGGAGCGCGTCCGGTCCTCCCACGCGGGCCAGCACCGCGTCGCGGGCTTCGATGACCCGGCGCCGGACCGTGGCGAGGTCCACGTCCACCAGGGCGCCCTGGAACTTCGCCCACCGTCCGCGCACCATCACCGATTCGACGTTGCCCGCATGCGCCTGGAGCACCACCGCGTCGCGGGGGCGGTTGAGCGGCGTCAGGTTCAACGCATCGGCGGCGAGGACGATGAGGTCCGCGTCCTTCCCCGGCCGCAGCGAGCCCGTGACGCGTCCCAGCCCCAGGGCCTCCGCGGCGTCGAGCGTCACCATGGGCAGCATGCGCGCGGCCTTGAGCGCGAGGACCCGGGACAGCCCGTCCTTCTCATGGGCCCGGGCCCGCTCCACCTGGAGGGCCAGCCGCATCGCGGTGAACAGGTCCCCGCCGTTGCTGGAGACGACGTCGCATCCGAGCGTGGTCCGGACCCCCGCGCGCAGCGCGCGTCCGGTGACGGGGAAGCCCATGCCCATCTGCAGCTCCGTCTCCGGCGTCACCGCGACGGCGCCGCCGCTGTCGGCGATGCGCCGCAGGTCCTCGTCGGAGCTCCATGTGCAATGGACGAAGAGCACGTCCGGACCGAGCAGGCCTTCGGCCGCCATCCGCTGCACTTCGCTCGGGCCCGACACGGGCCACGCGGAACAGTGGGCGGTGATGGGGACGCCCAGCTCGCGCGCGGAGAGGATCTCCGCCCGGCTCTGCTCCCAGGGGACCTGCATCTCCGTCAGCGCGATGCCCATGCGGACACGCCCGCTGTCGGAGGCCAGCCGGGTGGAGCGCAGGCGTCGGGCGTCCTGGAGCCGGCTCGCGGGAGTCGGCAGCGCGGTGCTCTGTTGGGGACCCGCCGCGTAGCCGTAGGCGAAGAGGGCCCGGATGCCGGAGTCTTCCAGCGCCGTGAGCGCGGCGTCCGCGTGCGCGGGTGACTCCACGCAGTGCGAATAGTCCACGAGCGTGGTGATGCCCGCGTCCAGGGCCTCCAGCGCCCCGGCCAGGTTGGCGGCATGCAGGTCTTCCGGCTGGAACGCGGGAGACAGCTTCACGCGCACCGCCGCCAGGTAGTCCATCACCGTCCAGTCCGCGCCCAGGGCGCGCAGCGGCGTCTGCCACGTGTGCCGGTGCGCATCGATGAGGCCCGGCAGGAGCAGCTTCCCGCTCAGGTCCACGATGCGACAGTCCCCCGCGTGCAGTTGGGGACCCATCGCGACGATGCGCCCGTCCTCCACCAGGACGTCACCTCGCGGCAGGTCCGCCTGTTCGGGGTCGCAGGTGATGATCTCCGCCCCACGCAGCAGCCATCGGTCGCCCATGCGGTGCTCCTCCTGACAGGCCCAGTGGGTATACAGTGTATACCCACTGGGCCCGGGAAGGCTTCCCGAGGGGACGACAGTGGCGGTCTACTGGCAGGTGATGCCGGGGAGGCCCCGGTAGGCACCCTGCGCGGTCCACCGCGTGTAGGGCGTTCCGCAGGAGCCCGCGTACGGGTCATCCGTGCCGTAGCCGGGGACCCAGTATTCGAAGTGCAGGTGTGGCCCCGTGGAGGCGCCAGACGAGCCCACCCGGGCGATCCAGTTTCCGCAGGCGAGGGTCGTGCCCCGCGCGAACTGCTGGGTGTATGCCTTCAGGTGCCAGTATTTGGTCTGCGTGTTGTCCGGGTGCCGCATGATGATGTAGTTGGCCGTGTAGAGGCCGCATGCCGCGTAGGGGTTGGCCTGGTCCCAATAGTTGCACCGGTCGAAATAGCCATCCACGGACGCCTCGACGTAGCCCCGGGCGGCGTTCATGGCCCAGACGCCGTAGTCCATCTTGCTGAACCCGCCGACCAGGGCGTAGTCGATGCCCGTGTGGCCGCTGTAGCGCACGCCACCGCAGGCGTAGTCCCGGCCGCCGTAGTCCTTGTAGGCGCTCACCACGCAGCCGCCGTTGCCACACTGGTCGGCGAGCTGTGAGGCGGGAAAGCGGAACATCGTCTGGGCGGAGGACACCGCCGGGAAGGCCAGCAGCGCGAAGGCCAGCGCGAGGGTCAGGGTCTTCACGGCTCACCTCCCACATCCGGAGCCGCGTGGCCCGTGCGCACGTTGAGCTTCCAGAACGCACCGCCGCCAGCGTTGTAGCGAAGCACGTCCTCGTTCAGCCATTCCATGTGGTGGGTGGAGACGGGCGGGGGCACGAACTCCTTGGGCGGGCCTCCAAACAGCATCCAGTTCTCCAGGCCGACGTTGGTGAGTTGCCGGGCCGGAGCGCCCTCCACGTTCGTCACGTAGAACGACGCCACGCTGGTGCGGCCGGACACGAACACCACGGTCCTGCCATCCGGGGAGATGCTGGGCGTCGCGTCCACGCCGGGGCCGTCCGCGAGGACCTTCACGCGGCCCTGGAGGTCGATGATGCCCACGGCGGTTTCATGCGGCCCCTCGCTGTTCATCAGGAGCGTGGCGACGAGCGCGTCTCCCTTCGCCGTAGGGAACAGGTCCCCGCCCACGCCTCGCGCGAGCACCCGGTCCCGGCCATTGGCGTCGCGCATGCGCAGGGTGCCGTCACCCTCCAGCAGCGCCACGTCCGTCCCCACCGAGCGGGCTTCGCGGTACTTGAACTCGCGGTCCACCACGCGCACCGCGCCGGTGGCTTCGTCGTAGCGGACGATGGCCAGCAGCGGCAGCTCGTCCGTGCCCAGCGGCTCCGTCGGAATCTCCGCGACGACGCCCGCCAGCATTCCCCGGCCCTGGCCGAAGAGGTGGATGAACCGGGCCTTGGGGCCGAACTCCTTCGCGACGGCGGGGACCAGGGACTCACGCGCCTTGGTGACACGGCGCAGATCCGCCGGATTCAGGCGGTCCGCCGCCAGGGCGCTGGTGGCCGCCAGCGTCAACACGGTGAGTGTCAGGAATTGCTTTCGCATCTCGCTCCACGGGAGGGGGAAACAACGGGTGAGGATGTGTCGACAGGGTTTTCTCGCGACCTGTGAATGAGTTGCTTTGAAAATGGTTATTCATGTATTCCTTGAAAATTACATGTTTGTCATCAGGAACCGGGCTGTCCGGGATGCGGCGTGTCGTGGCAGGCTCCGGGGCCCCGAGGCCGGCGGGGGTGTGACCGAAGAGGGTGTTCCCATGTCCATGTCCCGCTCGAAGCTGCGCCGTGCCTTCTCCCGCCTGTGGCTGCTGGCGCCCGTCACCACGCTGGGGGTGGGGTGTTCCTCCACGTGGGGCTGCGATTCGGATTCCCGCCAGGAGACGTTCCGCGTCGCCACCATCGAGTTGACGGATGGGGGCGTGGCCACGGCGCAAACGCCTTGTTCGGAGGTGTGCGCGCAGTTGGGGGCCCACGCGCCGTGCTCGTTCACGCGTTCCTCCCAGGAGCTGGCCGAACCCGACGAAGTGAGCTGCCAGGTGGGGACCCTCTGCGAGGGGCGCCGGCCGGAGGGGCTGTGCAGTGATGGTTCGGTGGAGGGGCGGGTGCCCGCGCTGGGCGTGCTCTTCGCGAAGATGGCGCACCTGGAGGCCGCGTCCGTCCCGGCGTTCGAGCGGCTCGCGGACGAGCTGGCCGCGCACGGAGCGCCGGAGCGGCTGGTGCGGGCGGCGCGTCGTTCAGCGAAGGAGGAGGTGCGGCACGCGCACGCGATGGCGTCCCTCGCGGTGCGTCACGGGGCCACGATGCCGGAGGTGAACGTGGCGCCGTTCGGAGCCCGGTCGCTGGAGGCGCTCGCCATCGAGAACGCGGTGGAAGGCTGCGTGCGGGAGACCTTCGGCGCATTGCTCGCGGGGTGGCAGGCGCGGTGCTCGGAGGATGTGTCGGTGCGCGAGACGCTGTCGGCCATCGCGCCGGACGAGCTGCGCCACTCGGAGTTGTCCTGGGACATCGATGCCTGGGCGCTGGCGCGGCTGTCCGAGGACGCTCGGGCGCGGGTCGAAGCGGCCCGGCGTGAAGCGTGGTCCGCGTTGGAGCGCGACGCCGCGGACAGCCTCCTGCCAGAGGACGTGGCCCGTCAGTCCGGGCTGCCTTCGCCGGAGATGGCACGGCGGTTGGTGCGGGAGCTGGCGCGGACGTGTTCGCCCGCGACGACGGCCCTGGCCTGAACTGGCGGGCTTACGAGCCCTCGGTTTTTGGAATCAATCTATTGGTTCTAAATGGAGGATGGAATCAATAGATTGGATTTTTGGGTCATCCCTGGGTCACCATGGGCGTGCATGCCTCGACAGAATCTGACGAGTGAGACGACGCCCTTCGCCGTAGGCCGGGCCATCTCGGCCTTGGGACAGAACATCGCGCGGGCCCGCATCCGACGTGGCCTGCGTCAGGTGGACCTCGCGAAGAAGACGGGGCTGGCGCTCGGGACGCTCCGGCGCATCGAGGAGGGGAGTCCCACCACCGCGCTCAGTGCCTACTTCACCGTCTTGTGGGCGCTTGGGCTCGAACGCGAGTTCGCCGACCTCGCCTCGCCGGATCGCGACGAGGAAGGAAAGACGTTGGAGCTGGCTCGCCAGCCGGAGCGCGTGGACGTCCATCGCAAGGATGAGCTCGATGCCGACTTCTGACGCGTCCCGATGCTACGTGTACATCCAGCTCCCGAACTCTCTCGACGTCGTGACTTGTGGGCTCTACGTCCAGCAAGAGGGAGTGGGGCAGTTCGTCTACGGCAGGAGCTATCTGGAGAATCCCCGCGCCGTCGAGTTGGAACTCTTCGAGCTTCCGCTGCAACCAGGCACCTTCAGGACGACCCGGCTTGGAGGTATCTTCGGCTCCTTGCGAGACGCTTCGCCCGATGCCTGGGGTCGCAGGGTCATTGAACGCCAGTTGGGCCGCGGAGAGCTGACCGAGGTCGGCTTCCTCCTCAATTCGCCGGAAGATCGAGCCGGGGCGCTGTCCTTTGGCATGGGCAGCACACCGCCAGCCCAGGTTCATCAGTTCAACAAGGTGCTCTCACTGCCTTTGCTGTTGGAAGAAGCCAGCCGGTTCGAGCAGGGACTTCCGCCCTCCCCCCAGGTCGATGATCTGGTGAATCCAGGAAGCTCCATGGGCGGAGCTCGTCCCAAGAATGTCGTCGAGGATGACGAGGGCTTGTGGATCGCCAAGTTCCCGTCGCGAGGTGACCGATGGAACAACGCCGCGGTCGAACTCGCGATGCTGAAGCTCGCCGACGAATGTGGCCTTCGCGCTGCTTCCGCGAAGAGGGTCCGTATCGCCGGGCAGGATGTGCTCCTCGTCCGTCGGTTCGATCGGGAACGCACCGAGCACGGCTATCTGCGACACCGGATGGTCAGTGCCCTGACGGTGCTCCGCGCCGATGAGAATCCACGCGCGGGTCCGAATGAGCGCAAGCCCTGGTCATACATCTTGCTGGCGGATGAGCTGAAACGCTGGGTCAGCGAGCCGGCGGAGGACCTGCGAGAGTTGTTCCGCCGGATGGTGTTCAACGCGCTTGTTTCAAACATTGATGACCATCCCAGGAATCATGCACTCATCGCAGCCGGAGCCCACTGGAGTCTGTCGCCTGCCTACGATCTGACGCCGGCACCGCAGGCCAGCACCGAGCGCGATCTGGCGATGGAGGTGGGAAGCGCGCAGCATCGCCGAGCCAATCGCCGCAACCTCTTGAGTGAATGCGTACGCTTCCGACTGTCGAAAGAAGACGCCACCCGCATCATCGACACGATGAAGCAGCGCGTGTCACTCCGGTGGCGTGACGCCGTCCGAAGCTGTGGGGGCTCTGATGCGGACGTGAGTTCCATTGAGCGAGCCTTCGACTACGAGGGCTTCGAATACGGCTCCGACCTTCGGGGTTGAAAGTCGCACCCAGGGTATGGTCTCGGGCTCCCCCTTCACCCGGGTTCCCATGCTCCCAAGGCGATTCCTCTCCCTCGTCGTGCTCGCGACGACTTCACTCCTGGCGAACACAGCCCAGGCCAATACCGTCTACGGCGTCTGGCAGGGCTCGGGAGGCCAGAGCTCCTCCAGTCCTGGCAACCGGGTGTTCCTGCTGGATTCGCAGACCTCCAACACCCCCGTGACGTTCACGCTGACGTCGTCGGCGGATGCGTGGCTGTACCTGCTGGATGCGAATGGCACCATCCTCGCGCAGGACAACAACGGCGGGGGCGGAACGAACTCGCGACTGTCCGTCACGTTGTCCCCGGGCAGCTACAAGCTGGTCGCGGCGACCGCGCTGGCGGGGCAGAGCGCGGAGTTCACCTTGAGCGCGGACACGGTGGCGCTGCGCTATCCGAAGTCACTGGAGCTCAAGCCCACGAGCCGCTTCGCCTGGATCTACGATGACCATGGCACCGGCGCGACGAATGACATCTCCGTCTGGCGCCCGGACCTGTCCCAGTCCCCCGGCTTCTTCTCGCTGGGCGACGTCGCCATGTCCAACCGGGGACAGGCCCCCGCGACGACGTTCCTGGTGCGCGGCGAGGGCGACCTGCTGGCGCGTCCGTCCAACTACAACTGGATCTGGAGCGACTCCGGCTCCGGTGGAACGCACGACGCCTCCTTCTGGGAGCCCGTCGCGCCGGCAGGCTACACCTGCCTGGGCCACGTCGCGGTGCTGGGCTATTCCAAGCCCTCCACGGACCTCATCCGCTGCGTGCGCAGCGAATACGTGCTGCCCGCCAACCCGGCGTGGGTCTGGGACGACAAGGGCTCCGGCGCGAACGACGACATCGGCGTGTGGCAGGCGGTGGCGCGCGACCACCGCGGCCTGCCCGCGTCCACCTTCGTCTCCCGTCCCAGCCACGGCGACACGGGCGGCAGCCGCTACTGGGTCCTCAACAAGAGCGCCACGTCCAACCCGGAGCTGCGCGGCCTGCCAGTGGACGCGCAGGCAGTGGCCACGTTCGCGCCCCGCGTCTGGCTGCACCCGGAGGAGCTCTACTTTCCGTCCTCCACGCAGTTCCATCTGGCCAACGTCCACGAGGAGAACGGCCACCTGGTGACGAACCAGGCGCTGGGCTGTGACTCCTGCACGGATCCGCAGTTCCTGGACGGCCAGCGCCCCAATCAGACGTCGGTGCCCGTCTACGCGCAGGTCATCCCGCGCACCCAGGGCGGCCAGCCGACGAATGTGACGGACGTGCTGTATTGGAATTTCTACCCCTACAACAATGGCAAGCGGGTGTGCATTGGTTGGTATTCGCCCTGGGGCTGCGTGGGTGGCTATTCCACCTTCGGCAACCACGTGGGCGACTGGGAACACCTCACCGTGCGCTTCGTCGACGGGCGCCCCTCGCAGGTCTACCTGAGCCAGCACGCGAACGGACAGCTCTTCACCTTCGGCGACAAGGCCGTGTTCCTCGCCGGCTGGCACCCGGAGGTCTTCTCCGCCAATGGCTCGCACGGGCTCTACCCGGACGCGGCCCGGCACATCTACGAAACCATCTTCAACGGCGACTTCCTGGCCGACGACACCGGGGCCGGGCTCGCGTGGGACACCTGGAACAACGTGGTGGCCATCCCCTGGCAGCCGGCGGGGACGTACACGGGCTCCCTCGCCTGGATGAACCTCACCGCGTACTGGGGCAACCCGGAGGGTGGCTGTGACAACCCGACGGGCTACTGCGTGAACAGCGGCGGCCCATCGTCGCTGCGGAACCGGTCGGTGTATCAGCCGGAGTACATGACGCTGGAGTAGCCCCCGGGGCCCGGGCTGCCGTCAAAGTGGCGGCAGCTTGTCCAGGAAGCCTGACTTCGACAGCCACATCACCAACGCGAAGCTGATGGTGTTGAAGGCCGCGTGCGCGACAATCAGGGGCAAGAGCCGTCCCCGGAACCAGAAGACGAACCCGAACCAGGCCCCGATGACGAAGGTCTGGAAGACGGCGAGGATGCCTTCGTAGAAGTGGCCCACGCAGAAGAGCAGGGCCGCGACCAGCACCGCGGGCACCCAGCGGCCCAGCACCACGCGCAGACGGGGCACGAGGAAGCCTCGGAAGACGAACTCCTCGAAGCCCGTCACCACCACCATGATGGCCGCGAAGGCGGGCACGCCCAGGCCGGTGTCCATGAGCGCGGTGGCCATGCCCTTGCGCGCCAGCATCTCCTTGCCGGCCAGCTTCAACGCCACGGCGACGGCCGCCATGGGCACCGACGCGGCGATGTGCACCGCGTAGGTGGCGGCGAGCACCGGCACGCCGAGGAGCAGCTCCTTGCCCCAGCCCTCGCGCACCAGCCCCATCTGCGCGGGCCCCTGGCCGTCGCGCCACACCAGCACGGCCACCAGCAAAATCATCCCCAGGGCGCGGATGCACAGGGGCGCCATGGACATGGAGAAGCCCTTCTCCTGCTCCGCTGCGGTGGCGACCCAGGCGCCCGCGCCCGTGCCGCCCAGCGCCACCAGGAGCCCCAGGACGCCCAGCCAGGCGCCCCGGCGCGTGGCCTCCCAGGGGCGCAGCAGGGCCAGCCCCCAGGCGAGCAGCGCGACCGCGACGACGGCCAGGGCGGCCCGGCCCGCGGTGCCCACCGTCGAAGGCCCGAGGACGGCGAGGAACACGAACGCCGCTTCGGACAGGGCCCGGCGCCGCGATGGGGCGTTCTCCAACAGCACGGCGACATCACGACGCACGGGGTGTTCCTCCGGTCCAGGGTCACGGGGCAGGGGCCTCGTGGGATTCCGGACACGCTAGCGGCTTCGCCCTCAGGTTTCTGATCCCTCCTCGGTTTTCCGCGCAGGCGACGCGCGCTTTCCAACGGGAGCGCCCTGGGAGGGAAGGGTGGCATCCTCATTGCTCCTGCGTCCGGGGCACTTCATCCCTGGGAGTCGTTCCTTGAATGCACGTCGACTGCGCCACCTCTTCTCACGGGCCCTGCGGGCTTCGCTCGCCACCCCGCTGGTGCTGGCGGGCTGCGGCTCCGATGCCGGCGTGGACCTGGAGGGCTATGCGCCCATCGCCTGCGACGACAACGCCCCCGCGGTCAGCGACCTGACCCTCTCCCCGCAGCCGGACTACCTCCAACTGCGCCTCCTCCAGTCCTACACCGAGCCGCCTTCCTTCGAGGGCACGGCCACCTCAGGAGCCGCGTGCTCGACGGCGTCGGATGTCCCGGCGTGTCAGGCGGCCCTGGACGCCACGCTGCCGGAGGAGGGCTTCCATCACACCTGCTTCCAGCTCTGCGCGGACTACTTCCTGGCGACGACTTTGGGCGACGAGGTGAAGACGTACTCGACGCTGGAGTCCCTCAAGGGGTTGTTGGGCACCGTCGACACCGCGCAGGAGGCGACGCTGGTGGCCTTCGCCGCCGGCTATCAGGTGAGCTGCGGGCGACTGGAGCGGGGCGCGGTGAAGCAGAACGCGGGGGGCACCTTCAGCGTCATCGGGACCCGGGGCTACAGTTGTGGCGAGGGCACCCAGGTGACGCAGCACCTGCTGGAGGTGTCCGCCTCCGGTGAGGTTCGAGAGCTGGAGCAGCACGTCCTGGAAAAGGGCAGTGGAGGCTGCGCCGTAGGACGGCGGCCCGTGGGGCTCCAGGTCGCGGGGGCGTGCGAGAGTCCGGACGTGCTGGGGCGCTACTTCGCGGAGGTCGCGCACCTGGAGGCGGCGTCCATCCATGCCTTCCTGCGGCTGCGCAAGGAGTTGGCCTTGCACGGCGCGGGTCCGGACCTCCAGGCCGCGGCGCTCGCGAGCGCGGTGGACGAGGTGCTGCACGCCGACGTGACGGGGAGGCTCGCGCGCCGCTTCGGTGCCACGCCGCCGTCGCCCTCCGTGACAGAGCTGCCGGAGCGTCCGCTCGCGGAGGTCGCGCGGGACAACGCCGTGGAGGGCTGCGTGCGGGAGACGTACGGCGCGCTGGTGGCCCACCATCAGGCCCTGCACGCGCGCGACACCGGAGTGCGCGAGGCCATGGCTCGCATCGCCGAGGACGAGACGCGGCACGCGGGGCTGTCCTGGGACATCGACCGGTGGGTCCGTCCGCGCCTCTCCGCCCAGGAGCGGGACGCACTGCGGGAGGCCCAGCGGCACGCGGTGGCCCTGCTGCGCGAAGAGGTCGCGGCGCCACTCGACGCAGGGCTCGTCACTGAGGCGGGACTGCCCACGCCCGAGGTCGCCCTGGCCCTGCTGGACACGCTGGAGCAGGAACTCTGGGCCTGAGGGGATCCGCTCACTCACGGCGCGGGTTTCCCAGGCGCCGTGATGCGGATGCGCTACGGCTTGCGTTTCGGGGGACGCACGGCAGCGGCAGCCGCGGCGGCTTCGCGCAGCTTGTCCTTCTTGCTCTTGCGCCGGCCCTTCACGCCGCCGTTCGGATCCAGGGGCGTCGCGGTCGGTGAGGCCTCTTCCGTCGGCTCGAAGCCCGGCACCTGCTCGCGCGCGATGTCGAGCTGGTGGCGCTTCTCGATGAGTCGGAAGTGGGCTTCGGTGTCCGCGCTGACGAAGCTGATCGCCACGCCCTTGTCGCCTGCGCGCCCCGTGCGGCCGATGCGGTGCACGTAGTCCACGGTCGAACGGGGCAGGTCGTAGTTCACCACCGCCGGCAGTTGAGCGATGTCCAGGCCGCGAGCGGCGACGTCCGTGGCGACCAGGACGCGAACGCGCTTCGCCTTGAAGTCCGCGAGCGCCTGCGTGCGGGCTCCCTGGCTGAGCTCTCCATGCAGTGACGTCGCGGCGATGCCGGCGCGGTTCAGCTTCAGCGCGACATGGTCCGCCGCGTAGCGACTGGCCACGAACGTGAGCACGTGGCTCCACGCATGCGTCTCCAGCAGGTGACGCAGCAGCATCGTGCGCCGGGGCACATCCACCTGGAGGGCCCGCTGGACGATGAACTCCGTCGAGGGCAACTCCCCGTCGTCGACGTCGATGCGCGTGGGCTCGTGCAGCAACTGCTCCGCGAACTTCTGCACCGCAGGCGGGAAGGTGGCGGAGAACAGCAGGTTCTGGCGGCGCGCGGGCAACAGCGCGAGCAGGCCGTTGAGTTCGTCGGCGAAGCCCAGCGAGAACAGCCGGTCGGCCTCGTCGAGCACCAGCGTCTCCACCTCGCCCAGCCGGAGCGCGTTCTGCGACGCCAGGTCCAGCGCGCGGCCGGGCGTGGCCACGACGACGTCCGCGCCGCCCCGAAGCGCCATCATCTGCGGGTTCGCGGAGACGCCGCCGACCGCGAGGCAGGTCTTCAGCGGCTTCTTCAAATAGCGGCCGTACTGCTGGACGGACTCGACAATCTGCGCGGCCAGCTCCCGCGTGGGCACCAGGATGAAGGCCCGCACCGGCCGGACCGACCCTCCGGGGCGCGCCCTCAGGGCCTCCAGGATGGGGAGCAGGAACGCGGCGGTCTTCCCGGAGCCCGTCTTCGCCGAAGCCCATACGTCGCCGCCACGCAGCACCACGGGGATGGTCGCGCGCTGCACCGGCGTGGGTTCGTCGTATCCGAGTTCGGCCACGGCGCGGGTGAGCGCGTCCGACAGGCCGAGCGAAGCGAATGTCATGGGAGGGGAGCCTTGGGGTGGCGCGAGGACGCGGGAGCCTACCCTGCCCGGAGTCCCGCCC